>NZ_JADBJR010000002.1:0-514946 GCF_018101315.1 Rhodanobacter sp. B2A1Ga4 | reverse complement strand
AAGTTCACCTGGACGATGCGTTCCTTTTCCTTGTGGTTCTGATTCGGCGGCGCCATCGGCGCCACGATCAACAGGAAGGCAAACGCATGCAGCCCGATGGCAACTGCCAATGCCCAGGTGCGTTTCCAACTAAACGGCTCGCGCCCGATTTCTTCGTTACTTGAGGCCATCTGTCACTAGTCTGGAGCTGATCGATCAGAAGAGAACGTTGCCGCAGGGCTTGACCCGGAACCGTCTGAATGCCTGGACGGACCCGGAGGGAACTTGCCGCTGGGGAGACGCAGGGAAAGGTTTCAACGGTACAACAGCACATGACATTTGTATAGCGCTGCGGGGCAGACTATGGACGTCCATCCACCCCGCGGCTTGCCAGGTGCTTCGGCCGGTCAGTCAGCACCGGTCTTTTTCAGCCAGTCCTTTGCCTTTGCCGCCGTCTCCGGATCCTGTGCGGCCTTCTTCATCGCGGCGATCGCCGCAGGCTTGTTCTTCAAGCCACGCTCGGACTCGGCCAGCAGCATGTACGCCGTACCCTTGTGCTTCACACCCTTGTCGAGGGCCTGCTGGACCAGGCCCTTGGCCTGGCTGTACTTGTTCTCGCTCAGCAGCAGGCGTCCGGCGCGCAGTGCGGGCTCGCCATCGGTGGCGATCGGCTGGGCCTTGTTGTAGTAGCCGATCGCCTTGTCGATGTTGTTCGCGATCTCGGCGGACTGGCCCAGCAGCACGTAGGTTTCCGCGTCGGGCTTGACCACGCCCTTGCTCATGCCTTCCTCAAGCACCTGCTGGGCCTTGGTCGCGTTCGGCGCCGGGTCGGAACTGTCCTGGCCGGTGATCAGGTACAGCTTGGCCAGGTTCACGTACTGCGTGTCCTTGCTGAGCTTGCCGTCGGCGCGGGCCTTCTCCATCATCTGGATGGCTTCCGGGTACTTGTGCGCCTGCATCAGCACCGCGACCGCGTTGTTGAGTGCGTTCGGGTCGCCCGGATTGGAATTGAGCTGACTGGTGGCCAGGGCGGCCGCCTTGTCGTCCTGGCCGGATTCGGCATAGCTGGCCATCAGGATCTGGTCCCAGGTCGGCTGCGGCTTGTCGGTCAGCGACTTGGCCTTGTTGATGGCGGCGATCGCTTCCGGGTACTTGCTCAACCGGTAGTCGGCATTGCCTTCGAGCGCGTACGAATCGGCGGTTTCCTTCTTGCCCTCGGCGCGCCACTTGGCGATCGTGTCCAGCGCGGGCTGGTACTGCTCGTCGGCCAGCTGGAACTGCGCCAGCATGTACATCAGCTGGAAGTAGGTGTCATTCGGCATCACGCCGAGCGCTAGCGAGCGCTGCAGCGAGCTGATCGCGCCCTTGGTGTCGCCGTCGTTGTAGTGGAGGCTGGCCAGGCCCTGCAGGGCCAGCGCCTGGGCATACTTGCTCTTGCTGCCGTCGATGATCGACTGCAGCAGCGGCTCGGCCTTGGCCTTGTCGCCGGCATTGACCGCGTCCAGGCCTTCGTTGAGGTTCTTCTGGTCCTTCTCGCTGGTCAGGTCGAGCTTCGGCTCGGCGCGGGTCGCGTTCGGGTAGAGCACTTCCTTCTTGGGTTTGGCGTCGTCGCTCTTGCGCGCCAGCGCCGGGCTGCTGGCCACGCCCAGCAACAGCGCAATGCCGGCCAGCATGGTTAACCCTCGGGCATGCTTCATGGTGATCCTCATAATGTCAGGGCGTGTCGTAACGACGCGGGGGATTGCAAAGCGTAACCTGACCCGGCACGGGATAACAAGTTGCAGCGCCGCATCAAAGGTTGTTAAAAATCAATTACTTGGACAACCTTCCCTGACCAAGGGGCAATTATTTGCCTTGCACCGGCCACCACGCGGGCACCCGTTCCTCGGGTCCCGCTGAGTTCGCCGGCCCCACGCCAGCGGCGGGGCGGGGCTTCGGATCGGCGAGAGCGGATCAGATGTCCAGGTTGGCGACCTTCAGCGCGTTCGCCTCGATGAAGTCGCGGCGCGGCTCGACCGCCTCGCCCATCAGCATCGAGAACATCTGGTCCGCGGCAATCGCGTCCTCGATGCCGACCTGCAGCATGCGCCGGGTCTCCGGATTCACCGTGGTGTCCCACAGCTGCTCCGGATTCATTTCACCGAGGCCCTTGAAGCGCTGGATGCTGCGGCCCTTCTTCGCCTCGTCCAGCAGCCAGTTGCGCGCATCGAGGAAGCTGAGCACGCCGCGCGAGGCGTTGCCGCGACGCACCACGGCGTCGGGCTGGATCATGCCGGCGATCTGCTGGCTGATCGCCAGCAGCGGACGGAACTCGGCGCTGCCGAAGAACGGCTGCGGCAACAGCCAGGTATGGCTGAGCCCGTGCTGTTCCTTCACCACCTCGATCGCCGCCGGCTGCTCGCCATGGGCCGGGCGCAGCGACATGCGGTAATGCGGCTTGCCCAGGCCGCTGGCGGCCAGGCGCCGGGTGGCACCGTCCAGCCAGGCCTGCATCGCGACCGGGTCGGACCACAGCGCCGGCGCCATCGGCGGGTGTTCGAGCAGGGCGTTCAGCACGGTGGCATCGAAGCGGTGGGCCAGCTTGGCGATCTGGTCCAGCGCATGCTGGTAACCGCGCAGCAGCTTCTCCAGTGCCTCGCCGGTGATCGGCGGCGCGTCCGGGTTGTAGGTGAGTGCGGCGTTGTCGACCGCGCTGGAGATCAGGTAGTCGTTCAGCGCGGTGTCGTCCTTGATGTACAGCTCCTGCTTGCCCTGCTTCACCTTGTACAGCGGCGGCAGGCCGATGTAGATGTGGCCGCGCTCGATCAGCTCCGGCATCTGCCGGTAGAAGAAGGTCAGCAGCAGGGTGCGGATATGCGAGCCGTCGACGTCCGCATCGGTCATCAGGATGATGCGGTGGTAGCGCAGCTTGTCCGGGTTGTACTCCTCCTTGCCGATGCCGGTGCCCAGCGCGGTGATCAGCGTGCCGACCTCGGCTGAGGCCAGCATGCGGTCGAAGCGTGCCTTCTCCACGTTGAGGATCTTGCCCTTCAGTGGCAGCACGGCCTGGGTCTTGCGGTTGCGGCCCTGCTTGGCCGAACCGCCGGCGGAATCGCCCTCGACCAGGAACAGCTCGCACAGCGCCGGGTCCTTCTCCTGGCAGTCGGCCAGCTTGCCGGGCAGCCCGGCGATGTCCAGCGCACCCTTGCGCCGGGTCATCTCGCGCGCCTTGCGGGCAGCTTCACGGGCGCGCGCGGCGTCGACCACCTTGGAGGCGATCGCCCTGGCTTCGCTCGGGTGTTCCAGCAGGAACTCGCCCAGCTTCTCGTTGACCGCCTGCTCCACCGCGGTCTTCACCTCGGAGGACACCAGCTTGTCCTTGGTCTGCGAGGAAAACTTCGGGTCGGGCACCTTCACCGACAGGACCGCGATCATGCCTTCACGCATGTCGTCGCCGGACAGGGCGACCTTGGCGTTCTTGGCCAGCCCTTCCTTCTCGATGTAGTTCTGCAGCGAGCGGGTCAGCGCGGCACGGAAACCGGTGAGGTGGGTACCGCCGTCGCGCTGCGGAATGTTGTTGGTAAAGCAGAACATCGTCTCCTGGTAGGAGTCGGTCCACTGCATCGCCACTTCCACCGTGATGCCGTCCTGCTCCGCAACCAGGCTGATCACGTTCGGGTGCAGTGCGGTTTTCAGCACGGCCAGGTGCTGCACAAACGAGCGGATGCCGCCTTCGTAGGCAAACGTGTCCTGCCGCCCCTCGCCGCGCTCGTCCTTCAGCTCGATGGTGACGCCGGAATTGAGGAAGGCCAGCTCGCGCAGGCGCTTGGCCAGGATCTCGTAGTGGAAGTCGATGTTGTGGGTGAACGTGGCCGGGCTGGGCAGGAAGCGCACCAGGGTGCCGCGCTTGTCCGACGGGCCGACTTCCTTCAACGGATACAGCGGCTCGCCGTGTGCGTATTCCTGCAGGTATTCATGGCCGTCGCGGCGGATGGTCAGCCACAGGTGCTCGCTCAAGGCATTCACCACCGACACGCCCACGCCGTGCAGGCCGCCGGAGACCTTGTACGAATTCGCGTCGAACTTGCCGCCGGCGTGCAGCACCGTCATCACCACCTCGGCGGTGGAACGGCCCTCTTCCGGATGGATGTCGACCGGAATGCCGCGGCCATTGTCGCTGACGCTGACCGAGCCGTCGTCGAGGATGGTGACCACGACCCTGTCGCAATAACCGGCCAGCGCCTCGTCGATCGCATTGTCGACGACCTCGAACACCATGTGGTGCAGGCCGGTGCCGTCATCGGTATCGCCGATGTACATGCCCGGGCGCTTGCGCACCGCTTCCAGGCCCTTCAGGACCTTGATGTTGCTTGAGTCGTAGTGCGATTCGTTGATGGATTCGTTCATGCGTTGACCGTTTCCTGGCGCCAGCGACCCGCCCGACACGGCGCCGTGAAAGGCCGGACAGGGTTATGCGATCTCGGGGAGATGCAACCCTTCGATTATAGCAGGCGCGCCAGCTCGCCTTGTTCCACGTGGAACACGCGCGCCGGCAGACCCTGCAGCGCGACTGGCAATTCGGTGCCGGTCAGCAGGATCTGGGCGTGGGCCGCCGCCAGCAGCGACACCACCGCCGCCTGATGGGCCTGATCCAGCTCCGAGGCGAGGTCGTCCAGGCAGACGATCGGCCACTCCCCCCGGTGTTCGGCGTACAACTCGGCCTGCGCCAGCATGCAGGCCAACGCGGTGAGCTTTTCCTGGCCACGGGACAGATGCTCGCGCAGCGGCGCCTGCTCGAACGTGATCGACCAGTCCGCCCGATGCGCCCCCAGCGTGGTATGCCCGCGGGCCAGATCCCTGCCCCGGTGGTCGCGCAATTGCTGGGCCAGGTCCAGCTCATCCGACCAACCGCGGCGATAACGCAGGTCGAGGGCGCCCAGTTCAGGCAGCAAACGGGCGACGCTGCCCAACAACTTCGGGCGCAATCGGTCCAGGTAGGCGCGCCGCTGCAGGTCGATCTGATGGGCGGATTGCGCCAGTTCTGCCTCCCATGGCGCGAGCAGCGCATCCGTGGGCGTCGTGGCGGCACGCAACAGGCTGTTGCGCTGTTTCAACGCCCGCTGGTAGCGGCGCCAACCGGCCAGGAATTCGTGTTCCACGTGGAACACACCCCAGTCCAGATAGCGACGGCGCTCCTCGGCGGCACCCGCGATCAACGCATGCGACCCCGGCTCGAAACAGACCACCGCGCATTCGCCCACCAGTTGCCCGAGCGCCACATTCACGGTGTCCAGCTTCGCCTCCCAGCGAGTCCCGTCCCGGCCCAGGCCAAGCCGGGCGATCCGTTGATCGGCGAGGCACAACTCGGCGAAAACCGACAGCTGCGCGGCACCCCGCTGCAACAGCGCTTCCTTGGCACCGCTGCGAAAGGAACGGGCATGCGACAACAGGAAGGCCGCTTCCAGCATGCTGGTCTTGCCGGCGCCGTTCGCCCCCACGAAAACGTTGATCGCCGGGTCCAGCGCCACGCTGACGTCGGTGAGGCAGCGCAGTCCGCGCACGCGGAGTTGTTCCAGCCTCATCCGGAAAACACCCCTAAACAGCAACGCCGGAGCCCCTGGCGGGAACCCCGGCGTTGCCTGTGCCTGTCGCGCGCAGCGAGGGCCATGCGTTGCCTGTCAGAGCCGCAGCGGCATGATCACGTGGCGGGCGTGCTCGTTGTCGTGTTCCTGCACCAGGCAGCTGGACTGCGCATCGCGCAGGCTCAAGCGTGCCTTGTCGCCGCGCAGCGCCGCCAGCGCATCGAGCAGATAGCCCACGTTGAAGCCGACCGCCAGGTCGGACACATGGGTGTCAGCCTCGACCTCCTCGACCGCCTCCTCCTGCTCCGGGTTGTGCGCCACGATGCGCAACTTGCCCGGCGACAGTTCCAGCCGCACGCCGCGGTACTTCTCGTTCGACAGGATCGCCGCGCGCTGCAGCGCGCCGCGTAGCACTTCGCGGTCCAGCGTGGCAGTCTTGTCCGCGCCCAGCGGAATCACCGCTTCGTAGTCCGGGAAGCGGCCGTCGATCAGCTTGGAGGTGAACACCACGTCGCCGCGGCGCACGCGCAGGTGATTGCGGCCAAACTCCAGCTCGACCTGGCCATCGCCGGTTTCCAGCAGGCCAATCAGCTCGTTGACGCCCTTGCGCGGAATGATGATCTGCCGGCGCGTGCTGACCGAGCTCTGCAAGCCGGTTTCCTTCATGGCCAGGCGATGCCCGTCGGTGGCCACGCAACGCAGGGTGTGCTCCTGCAAGTCCAGCAGCATGCCGTTCAAGTAGTAGCGCACGTCCTGGTTGGCCATCGCGAACGCGGTGCGTTCCATCAGGTCGCGCAAGGCCTCTTCCGGCAGGCTGACTTTTTCCACCAGCTCGATTTCGTCGACGGTGGGAAATTCGCTGGCTGGCAGGGTGGTCAGCGTGAAACGGCTGCGCCCGGCGTTCAGCGCCACGCGGTCGCCGTTGAGCTTGAGCTCGATCCGCGCGCCGTCAGGCAGCGCCCGCACGATGTCGAACAGCTTGCGGGCGGGAATGGTGATCTCGCCATCGGCCAGTTTCTCCGCCTCGGCGGTGGCCACCATCTCCACCTCGAGGTCGGTTCCGGTCAGCGACAGCTTCCCGTCGCCGACCTTGACCAGCAGGTTGGCCAGCACGGGCAGTGTCTGGCGGCGTTCAACCACACCCACCACCTGCTGCAGCGGTTTGAGCAGAGCTTCTCGTTGGATGCTGAATTGCATGGCTGTGCTTCCCCTCTACCTGCTGTTCTGTCTTTAAAAGAAGTTTAGTGGTTGTTGTTGTACCGGTGGGTAACTTTTCTACCCCGTTTTCTTGTTCAAAATCAACGTTTTATGATGTTTCTTGGTTGTGCTTGAACGGGCTGCCTGCCGGTGGACGGTTTGGGGATAACTTCAGGGGCGAAACCTTCCACCCATTATCCACAGCTTGGGCCACCGCTTATCCATAATCTTTGCCGATCACGGCTCAACCGGTGAGCGTGCGGATCAGTTGCTCCCAGTCCTGGCGCATGCGCGCGTCGGTCTCGATGAACTTGCGGATCGTCTTGCAGGCGTGCATCACCGTGGTGTGATCGCGCCCGCCGAACGCCTCGCCGATCTCCGGCAGGCTGTGCTCGGTGAGTTCCTTGGACAGGGTCATCGCGATCTGCCGCGGCCGCGCCAGCGAACGCACGCGCCGCTTGGACAGCAGATCCTGCAGGCGCACGTTGAAGTATTCGGCGGTGATTTTCTGGATGTTGGCGATGGTGACCGCCTGCGCGTGCGTGGCCAGCAGGTCGCGCAGGGTTTCCTCGGCAAACTCGGTGGTGATCGGCTTGCCGTAGAAGTTCGCCCGCGCCGCCAGCGTGTTCAGCGCGCCCTCGAGGTCGCGCACGTTGGAGCGGATGCGCTTGGCCAGCAGCATCGCCACGTGCTCGTCCACCGCCACGCCCTTGTCGTGCGCCTTGGACAGCAGAATCGCCGCGCGCGTCTCGAAGTCCGGCGGCTCGATCGCCACGCTGAGGCCCCAGCCCAGACGCGACTTCAGCCGCGGCTCCAGCTTGTCCACTTCCTTCGGGTAGCGGTCGCAGGTAAGGATGATCTGCTGTTTGGATTCGAACAGCGCGTTGAAGGTGTGGAAGAACTCCTCCTGCGTGGTGTCCTTGCCGGCGAAGAACTGGATGTCGTCGATCAAGAGCGCATCGACCGAGCGGAAGCGCTGTTTGAACTGGTCCATGCTCTTGGCGCGCAGCGCCTCGATCATCGAGCCGACGAACTGCTCCGAACGCAGGTACAGCACCTTGCAGTCCGGGTTGCGCTCGCGCATCAGGTTGCCGGCGGCGTGCATCAGGTGGGTCTTGCCCAGGCCGGTGCCGCCGTATAGCAGCAGCGGGTTGTAGGCGCGGCCGGGGTTGGTCGCCACCTGCATCGCGGCGGCCTTGCCGAGCTGGTTCGACTTGCCCTCGACGAAGGTCTCGAAGGTGTAGTGCGGGTCCAGGTTGTGGCTGAAGGCGGGCGCCGGTGCGGCCCGGGGTGCCACCGTCGTCCTGGCGGGCGGTGCTGGCCGGGCCGCGCTGGAGCCGACCTCCAGTCGTACCGGGCAGGGCTTGCCGCCAAGCTGCAGCAGCACGGCTTCGATCTGTTCCAGGTAGCGCCCGCGCACAGTGTCCAGGGTGTAGGAGTTCGGTGCGAACAGCTGCAGGCCGTTGGCATCTTCGCGCGACTGCAGCGGCATCAGCCAGGTATGCAGGTCTTCGGCGCTCAGCTCGCCTTCGAGGCGCTCAAGGCAGCGCCGCCACAGATCACTCATGAATAAAATCAACCACGGCTTGGGAGCGCTTGCGCGCGGGGTGATGGGTTAGTCTAGCAGCCTCCCCCGCGCCTCCGACCGCCACATATCCACACGGGTATCCACAGGGCGCGCGCAGATGGCCTTCCCCGCCATTTGACAGCAGCAGCGGCTACCCCACATACTTTCCAACCTTTTTATCCACATTCCCTTCGGAGTAAGCCATGAAGCGGACCTTCCAGCCCAGCAAGCTCAAGCGCGCTCGCACGCACGGTTTCCGTGCCCGTATGGCCACCGCCGACGGCCGCAAAGTCCTCAACGCCCGTCGCGCCAAGGGCCGCAAGCGCCTGATCCCGTAATCGGCACGAGCGTCATGTCCAGCGCCGGACTGCCGCGCGAAGCGCGGCTACGTCGGCCGGGTGACTTCGCCGCCTTGCGGACCAGCAGCGGACGCGCAGGCGGCCGCTGTTTTCATATGCGCTACCGCGACAACGAGCTTGGCCATGCCCGGCTCGGCCTGGCGATTTCCAAGCGCGTCTCCAAGCGGGCGGTCGAGCGCAACCGGATCAAGCGGTTGCTGCGCGAGTCGTTCCGGCGCGTGCGCCACCAGCTGCCGGCGGTCGACATGATGGTGATGGCGCGCGAACAGGCCGCCGGCGTACCCGGGCCACAACTGCTGATCGAGCTCGACGGCCTGTGGAAGAAGTTGCTGGCCAGCCATGCCACGACGTCCGGGCCATTGAAGCCCGCCGGCGACACCACCACAATCGGGCGTTGACCTTCTCCCTTCTGTCTCCGCGGCGTTGACACGTGTCGTGGCGTTACCCGGATCTGCTACGCGATGAATCAAACGCGCACCTTCCTCCTGTTCGCCCTGTTTGCCGTGGCCTACTTCCTGTTCCTGGCCTGGGAGAAGGATTACGCACCACCGCCGCCGGCGGCCACCGCCGCCACCAGTGCCAGTGCAGCCACGCCAGCGGCGGACGCCAGCGTACCCGGCGCGATCCCGCTCGCCTCCACGCCAGGCGCCAAGCCCGCGCCGACGATCGCCGGCGACACGGCAGCTGCCGCCCCGGCGCAGCTGATCACCATCACCACCGACGTGCTGAAGTTGAGCGTGGACACCCGCGGCGGCAGCCTGGTGCACGCCGACCTGCTGGCCTACCCGCAGGCGCCGCGCACGCACAAGGCGCCGAACCCGCCGCCGACGGTGCTGCTGACCAGCGATCCCGAGCGCTACTCGGTGGCGCAGAACGGCCTGGTCAGCAGCAGCGACAGCGCGCCGGCAGACCAGCCGAACCACCTGGCGCTGTTCCACAGCGAGAAGACCACCTACGCGCTGGCCGATGGCCAGGACGAACTGAAGGTCGACCTCACCTGGCAGGACGCCGCCGGCCTCAAGGTCACCAAGACCTACAGCTTCAAGCGCGGCAGCTACGTCATCGGCGTCAGTCAGCGCATCGACAATGACAGCGCCGCACCGTGGCAGGGCAACGCCTACCAGCAACTGCTGCGGGTCGAGCCGCCGAAGGCCGGCAACTGGCTGGCGAACTACACCAACCCGGAGACGCGCAGCTTCCAGGGCGCCGCCTGGTACACCGGCGAGAAGTTCGAGAAGCTGCCGTTCAAGAACTTCGCCGAACCGAAGGACCAGCTCAACACCCCGATCAAGGGCGGCTGGGCGGCGATGCTGAAGCTGTACTTCGTCACCGCGTGGATTCCGCCGGCCGACCAGACCGAGCAGTACGTCACCCAGACGATCAACCCGGACAGCGCGCATCCGCGCTACCTGATCCGCACCGTCGGCCCCGCGCTCAGCGTGGCGCCGGGACAGAGCCTGACCAGCCAGTCACGCCTGTACGTGGGCCCGAACAAGCAGGGCACGATGGACGCCATCGCGCCGGGGCTGGATCTGACCATCGACTACGGCATGTTCAAGATCATCGCCGTGCCGATGCACTGGGTGCTGTCGCAGTTCCACGCCGTCACCAAGAACTGGGGCGTGGCGATCATCCTGCTGGTGCTGCTGATCAAGGGCCTGAGCTGGAAGCTCACCGCCATGCAGTACCGCTCCAGCGCCCGCATGCGCAAGCTGCAGCCGCGCGTGCAGGCGCTCAAGGAGCGCTACGGCGACGACAAGCAGAAGATGCAGGTCGCGATGATGGAGTTGTACAAGAAGGAGAAGGTCAACCCGATGGGCGGCTGCCTGCCGGTGCTGATCACCTTGCCCGTCTTCTATGGCCTGTTCTTCGTGCTCGAGTACAGCCTGGAGCTGCGCCACGCGCCGTTCCTGTGGATCCCCGACCTGAGCGCACCCGATCCGTTCTACATCCTGCCGATCATCTACGCGCTGGTGATGCTGGGCACGCAATGGCTGAACCCGGTCGCCGCGGGCATGGACCCGACCCAGGCGAAGATGATGAAGGTGATGCCGCTGCTGTTCACCGTGATGTTCGCCTTCTTCCCCGCCGGCCTGTGCCTGTACTACGCGGTCAACGGCATCGTCGGCCTCGGCCAGCAGTGGTGGATCACCCACCACATCGATCGCGAGGATGCGGTCAAGCCGGCCTGAGTGTCGAGTTGCGCGTCCCCTGCCGCCGCGACCGGGCAACCGTCGCGGCGGCTTTCGTTTAGAGTCACCCAACCATGACCGAGCATGCCGCCGACACCATCGCCGCCATCGCCAGCGCCCCCGGTGCGGCCGGCGTGGGCGTGCTGCGCGTGTCCGGGCCGGCGGTACCGGCGATCGCGCAGGCCCTGCTCGGCCGCGTGCCGCAACCGCGCCACGCCCACTTCGCCGCGTTCCGCGACGCTGCCGGCGAGCTGATCGATCGCGGCCTGCTGCTGCACTTCCCCGCCCCGGCCTCGTATACCGGCGAACACGTGCTGGAGCTGCAAGGCCACGGCAGCGCGGTGCTGCTTGACGCGCTGCTGCGCCGTGTCTGCGAACTTGGCGCGCGGCTGGCGCGCCCCGGCGAATTCACCGAGCGCGCCTTCTTGAACGGAAAGCTCGACCTGGCCCAGGCCGAAGCCATCGCCGACCTGATCGCCGCCCGCTCGCAAGCCGGCGCGCGGGCGGCGCTGCAGTCGATGGAAGGCGTGTTCTCGCGCAAGGTCGGCGCGCTGCTGCAAGCGCTGATCGCCCTGCGCGTGCACATCGAGGCGGCGATCGACTTTCCCGAGGAGGAAATCGACTTCCTCGCCGATCCCGCGATCACCGCGCAACTGGAGAACCTGCGTACCGAGCTGGCCGAACTGCTGCGCGAAGCACAACGCGGCGTGCGCCTGAATGACGGCCTCAAGGTCGCCATCGTCGGCCGCCCCAATGCTGGCAAGTCCAGCCTGCTCAACGCGCTGGCCGGCGCCGACCGCGCCATCGTCACGCCGATCGCCGGCACCACCCGCGACGTGCTGCGCGAAGCCCTGAGCCTCGACGGCATCGCGCTGGAACTGGCCGACACCGCCGGCCTGCGCGACACCGACGACGAAGTCGAACGCGAAGGCGTGCGCCGCGCCCACGGCGAGCTGCAACGCGCCGACGTGGCCCTGCTGGTCACCGACGCCGAACACGCCAACGCCGACCTCGCCTTCTTCGCGCCACTGCCGTCCGGCATCGAACGCATCGTGCTGGTCAACAAGATCGACCGCGACCAACTCGCTCCGCACGGTGAATCGCGCAATGGCGTCACCTGGCTGTGGGCCTCGGCCAAGACGGGTGTCGGCCTCGACGCCCTGCGCGACCACCTCAAGCAACTCGCCGGCGCCGGCAGCGGCGAAGGCGCCTTCAGCGCAAGACGCCGCCACGTGCTCGCCCTGCAGCAAGTCGGCATGCATCTCGACCACACCACCGCCATCCTTGCCACCACTCGCGCCGGCGAACTCGCCGCCGAGGAACTGCGTGCCGCCCAGCACGCGCTCGGCGAGATCACCGGCAGCTACAGCAGTGATGATCTGCTCGGCGCGATCTTCGGCTCGTTCTGCATTGGCAAGTAATCAGTCAGCGCTGCTGCGCGAGAAAAGCATCCAGTTCACGCAGGTCCGGCATGCCGCCCTGCGCGCCGAGCTTCGTCACCGACAGCGCCGCCGCGGCACAGGCCTTGCGCACCGCCAGCGGCAGGCCTTCGTGCAGGAACGCCGCCAGCGCCGCGTTGAAAGTGTCTCCGGCGCCGGTGCTGTCGACCACGTCAACCCTGAAGCCGGGCTGGTGCAGTGGTTCGCCGTGTTCGCGGTACCAGGCGCCTTCGCTACCGCGTGTGAGCACGACGGGACAGGGCGTGCGTTGCATCAGGGTCTGGAAGTCTTCCGCGGGGTCGGCGCCGAGCAGAATCGCCAGCTCGTGCTGGTTTGGGGTGACGTAGCAGGCGAGCCGGAGCCAGTCGTTCGGCAGCTTCTGCGCGGGCGCGGGGTTGAGGGTCACCGGCACGCCGAGGCGGTGGCCCAGGCGCACGGTGGCTTCGACGGTGTCCAGCGGGATCTCCATCTGCACCAGCACGGCGTCGGCGGGCTCGATGAGGGATCGGGCGGCTTCGACGTGCGCGGGGGTGACGCGGGCGTTGGCGCCCGGTACCACGATGATCTGGTTCTCGCCGCCGGCGACGGTGATCGAGGCGGTGCCGCTGGCGCTTTCGGCAAGCCGCGCGACGTGCTCCAGGTTGACGCCTTCGGCGGCAAGGCCCGCACGCAGCTGTTGCCCGAAGGCGTCGTCACCGAGGGCACCGACCAGGGCCACCTCGGCGCCCAGTCGCGCGGCGGCCACGGCCTGGTTGGCGCCCTTGCCGCCGGGCACGGTGAGGAAGCGTTCGCCCAGGATGGTCTCGCCGGGGCCGACGAAGCGCGGCGCCTGGGTGACCAGATCCATGTTGATGCTGCCGACGACGACGATGCGTGTCATCTGTCGCTCCCCTGCGCCGTTTCACGATGGAGGGGAGAGCTTACCTGCTGCGGTCTGTGCGAGCGGCTTCAGCCGTGTGGTTCTTCGCGAAAGGAGGGCGAAGAGCGACCCCTCCCCGGCCCTCCCCTGCCTTGCAGGGGAGGGAGCAGAGCTCAGTCAGGGAGACGGGACGCGGCCGATGCCGGTGTCGCCGGGCAGCAGGGCCGGCGCGGGGCCGGCCACGGCGAGCAGGGACTGCGCGTAGCTGTCCTCGATGCTGACGGTGGAGACCTCGTCCCAGGCGAAGAACGAGGGCTCGCGCATCCATTCCGCGTCGGGGCTCAGTTCCTGCAGGTTGAAGCCGTCTTCCTCGACATCGATCAGGCGGCCGATGTAGCAGACCTCGTCCTCGTCCTCGCTGTCCACATGCACGCCGATCACCGGCGCCTGGGCACCGGCGGCCTGGATGACCTCACGGATGCCGTCCAGCGGGAAGCCGCGTGGCATCCGTGGCAGGATCTGCTTCAGCGCCAGCGCCTTCTCCATGAACGAGTGGTGCTTGTCCGGCGCCTCCAGTTCGGTGACGTCGCGGTGGCGCATCACGTACATGCCGTCGTAGGTGATGCCGTCGCCGACTACCCAGAGCAGGAAGAATTCGCGTCCCACGCCACCCACGTAGCCGCAGAAGCTGCCGTGTTCAAGCTCCTCGCGCCACAACCGCACCAGCGTCTGCTTCTGCTGCGCCTCGCGCAACTGGGCGCGCTGGCCAGTGTTCTTCAATTCAATAACGTTGTTCACGGTGCTCATTTTAGCAGACCGGCCTGACCGGCTTGTTTACAGGATGTAGCGGCTGAGATCTTCGTCCTTGACCAGGCTTCCCAGGTTTTTGTCTACCTGTTCGGCGTCGATCAGGTATTTTTCGCCGGATTTGTCCGCTGCCTCGAAGGAAATCTTCTCCAGCAGGCGTTCCATCACCGTGTGCAGCCGGCGCGCGCCAATGTTCTCGGTGCGCTCGTTCACCTGGAATGCCACCTCGGCCAGTCGGTCGACGCCCGAGTCGGTGAACTCGATGCCGACGCCCTCGGTACCGAGCAGGGCCACGTACTGCTTGGTCAGTGCGTTGTGCGGCTCGCGCAGGATGCGCTTGAAGTCGTCCACGCTGAGCGCGGACAGTTCCACCCGGATCGGCAGGCGGCCCTGCAGCTCGGGGATCAGGTCCGACGGTTTGGCCAGCGAGAACGCACCGGAGGCGATGAATAGCATGTGGTCGGTCTTGATCGGGCCGTACTTGGTCGACACGGTGGAGCCTTCCACCAGCGGCAGCAGGTCGCGCTGCACGCCCTCGCGACTGACTCCGGCGTGGCCGTGGTCGCTGCGCTGGGCGACCTTGTCGATCTCGTCGATGAAGACGATGCCGTTCTGCTCGGCCGCTTCCATCGCTTGCGCGCGGACCTCTTCGTCGTTGAGCAGCTTGCCGGCCTCCTCGTCGATCAGCAGCGGGCGCGCCAGCTTGATCGCCAGTTTGCGGCTCTGGGTCTTGCCGCCGCCGATGTTCTGGAACATCTGGCGCAGCTGCGCGCCCATCTCCTCCATGCCGGGTGGCGACATGATCTCCACGCCCACGCTTGCGGTGAAGTCCAGCTCGATCTCGCGCTCGTCCAGCGCACCCTCGCGCAGCTGCTTGCGCAGCTTCTGGCGGGTGTCGCTGTCGGTCGCCGGCGCGGCATCGTGGCTCCAGTCGGTCGGCGTCTGCCGGCGCGGCAGCAGCGCGTCGAGGATGCGGTCCTCGGCGCGGTCCTCAGCCTGGCTGCGCACGCGCTTGGCGGCCTGCTCGCGGGTCAGCTTGTAGGCCACGTCGGCGAGGTCGCGGATGATCGACTCCACGTCCTTGCCCACGTAGCCCACCTCGGTGAACTTGGTCGCCTCGACCTTCACGAACGGCGCGTTGGCCAGCGTGGCCAAGCGACGCGCGATCTCGGTCTTGCCCACGCCGGTGGGGCCGATCATCAGGATGTTCTTCGGGGTGATCTCGTTGCGCATCTCCGCCGGCAGCTGCATGCGCCGCCAGCGGCTGCGCAGTGCCACCGCCACCGCGCGCTTGGCGTCGTGCTGGCCGATGATATAGCGGTCGAGTTCGTTGACGATTTCGCGGGGAGTGAGTTCGGACATGGGGGGCACCGGGAAGGTTGGGTTTAAGGCCGTCATTCCGGCGCAGGCCGGAATCGCATTTCAACCAAGAGCGATTCCGGCCTGCGCCGGAATGACGACCCTGGAGAGCAGCAGCGCGTTGCGCCTACAGCTCTTCGATCGACACGTTGTGGTTGGTGTAGATGCAGATGTCGCCGGCGATCTTCAGCGCCTTCTCGACGATCGTGCGTGCGTCCAGTTCGGTGTTTTCGAGCAGGGCCATCGCGGCGGACTGGGCGAACGGACCGCCGGAGCCGATCGCGATCAGGCCGTGTTCGGGCTCCACTACGTCGCCGTTGCCGGAGATCAGCAGCGAGGTTTCCTTGTCGGCCACCGCCAGCATCGCCTCGAGCTTGCCGAAGCGGCGGTCGGTGCGCCATTCCTTGGCCATTTCCACCGCGGCGCGGGTGAGGTTGTTGTTGTGCTTCTCCAGCTTCTGCTCGAACAGCTCGAACAGGGTGAACGCATCGGCGGTGGCGCCGGCGAAGCCGGCCACCACCTCGCCCGCCTTGCCCAGCCGGCGCACCTTGCGCGCGTTGCCCTTCATCACCGTGTTGCCCAGCGTGACCTGGCCGTCGCTGCCGATCACGACGCGGCCGTCGCGGCGCACGCAGACGATGGTGGTGGCGTGGAAGGATTCCATGGGAGCTCCGCTAGAAGATGTCTGAGCGGATGAGATGGGGCCGCGGTGGGAACGCTTCAATGTCGGGCTTCTGTTCCTCCCCCTGCTTGCAGGGGAAGGTCAGGAGGGGGCAAGGCTTTTGACTTTCAGGTCAAGAGCACCCTTCCCCAGCCCTCCCCTGCAAGCAGGGGAGGGAGTTGTTCGGGCGTCACGGCTTGCGTTTCGCCCGCGGGTGCGCGGCGTCGTAGACCCGCGCCAGGTGCTGGAAATCCAGGTGGGTGTAGATCTGGGTGGTGGCGATGTCGGCGTGGCCGAGCAGCTCCTGCACCGCGCGCAGGTCTCCGGAGGATTCCAGCATGTGGCTGGCGAAGGTATGCCGCAGCAGGTGCGGGTGGATGTGCTTCGGGATGCCCTGCTGCAATGCCAGCTTGTTCATGCGCAGCTGCACCGTGCGCGGGTTGATCGGCGCGCCGCCGCGGCCGCGGAACACCGGGCCGTCCGCCGGCATGCCCTCGGCGGCGCCGAGCGCGCGCAGCGCGGCGACGGCGTGGCGGCCGACCGGCACGATGCGCGTCTTGCTGCCTTTGCCGAGCACGCGCACCTCGCCTTCGTCGAGGTTGAGGCCGAGCCAGCGCAGGCCGACCAGCTCGGACAGGCGCAGCCCGCTGGAATAGAACAGCTCCAGCATCGCGCGGTCGCGCACGGCGAGCTGGCCACCGCTGTCGGTCTCGACCAGCGCGGTGGCCTCGTCCACGTCGAGCACCTGCGGCAGCTTGCGGCGCACCTTCGGGCCGCGTACGCCGAGCAGCGGATCACTGGCCAGCTGGCCTTCGCGGGCGAGCTGGCGGAACAGGCTGCGGCAGGACGACAACAGGCGCTGCAGGCTCTTCGGCGCCAGGCCGGCGCGGTGCTCGCCGGCGATGAACGCGCGCATCCGGTTCGCGTCCAGCGCATCGAACGCGTCCAGCTGCTGCTCGTGCATGAAGCGCAGCAGCTTGGCCAGGTCGCGGCGGTAGCCGGCCAGCGTGTGCGGCGAGGCATGACGCTCACCCGCGAGGCGGGCCAGCCATTGCTCGACCTGTTGTGCGGGGGTCATCGCCGGCTCAGGAAACATCCCGCGAGCGGGCCAGTGCGGCGGTGATGGTGGCCGCGATCATCTTCAGGAACAGCGTGCCCATGCCGGGCTGGAAACGGTCCGGGTTGGTGCTGCCGATCGCCAGGATGCCGCTGTCGCCCAGCCGCATCATCGCAACCGAACGAATCTGCCCGGCGTCGACGCCGAACAGGCGTTCGAGTTTCTCGGTGGACAGGCGGCCGGAGACCGGCTCGTTCTTTTGCAGGAACTCGCGAAATTCCGGCAGCGCAGCAGCGCCACCGGGAATCTGCTGCAGCCAGTCCGCGCGCGGCAGCTGCGGCTCGTCGCCGAACAGCAGCAGGCGCACCTGCTCGGTGTGGAAATCCGCGCTGAGCTTGGCGACCACCGTGCGCGCGGTGACCTCCATCGTGTTCGCACGCAGCAGCGCCACGGTGAGCGCGTGCACGCGCTCCATCAGCTTCTCGTTCTCGGCGGCGATCGCGATCAGCTCGGCCAGCTGGCGTTCGAGTTCCGCGTTCTTGTCGCGCAGGCTCTGCAACTGGTACACCGCCAGCGACGATACCGCGCCGCCCTGCTCACGCGGCGGCATGGTCAGCCTGGCGGCCAGCTCGGGATATTCGCTGAGGAATTCCGGATGGCGTTTCAGGTAGGCGGCAACCACGCGGGCCTGGGTGGCGTCGTCGAGCAGGGTGGCAGTCATGCGCGAAAATCCTCGAACCGTTGCGGGGCGCGCGAAGAAGGCGAGCCGTCCGGCTGGAGTGTGCGATGGACGCGGGCGCGCTTCAACCGCCGCGTCAGGCGGCGGCGATTGGAACCGGCCATTCGCCCTCGAAGGCGAACGCGGCCGGGCCGGTCATCCACAACGTGTGGCCGGGGCCGGCCCAGTCGATGTGCAGCGTGCCGCCGGGCAACTCGACCGCCACCGCGTCGTCGACCTCGCCGCGCCGGTGCAGCACCGCCATCGCGGCGCAGGCGCCGGTACCGCAGGCCAGGGTCCAGCCGGCGCCGCGTTCGTGCACGCGCAGGCGCAGGTGGCCGCGGTCCTGCCGCTGCACGAAGCCGGCGTTGGCGCCCTGCGCGAAGCGCGGGTGGTTTGTCAGCAGCGGTCCGAGCCGCTGCAGCGCGGGGTCGGCGAGATCGTCCACCGCCAGCACCGCATGCGGGTTGCCCATCGACACCGCGCCGATGTCCAGCGTCTCGCCGGCCACGTCGATCGCGTAGTGATCGGCCGCGGCGTCGGCCGCGAACGGAATCCGCGCCGGCTCGAACACCGGCTCGCCCATGTCCACGGTGACCTCATTGGCGCCGAGCAGGCGCACCGTCACCGGGCCGGACGGGCTCTCGATCATCACGTCCTGGCCGATCGCCAGCGCACCGGCATGGTGCAGCCACGCCGCCACGCAGCGCACGCCGTTGCCGCACTGGCCGGACGGCGAACCGTCGGCGTTCCAGATGCCGTAGTAGAACGCGCCGGCCGGGCTGCGTGCCGGCTCGATGCTCAGCAGCTGGTCGAAGCCCACGCCGGTGTGGCGGTCGGCCAGCGCGCGGATCTGCGCCGCGTCCAGCGGAAACCGGTGTTCCCGGCAATCCAGCACGACGAAGTCGTTGCCGATGCCGTGCATCTTCGAGAAGCGCAGTTGCATGGACGGCCGCCGCTCAGTGCTGGCCGGCCGCCGGGTCGCCGACGCTGGCCGGTACCGCGGGCGCCGCCGGTTTCACCGTGGTCGATGCCGCGGCGGGTTGACTCAACGGCAGCACCAGCGGCCCCTTGTTGCCGCAGCCGGCAAGCGTGGCGATGGCGAGGCAGAACGGCAGCAGCAAGAAGGATCGGCGCATGGTCGGGATTCCTGAAGACGGGGGCAGTATAGCGAGGCGCGACGGCTTGGCCGCGGCGTCGCCCGTTATGATGCGCATACGAAGTGCACGACGCGGCAACGAGGTGATGACGATGGATTGGAGCGCGCTGCTGCGCATGCCGATGACCGTGGTGCTGGTGCTGGCGGTGGTGTTTGCCTTGGTCACCCTGGTGCAGCTGGTGGCCCTGCGCCAGCGCCTGCACGCCGGCCGGCATCTGGCCGCCAGCTGGCGTGCGCTGCTATGCGTGGCCTGCTTCGCGCTGACCCTGCTGCTGGCCGGTGCCGGGCTCGCCCTGCGCGGCTACCGACTGCTCGGCGAGGAGGCGCCGGTGGTCGAGATCGATGCGCGCATCCTGTCGCCGCAGCGCTGGGCGCTCACCCTCAGCTGGCCTGACGGCAGCACGCGCCAGCTGCCGCTGGCCGGTGACGCCTGGCGCGTCGAGGCGATCGTGCTGAAGTGGAAGCTGCCGGCCCTGCTGGCTGGCGTACCGCCGCTGTACCGGCTCGACCGGCTGTCCGGCCGCTACGATGATCCGGCGCAGGAGGCCACGGCGCCACGCACGGTGATCGGCTTCGACGAAGCCGGCGCGTTCGACCTGCTCAGCCTGAAAAAACAGTACCCGCGCTGGGTGCCGGAAATCGACACCGTCTACGGCAGCGGCGCGTTCCTGCCGCTGGTCGATGGCGGGCATTACGCGGTGAGCCTGATGCGCACCGGCGCGCTGGTGGCGCGACCGGATGCCGCGACCGCGGAGAAAATCAGCCACCCGCTGGGGGGCTGAGGCAGGCCGACAGTGCCGGGTCGCGGCGCAGCTGCGCCCATTCGAGCTTCAGCCATGGCGTGAAGTGCTCCGGGTAGCGGGCGATCTCGCGATCGAGTGCGGCCGGCGCGACGAAGCGCCAGGCCTCGACCTCGGTGGCATTGGCGCGTACCGGCTGCGTGCAGGTGCCGGCGTAGACCCAGCACAATTCGTGTTCGGCGCCGAGCCCACGGTAATCGGCCTGGTATTCGAACTTGAACAGGTAGCGCAGCGGGCAGCGCATGCCCAGCTCCTGCTGCAGGCGCCGTTCGGTGGCCTGCTCCATGCTTTCCCCCTGGTGCGGATGGCTGCAGCAGCTGTTGGCCCAGTAACCGGGCCACAGCCGCTTGCTGCGGCTGCGCTGCTGCAACAGCAGCTCGCCGTACCCATTGAAGATGAACAGCGAGAAGGCGCGATGGCGCTGGCCGCAACCGTCGTGAGCGGCCGCCTTGCTGGCGTGGCCGACCGCGCGATCGTCGGCGTCGACCAGGATCAGCTGCTCGGCTTCGGAGGAGACCGTGGGGTGGCGTGGCGACGCGTCAGCCAAAGGACACCTCCAGCGCCTGGTAGCCGGCATCGCGCATCGCCCGGGCCACGCGCGCGCCGCCATCGGGACACAGCGCGATCACCGCGCCGCCGCCACCGCCACCGGTCAGCTTGGCGCCCGCGGCGCCGTGCTCGCGCGCCAGCTGGACCAGCTCCTCGATCTCGCGGCTGGATACCTGCAGCGCGTTCAACTGGCCCTGGCAGATGTTCATCAGTTCGCCGAGCTCGCCCAGGTCGTGGGCTTCCAGCGCGTCGAGCGCGTGCCGGGTCAGCACGTCGATCTCGTCGAAGATGCGTTCGTAGTGCGCCGGATGCTGCAGCCACGCCTGGCGCACGCGCGCCACCATCCTGGCGGTCAGGCTTTCGCTGCCGCTCAGCCCGATCACCAGCGGCAGCGGCTGCTTCAGCGCGAGCGGGCGGATCGTCGCCGGCTCGCCGCGCCGGTACAGCAGCGCCTGTCCGTGGGTGGCAACCGTGTTGTCGATGCCCGAGGGCGTGCCGTGGGCGATCTTCTCGCACTCGAAAGCCAGCGCGCAGACGCTGGCCTCGTCGAGGCCCAGCGCGCAGTGCCGATCCAGTGCGCGGATCACCGCCGCCGCCAGCGCCGCCGAGCCGCCCAGGCCCATCGCCCGGGGCATCTCCGGCGCCACCTGGATGCGCAGCGCGCGCCGGTCCAGGCCGAGCCGTTCCAGCAGCAGCGTCAGCGACTGCAGGAAGGAACCCGGGCGCGCCGGCTGCTGCTGCAGGCGCTGCTCGATGCCCCAGCGCGGGATCAGCAGCGTGGTGCCGTCGCGCGCGTCCTCCACGCGCGCGCGGATCGCCAGCGGCAATGGCGCGGCGATCGCATGGCGGCCGTACACCACGGCGTGTTCGCCGAGCAGGATCACCTTGCCGTGGCCGGCCGCCCATTCCTGCGTGCCGGCCCGCGGCTGGCCGCCTGCCGCTTGTCCCGCCGCCTGCCCGCCCAGCTCGGCCACGATCAGCTGCGCCTTCCACAGCTTGATCTCGCCATCGGCCAGCAGGCGTTCCACCACCTGCTCGAACATCGGCGGCGTGGCGCCGGCGGCCATCGCCACGCTGCGCGCGTGCAGGGTCATGTGGCCTTGCTGGATGCCGTCGGTGACCAGCGCCCGCAGGGCGGAGAAGTTCTGCGCCAGGCCGACGGCGGCCATCACCTCGGCCAGCTCGCGCGCGCCGGGCGAACCCAGCAGGCGGTGGTTGATCGCCACCATCGGGTTCGCCTGCAGCGAGCCGCCCACGGTGCCGACCTTGAGCGGCAGCTCGATGCTGCCGACCAGGTCGCCCTGCGCGTTGCGCGACCAGCGGGTCAGCGCGCGGTAGCCCTGGCCGCGCGCGGCGTAGGCGTGCACCGCCGCCTCCAGCGCGCGCCAGTCGTTGCCGGTGGCCAGCGCCACCGCGTCCACGCCGTTCATGACGCCCTTGTTGTGGGTCGCGGCACGGTACGGATCGACCAGGGCCAGGTCGTTGGCCAGGATGATGCCGTCGCGCACCTGCCCGCCATCGTGGCCCTTGCCGGCGAGCGCGTGCGCCGGGATCACCGCGCTGGCGCGCACCAGTGCGCGGTCGGTCAGGTTGGACAGGATGCGCAGGCAGGCCTTGCCGCCGGTGATCGTCTCCGCCAGCGGGGCCACGCCCTCGCACATGGTGTTGACCAGGTTGGCGCCCATCGCGTCGCAGGTGTCGACCAGCAGGTGCAGCACCACCATGTCCGGGCCACCGTCCGGCGCGGCGTGGATCAGCACCTCGACATCCACCACACCGCCGCCGCGCGCGACCATGTTCGGATGCAGGCTGTTGGCCAGGTTGATGATCTCCTCGCGCCGCTGCAGCAAGGCCGTGCGCGCCCTGCCCGAGTGGGCCAGGCCGGTCAGCTGGACCTGGCCGATCAGCAGGGGCCGGTCGCTCGCGGTGGTGAAACCGCCGCAGCCGCGCACCAGCTTGGCGGCGGCGCTCAGCGCGGCCACGATCGACGGCTCCTCGACCACCAGCGGCACCACGTAGTCCTTGCCGTTGATCAGGAAGTTCAGGCCCAGCCCCACCGGCAGCCCCATCACGCCGATGACGTTCTCGATCATCTTGTCGGCCTGCGCCGGTTCCAGCCGCTGCGCGCCGCTGGTCAGCGCGCGATGGTCAGCCTGGGTCAGCAGCCCGCGACTGCGCAGGAGCTGCAGCCGCTCGGTCAGCGCCAGCCGATGGAAGCCGGGCAGGCGGGCGGGATGCTCGGGCGCGTGTGCCGCGTGATCGCGCGGCGTGTCGTCGGCCTGGGTGGCGGCAGGCGAGTCGGCCTGCCCGGTTGCGGGTAACGAGTCCACGTAGGTTTTCCTGGATGGGTCGGTCGAATCAGTGCACCTGCACGCTCGCGGCGGCGGCCGGGTGCAGGTCGAGCACGGGAAAGCCGGCGGCGTTGGCGGCCCGCCGGAAGGCTTGCAGGCGCGCGGCGTCGGTGGCCAGCGCGATGCCGATGTCGCCGCCGCCGGCGCCGCAGGTCTTGTAGGCAACCCCCAGGCACGCCGCCAGCGCCGCCAGCGCGCGGTGCTCGGGGCTGAAAATGTCCAGGCCGCTGGCTGCGCCCAGGCGATCCAGCGCCTGCGCGCAAGCGGCCAACGCCTCGAGCAGCGCGGCGGCGCTGGCCGCGTTGGCGGCCGCCGTGGCGCAGTCGCCGAGCTCGCGCATCGCCGCGGCGTGTCGTGCCGGCGCCCGCGCGCGCCACGCGGCCAGCCGCTGCAGGAAGTGGCCGGTCGAGGCCGGTCGGCCGGACCATACGCAGCACCACTCCAGCCCGTGCGGCCAGGTCGCCGGCGCGATCCGTGGCTGTCCGTCGTGCAGCCGATAGAGCAGCAGGCCGCCGGTCAGGCTGGCGGCGACGTCCAGCCCGCTGCCGTGGCCACCCTGCGCCCGGCGGTGCGCCGCGAGCAGCATGTCGAGGGACGGCGCGCTGCGTCGGCCCAGCGCACGGATCGCACTGGCCAGCGCCACGGTCAGTGCCGCGCTGGAACCCAGGCCGAGCTTCCGCCGGCCATCGCCGCCGGCGTGGAACGCGCGGGTGTCCAGGCTGGCGCGGAACGGCGGCGGCCGATCCTCCGCGCCGAGCGTTTCCAGGATGGCGCCGACCAGCCGCAGCGGTGCGCTTGCCGCCGCATCCAGCGCCGGCCAGGCGATCCGCCCGGTCGCATCCAGCCGGCCGCGCGCGGCATCGATGCCGAGTCCTGGCGCCGTGATCTCGTAATCGCTGCCGCCGGTGTCTTCCAGCGTCACGCGCGCCTGGCGATCGATCGCCAGCACCAGCGCGGGGGCACCCTCCAGCACCGCGTACTCGCCGGCGATCACCAGCTTGCCCGGCGCCGTGGCCAGCACGCGCATCAGGGCGCCTCGCTGTCGTCGAGCCGCCGCGCGCCTTCGCCCAGGCGGCTGCTCAGTACCTGCTCGACGCCGGGCAGCTCGGCCAGCGCGGCGGCGACCCGGGGCGCCGCGTCCGGCGTGCAGACGGCTTTCACCTGGGCGCCGGCGTCGACGGTGAAGAAGACCGGCTCGCCCGCGTCCTCGCGCAAGGCGCGAATGCGCTGCATGCAGTCGACGGTGGCGCCGTCCCAGTACAACAGTGGCGGCCGGCTGGACTGCATCACCGCATGCATCTTCAGGCAATTGTGTTCGCTCAGCTCGGCCAGCGCGGCGAAGTCGCGCGCCCGCACCGCGTGTTGCGCGGCCGCCAGGTCCGCCGCCGCGCCGTCCACCCACGCCGGGTAGAACGGCGACGTGCGGCGGCTGCGCTCCATGCCGGCGCCCGAGCCGACCTGCTTGCGGCGATCCGTGGTCACCGCGACGACCACCGCCAGCGGCCAGGCGGCGGCGTCGAGCAGGGGTTGCGCGACCGCGTCCGCACCGTCGTCGCGCTGGCCGGCGGCCATGCTGACGAAGCCGCCGAACAGCGAGCGTGCCGCCGAGCCCGAGCCCTGCCGGGCCAGCATGGACAGGGTCTGGCGATCCAGTGCGAGGCCGAGCGCTGCATCGGCCGCCACCACCAGCGCGGCGAAGCCGGATGCCGAGGAAGCCAGTCCCGCCGCGGTGGGGAAATTGTTGTGCGTGTCGATCCGCGCGCGCTGCGCGGTGCCGGCGCGCTGCCGCAGCAGATCCAGGCAGGCACTGGCCCGGGCCAGCGTCGCCGGGTCTTCCGCCCCGTTCAGGCGCAGCTCGTCATGCCGCAGCGACGCATCGAGCTCGACCCGGGTGCGCGTCCACAACGCGTCCAGGGTGACCGACAGGGAGCCGGTGACCGGCAGGTTCAATCGCGTGTCGCGTTTGCCCCAGTATTTGACCAGGGCAATGTTCGGTTGTGCTTGCGCGGTGGCGGCCATCGGGGTTCCGGCCAGACACGACGCCGGCACCCGCGCCATTGTGCCGGCGACGGACCTTGCGCGACCTGATGTACATCAGGCCGCGCACCCTCGCATGGGTCAGCCGAGCGTCTGCTCGTAGCGCCAGGCGTCGGCGCCGTCTTCGTAGTAGTGCGCGTAGAGGCCGCTGCGGCGGAAGCCGTGGCGTTCGTACAAGCGGATCGCGGCGGCGTTGTCGGTGCGCACTTCCAGTTTCAGGATGCGCGCGCCGCGGCGTCGCGCGGCGTCGGCCACTGCGGCCAGCAGCGCGGCACCGACGCCCTGGCCGCGGGTCTCCGGCGCGGTGGCCAGCGAGTACAGGCGGGCCACCGTGCTGCGCTTGCGGAAGAACAGCACGGCGCTGCCGAGGAAAAGATGATGGTTGGCGCTGGCCACCAGCACCAGCGCGGAATCGCTGTCCAGGTGGCGGCGGTATTGCGCGCGACTCAGCAGGTCGCTGCTGAAGCTGCGTAGCTCCAGCGCGACCAGCTCGTCCAGGTCGGACGCGGCGGCGCGGCGCACGCGCAGGCTGGCGGAAGCCGGCGGCATCCCGGTGGATTCCGCTACGACGCGGCGGGCGTGGTCATGTGGCGGCAGGGGCAGGGTGATCGGCACGCGCGGACTCTAGCAGCCGGCCCGGCGCGTGCGGGTGATTTCTGCTGGCCGGCATGCGCCGGACTCGTTCACTCGCGCTTCAGCGCTTTCCCTTGTGCCATGCCGACGCTGTGCCAAACTCCGCGTTTTGCACATCCCGCCCCGTCCCGCGCAAGGGCGGCCCGCCATCGCCGTATCCCCCGAGTGGTGCCATGACCCGTCTGGTCGTCGTTGTCGAAAAAGCTTCCGACTGGAGCTCGTACTACCCGTCGGTCGACGTGATGAGCGCGATGGACTACCTGCGCACGCCGGTCGGCGGCGACGACGAACGCACCCACGTGATCAACCTGTGCCGCAGCTACAAGTACCTGGGCACCGGTTACTACGTGTCGCTGCTGGCCGAGGCGCGCGGGCACAAGGTGATGCCGTCGGTGCGCACGGTGAACGACCTGCGCCGGCGCTCGCTGTACGGCCTGGACATCGACGACCTCAACCAGAAGCTCACCCACTTCCTGCCGGCCGGCGGCCGCGACACCACCGACTTCGGCACCCTGGTCTACTTCGGCGAGACCGCCTACCCGGCGCTGCAGGACCTGGCCCGGCAGGTGTTCGAAATGTTCCCCTGCCCGCTGCTGCGCATCGAGTTCGAGCGTGACCGCGTGTGGCAGGTCAGTTCGATCAAGCCGGTCGGCCTGCACACCCTGGTCGACACCCAGGAGGACGCGTTCGCCGAGGAGCTCGACCGCTTCTCGCGCAAGTTGTGGCGCAAGCCGCGTGCGCGGCGTCAGTACCGCTACGACCTGGCCATGCTGGTCGACCCGAAGGAACAGATGCCGCCGTCGAACAAGAAGGCGCTGAAGGCATTCGTGGCCGCCGGCAGGGAGCTCGGCATCGAGGTCGACCCGATCGGCAAGAACGACTACCAGCGCCTGGCCGAATACGACGGCCTGTTCATCCGCGAGACCACCGCGAGCGACAACCACACCTACCGCTTCGCCCACCGCGCCGAGAAGGAAGGCATGGTGGTGATCGACGACCCCAGCTCGATCCTGCGCTGCACCAACAAGATCTACCTCAACGACCTGATGGTCTCGCGCAAGCTGGCGGTGCCGCGTACCGAGATCCTCTACCGCGACGACAGCAAGGGCATGAAGGAAGTGGTGGCCCGGCTCGGCTTCCCGCTGGTGCTGAAGATCCCGGACGGCTCGTTCTCGCGCGGCGTGGTCAAGGTCGAGGACGAGGAGGCGCTGGCGCACGCGGCCAGCGGCCTGTTCCAGCACAGCGCGCTGCTGCTGGCGCAGGAATACGTCTACACCGAGTTCGACTGGCGCATCGGCGTGCTCAACCGCCAGCCGATCTACGCCTGCAAGTACTACATGTCGCGCGGCCACTGGCAGATCTACAACCACGGCGCCAAGGGCACGGCAAAATCCGGCGGCTTCGAGACCATCGCGCTGAAGGAGGCGCCGGCGGCGGTGGTCAAGCTGGCGCTGAAGGCGACCCAGCCGATCGGCGACGGCCTCTATGGTGTCGACCTGAAGCAGGTCGGCAACAAGCCGGTGGTGATCGAGGTGAACGACAACCCATCGATCGACGCCGGCGTCGAGGACGCCTACCTCGGCGAAGAGTTGTACCTGCGCGTCATGCGGGAGTTCCTGCGCCGGATGGAGCGCAAGCGCCAGGGCGACACCGCCGACTGACGCTGATGCGCGCCCTCCCCTGCAACGCGGAGGAAGGTCCGGGCGGGGCGCTGCTAATGCCAGGCCGCGTGTCGGACCATGCGCCGCCGCGGCCGGCACAGCGCCAGCAGTTGCCGCGGCAGCGAAGGCTCCAGCGCCAGCAGCACGACCAGCGGCGCGCCGAGCAGCCAGAACGTCGGCGTCCAGCCGAGCAAGTCGGTGTGCGCCGGCACGAGTGTGCTCAGCAGCAATGCGCCGCCGCCCAGCAGCCACAGCGTGGCCGCGCCGAGCAGGCGTGGATGGTGGGCGGGTGGCAAGGCTGGCGTGCGCATGGCGGTCGTCTCGTCGGGATGGGCAAGCACAGGCTGGCGCGTGCCCATCTCACCGGCTGCGACCCCCTTGCGGCGGACCCCCACGTAGAATGGCCGCCAGCCACCACCGGGAAATCTTCATGCCAGCCGCCCAGTTCGCCGTGTTCGGCCATCCGATCAGCCACTCGCTGTCGCCGACCATCCACCAGGCATTCGCGCGGCAGTTCGGCATCGAGCTGGAATACCGCGCGATCGACGTGGCGCCGGCCGATTTCGCCGCGGTGGTGCACCGCTTCTTCGCCGACGGCGGCCGCGGCGCCAACGTCACCCTGCCGCACAAGGCCGCGGCGTTCGCGCTGGCCGCGCAGCGCAGCGTGACGGCCACCCGCGCCGGCAGCGCCAACGTGCTGACTCCACTAGCCGACGGCGGGCTGGCCGCGCACAACACCGATGGCGATGGTCTGGTGCGCGACCTCACCGAACGCCATGACCTGGACCTGCGCGGCCACACCGCCCTGCTGCTGGGCGCCGGCGGCGCCGCGCACGGCGTGGCGTGGAACCTGCTGGACGCCGGCGTGGAAACGCTGACCATCGTCAACCGTTCGCCTGCGGCGGCCGACGCGCTCGCCGACGCGATCGGCGATCCGGCGCGGGCGCATACGCGCTACTGGGAAGACCTGGCCGACATCGGCAGCTACGACCTGATCGTCAACGCCACCTCGGCTGGCGTGCTGGGCGCGGCGCTGCAGTTGCCGTTCTCGCTGGTCGGGGCGCGCGCACTTTGCTACGACCTTTCGTACGGCAGGGCTGCCATCGACTTCCTTGACTGGGCGCGCACGGCCGGCGCGCGCTACGCGGTCGATGGTCTCGGCATGCTGCTGGAAACCGCCGCCGCCGCGTTCGAGCTGTGGCATGGCCAGCGCCCGGACACCGAGCCGGTGTACCAGTCGCTGCGCCAGCAAGGCGCGTGAACGCACCGGCCTGCCGCGTCGGTTGCGGCGCCTGCTGCATCGCGCCGTCGATCAGTTCGCCGATCCCCGGCATGCCCGGGGGCAAACCCGCCGGCGTGCGCTGCGTGCAGCTCACCGACGACCACCGCTGCGCGATCTTCGGCCGTCCCGAGCGGCCCGCCGTGTGCGCCAGCCTGCGCCCCGAGCCGGTGATGTGCGGCGCCGACCGCGCCCATGCGCTGGCCTGGCTGGCGCGGCTGGAAGCGGCCACTGTCACACGCTGAAGCCACTTCGCCACGAGACTGCAACATGGCGACACTAAGGTGCTGCCTGCCGCCGGGAGCGCGTCGACGACGCAGGCTCCCGCGCGCGGCGTTCCCCGGCGCACCCCGTCATGCCTCGTCCAGCCTTCCTCATCGCGCATCGCTATGTGATCGCCGCGGTCTGCCTGTGCCTGTTGCTGGTGGCCGGCGGTCTTGCCTGGCACAGCCGGGCCAGCGCGGACGCGGCGCCGGCGAAAAAGGCCGCCGTGGCGGACGACGAGGCGCAGAGCGGCAGCACGATCATGCTCGGGCTGGCCCGCGACGCGGTGCGCGACGGCCGCCTGGTCTCGCCGGAAGGCAACAACGCGTTCGAGTTCTACTTCAGCGTGCTGCAGCTCGACCCGCAAAACCAGGCGGCGCTGGACGGCCTGCGCGAGGCATTCAAGCCGGCCTGCACGCTGGTCGAGCAGACCGTGGCCGCGGGCAATCTCGACGATGCGCAGCGCGAGCTGCAGCTGCTGCGCGCGTACGACGCCGGCAACTACCAGTACGACCCGTCGCACTACGAGACCAACGCCAGCAACTACCAGCTGGCGCTGCTCGCCGGCTACCTCGATGCGCAGCGCATCCTGCTCGGCCGGCGCCACGCGGCGGAGGCAGCGGCAATCAACGCGCGGCAGGCGAGCGTCACCACGCCGCAGTAGGCGGGTTCAGCTGGCGAGGTAAACGTCTTTCAGCCGCACGTAGTGGTCGGCCGAGTAGTGCAGCTGCTCAATCTCGCGCTCGCCGAGCCGGCGCACGCATCTCGCCGGGTTGCCCAGCCACAGCTCGCCCTCGCCGACCACCTTGCCCGGCGGCACCAGCGCGCCGGCGCCGACGAAGCCATGCTTCATCACCACCGCGCCATCCAGCACGCTGGCGTGCATGCCGATCAGGCAGTAGTCGCCGATGGTGCAGGCATGTACCACCGCGGCGTGACCGACGGTGACGCCCTCGCCGATCAGGCACGGGTAACCGGGTCCGTACGGGCCGGCGTGGGCGACGTGCACGATGGCACCGTCCTGGATGCTGGTCTTCGCGCCGACACGAATGTGGTTGACGTCGCCGCGCAGCACCGCGCCGGGCCAGATCGAGACGTCGTCGCCCAGCACCACGTCGCCGATCACGCTGGCGGCGGGGTCGACGTAGACACGCTGGCCGAGGCTGGGCGCGATGCCCTTGAAGCTGCGCAGGGAATTCATCCGGGCATTCTAGTGGCGCGGCGCCGTCACATCGCCACGCTTGATTTCGCCCGGCGCGGTCGCCACGCTGGCAGCTTCGCAAAGGAGCGTCCATGAGTGACCACAACCCGCTGCTGGCCGACGACGCGCTGCCGGCGTTCACGCAGATCCGCCCCGAACACGTCGAACCGGCGATCGACACGATCCTGGCCGACTACCGTGCCGGCATCGACGCACTGGTCGCCCCCGGCGCAGCGCGCGACTTCGACCACGTGATGCTGACCCAGGAACGGCTGGAGCAGCGCCTGGCGCGGGCCTGGGCGCCGGTGTCGCACCTGCACTCGGTGGCCGACAGCGAGGCCTTGCGCAAGGTGTACGGGCCGGCCGAGGAGAAGCTCACCGAGCACGCGATCGAGCTGGGCCAGAACCGCGACCTGTACGCCGCGGTGCGGGCGCTGGCCGAGGCGGCGGATTTCGCCGCGCTGCCGCGACCGGAGCGCACGCTGGTCGAACACGCGCTGCGCGACTTCAAATTGTCCGGGGTGGCGCTGGAGGAGCCGGCACGCTCGCGCTTCCGCGAGATCGGGGTGGAGCTGTCCAAACTCTCCACCGAATTCTCCAACGCCGTGCTGGACGCCAGCGAGGCATGGCACGAGCACGTCACCGACGAACGCGATCTCGCCGGGGTGCCCGAGTCCGGCCGCGCCGTACTGCGCCAGTACGCCGAAGACCAGCAACTGGACGGCTATCTGGTCACCCTGAAGCAACCCAGCGTGCAGGCCGTGCTGACCTACGCCGACAACCGCGGCCTGCGCGAGCGGGTGTACTGGGCTTACCAGACGCGCGCGTCCGACCAGGGCCCGAATGCGGGCAAGTTCGACAACGGCGCGCGCATCGAGCGGATCATGGCGCTGCGCCACGAGGCGGCGCAGCTGCTTGGCTTCGCCAACGCGGCGGAGGAATCGCTGGCGACCAAGATGGCCGCCTCGCCGACCGAAGTGCTGGAGTTCCTGCACGACCTGGCGGTGCGGGCGAAGCCGGTGGCACAGCGCGAACTGGCCCGGCTGCGCGAGTTCGCCAGCGCCGAGCTGAAACTCGACAACCTCGAATCGTGGGACGTCGGCTACGCCGCGGAGAAACTGCGCCAGCGCGACTACGCGCTGGACGAGGAACAGCTGAAGCCATACTTCCCGCTGCCGGCGGTGATCGGCGGCCTGTTCGGCCTCACCGAAAAACTCTACGGCATCACCCTCGCCCCGCGCGACGGCGTCGACGTGTGGCATCCGGAGGTGCGCTACTACGACGTGCGTGATGCCGACGGCCGCGTGTTCGCCGGCGCCTACGTCGACCTGTACGCACGCAACGGCAAGCGCGGCGGCGCGTGGATGGACGTCTGCCGCGCGCGCTTCGACGACGGCGAAAACCTGCAGCTGCCGGTGGCCTTCCTCACCTGCAACTTCGCGCCGCCCACCGGGGGCAAGCCGGCCCTGCTCACCCACGACGACGTGCTGACCCTGTTCCACGAATTCGGCCACGGCCTGCACCACCTGCTCACTTCGATCGCGTTGCCCTCGATTGGCGGCATCGACGGCGTGGAGTGGGACGCGGTGGAGCTGCCCAGCCAGTTCATGGAGAACTTCGGCTGGAACCGCGAGGCGCTGGACCTGTTCGCGCGCCACTGGCAGACCGGCGAGCGGTTGCCCGACGAGCTGTTCGAACGCATGCTGGCCGCGCGGCATTTCCACGCCGGCCTGTTCCTGGTGCGCCAGCTGGAGTTCGCGCTGTTCGATTTCCTGCTGCACCTGGAGTACGACCCGGCGCAGGGCGCGCGGGCGCTGGCGGTGCTGGAGGAGGTGCGCAAGCAGGTCGCCGTGATGCACCCACCGGCCTGGCAACGCTTCCCGCATGCGTTCAGCCACATCTTCGCCGGCGGCTACGCGGCCGGTTACTACAGCTACCTGTGGGCCGAATTGCTCAGCGCCGATGCATTCGGTGCATTCGAGGAGCATGCCGAGAGAAACGGCAGCGTGATTGATCGCAGCACCGGTGAGCGCTTCCGCCGCGAGTTCCTCGCGGTCGGCGCCAGTCGCCCGGCGCTGGAAAGCTTCATCGCCTTCCGCGGCCGCAAGCCGGAACCGGAAGCGCTGCTGCGCAGCCACGGGCTGGCCTAGGGGCAAAAAAAAGCCCGCCGAGGCGGGCTTTTCTTCAGGGGTTGGAGTCCGTGGGACTTCAGACCGCCTGGACTTCCTCAGCCTGCAGGCCCTTCTGGCCCTTGGTGACGATGAACGTGACGCGCTGGCCTTCCTGCAGGGACTTGAAGCCCGTGCCCTGGATCGCGCGGAAATGCACGAACAGGTCGTCACCGCTTTCCGGGGTGATGAAGCCAAAACCCTTGGCGTCGTTGAACCACTTGACTGTACCGCTCTGACGATCCGACATGTAACTTTACCTTTGAAGCATGGATGTGTCTGCGGTCCGATACGCTGAGGCACGGCCGCAATAGGAGCAAAAATAGGAGTTTCCTCGGACTCTTGCTCGCGCAGCATACACTGGAATTCGCGCTTTCGGGGGTTTTTCGCAGCTTCCGTTCATCTTCGTGCCGTCGCCCGGCCACCCCGGCCCGCGCCGCAGGGGCCGCCGGCGCTTCCCGTACAATGTGGCCATGAAGATCGCCTCGTGGAACGTCAATTCGCTGAAGGTGCGCCTGCCGCACCTGACCCAGTGGCTGGCCGAGGCGCAGCCGGACGTGGTGGCGTTGCAGGAAACCAAGCTGGAGGACGCGAAATTCCCGCTCGACGAGCTGGCCGCGGCCGGCTATCGCGCGGTGTATTCGGGGCAGAAGACCTACAACGGCGTGGCGATCCTGGCCCGCGACGAACCCGTCGACGTGGTCACCGACATCCCCGGCCTGGACGACCCGCAGCGGCGCATCCTGGCCGCCACCATCGGCGGTCTGCGCGTGGTCGACCTGTACGTGGTCAATGGCAAGGCGGTCGGCGACGAGAAGTACGCGTACAAGCTGGACTGGCTGGCCAGGGTGCGCGAATTCCTGGCACGCGAGCTGGAGCGCCACCCGAAGCTGGTGGTGCTGGGTGATTTCAACATCTGCCCGGACGAGCGCGACGTCTACGATCCGGTCGCCTGGGGCGAGGACATCCTGTGCTCGCCGCCGGAGCGCGCCGCCCTGAAGGCGATCACCGACCTGGGCCTGCACGACAGTTTCCGGCTGTTCGAAGCCGAGGCCGGGCACTACAGCTGGTGGGACTACCGGCAGGCCGCGTTCCGCCGCAACATGGGCCTGCGCATCGACCTGATCCTGATCGGCGAAGCCCTGAAATCCGCCGCCACCGCGGCAGCGATCGACCGCGAGCCGCGCCGCTGGGAACGCCCCTCCGACCACACGCCGGTGACGCTGGAACTGGATATCTGACTGAAATGACCTCGAAGACCGAATGGCCCAGCTCGCTGGACGACAACGAACTGGACGAGCTGGACCGCTACCTGCGCGCGCACACCGGCGAGGGTGACCTGTTGCTGGATGGCGTGCACGGCCTGCTTTCGGCGCTGGCGGTCGGCCCGCTGCTGGTGCTGCCGGACGAATGGCTGCCCGAGGTGCTGCACGAGCCGTTCACCGACGAGGACGAAGGCAACCGGGTGCTGGCGCTGCTGGCCAAGCTCAACGATTCGATCATCGCCGAACTGGAGGTCGACGCCTACGAGCCGATCCTCGGCGAGGTCGAGCTGGAAGGCGGCCCGATGCTGTCCGCCGCCGGCTGGTGCGAAGGCTTCAGCCGCGGCATCGACCTGCGTGCCGGGCTGTGGGAGGGCCGGCTGGCCGAGGACCCGCAGCTGATGGAACTGCTCGGCCCGGTGATGGCGCTGGCGGTGGACGAGGGCATTCTCAGCGCGGACGCCGAATTCGAGAAGCTCAGCGACGACGAATACGACGAATGCCTGTCGCAGGTGCCGGCCGTGCTCGGGGCGGTGAACCAGTATTGGCAGGCCCAGCCCGCCACCGAGGCCGAAGTCGAGGCGATGGTGCGCCAGCAGCAGCCCGACACCGGCGACGACGGCAATCCGCCGCGCCAGCGCAGCGGGCACTGGGTGCACTGAGGCGGACTGCCGGCGTTGCGCGGGTGGAACGATCCGTTCGTGCCCGGGTGCTTGGACAAGTGCGTGAACAGGACCATCTTGGCGTGCAGTCATCCTTGAACCGGAGTACGCCATGAGCGACCGCCACATCACCCGCCGCATCCGCGGCATGGACACGTCCGACGGCGCCGGCGTGAAGCTGAAGCGCGTGATCGGCCAGCCCGGGCTGGACATGCTCGACCCGTTCCTGCTGCTGGACGAATTCCGCTCCGACAGCGCCGGCGACTACATCGCCGGTTTCCCGGAGCATCCACATCGCGGCTTCGAGACGGTCACCTACATGCTGGCCGGGCACATGCAGCACCAGGACAACCACGGCAACCGCGGCGACCTCACCCCGGGCAGCGTGCAGTGGATGACCGCCGGCCGCGGCATCCTGCATTCGGAAATGCCGCAGCAGGAAAATGGCCTGATGTGGGGCTTCCAGCTGTGGGTGAACCTGCCGGCGGCCGACAAGATGACCGCGCCGCGCTACCAGGACATCGGCCCCGAGCGGATTCCGGTGGTGCAGCCGGCCGCAGGCGTCGAAGTGAAGGTGATCGCCGGCGAACTGGCCGGCGCCACCGGTCCGGTCGAGGGCATCGTCACCGCGCCGGTGTACCTGGACATCGGCCTGCAGCCGGGCGCGCAGTTCACGCTGGATCTTCCGGCCGGGCATCACGGCTTCGCCTACGTGTTCGATGGCGAGGCGGCCCTGGTCGGCGGCGAGCAACTGCAACGCAGCGAACTGGGCGTGCTGTCCGACGGCACGCAACTGCAGCTGGCCGGCGGCGACACGCCATCGCGCCTGCTGGTGGTCGCCGGCAAGCCGCTGAACGAAAGCGTGGCGCGCTACGGGCCGTTCGTGATGAACACGCCCGAACAGATCCACGAAGCGATCGCCGACTTCCGCGCCGGCAAGTTCTGAGCAGTTGCGTTCGCCTCCTCTCCCTGCCGGGGAGCGGAGGCGATGGCAAGCAGCCTCAGCCCTTCACGCTGCCCAGCAACAAACCCTCCAGGTAATACCGTTGCAGCGCCAGGAACAGGACGAGCACCGGCAGCACGGTGACCACCGAGCCGGCCATCATCAGCTCGCTGTCCTGCGCGTGCTCGCGCGCCAGCGAGGCCAGTCCGATCGGCAGCGTGTAGTGCTCCTGCCCGGTCAGCACGATCAGCGGCCACATGAAGTCGTTCCATGCGGCGAGGAAGCTGAAGATCGCCAGCGTCACGATGACCGGCTTCAGCAGCGGCAGCACGATCTGCGCGAAGATGCGCCACTCGCCGGCGCCGTCGATGCGCGCGGCCTCCAGCAGTTCGTCGGGGATGCCGCGCGCGTACTGGCGCACCAGGAAGATGCCGAACACGCTGGCCAGCGCCGGCGCGACCACGCCGGCGTAGCTGTTGACCAGGCCGATGGACTTCAGCAGCAGGAACAGCGGCAGCATCGCCACCTGGGCGGGGATCACCAGCGCGCCCAGCAGCGCCTGGAACAATCGTTCGCGGCCGGCGAAGCGCAGCTTGGCGAAGGCGTAGCCGGCCATCAGGTTGAAGACCAGCGACAGCGCGGTGATCGCGCCGGCGACCAGCAGGCTGTTGAGCAGGTAGCGACCCATGCCGGCACGCACGAACAACTCGCGGTAGTTGCCGAGCGTGGCATGTGCCGGCAGTAGCGGCGGCGGCAGCGCGCTGGCCTCGCCCGGCGCCATGAACGACACCGACAGCATCCACAGCAGCGGGAACAGCGCGACCACCGCGCCGCCGATCAGCAGGCCATTGACCAGTGCCTTGGCCAGCCGCGGATTCACGAGGCGTCTCCGCGGCGCGACAGCTTCAGCATCAGCACGGTCACCGCGAACATGATCAGGAACAGCAGGAACGCCACCGCCGAGGCCGAGCCGAGGTTCCACCACTTGAAGCCCTCGTCGTACATCAGGTACAGCACGCTGACGGTGCTCTGCAGCGGGCCGCCCTCAGTCATCACGTAGGGCTCGGCGAACAGCTGGAAGTAGCCCGACACGGTGAGGATGCCCACCATCAGCAGGGTCGGTTTCAGCATCGGCAGGGTGATGTGGCGGAACTGCCGCCAGCTGGATGCGCCGTCGATGCGCGCGGCCTCGTACAGCTCCGGCGGAATCGCCTGCAGGCCGGCCAGGAAGATGATCATGTTGTAGCCGAAGTTCTTCCACACCGCGAACGCGATGATCGTCGGCATCGCCCAGTGCGGGTCGCCCAGCCAGTCCACCGGATGGACGTCCAGCAGTCCCAGCAGATAGTTCGCCATGCCGTATTTGGTGTTGAACAAGTAGCGCCAGATCACCGCGGTGGCCACCACCGTGGTCACCACCGGCGCGAACAGCGCGGTGCGCAGCAGCGGCTTGCAACGCGCCAGCGGCGAGTTCAGCAGCAGCGCCGCACCGAGCGAGGCGCCCATCGACAATGGCACGCCCACCGCGACGAAATACACCGTGTGGCCCAGCGCCGACCAGAACAGCGGCCGCTGCAGCAGTTCCCAGTAATTGCCCAGCGCCACGAAGCGCAGGTTGCGGATATCGGCCAGCGCGTAGAGGTCGTAATCGGTGAGGCTGAGCGCGAGCGCAGCCAGCACCGGCAGCAGGAAGAACACGCCCAGCACCACCAGCGCCGGCGCGAGGAACAGCCACGCGCTGCGCGGCGAATTCACCGGGCGGACTCCGGTGCCTGACCGGCGCTGGCGTGATCCAGCACCCAGCGGCGCTTGGCCAGGATCGCGTCGGCGCGGCGATCCATCTCGGCCGCCGCCTGGTCAATCGTCAGCCGGCCGGCGATCGCTTTGGCTGCGACCAGCTGCATCTCGTTGGCGATACGCTCCCACTCCGGTACCGCTGGCGTGGGCTTCACCTGTTCCAGCTGATCGCGGAACGCGCGCAGCTTCGGGTCGTCGCGCAGCGCAGCGCCCTGCCACGAGCTGCGCCGCGGCGGCAGGTCGCCGAGCAGCTCATAGAAGCGCTGCTGCACCGCCGGCTGCGACAGGTATTCGATCAGCTGCCAGGCGGCGTCCTTGTGTTTCGAGGCGCGGAAGATCACCAGGCTGGAGCCGCCGGCCACGCCGATGCCGGCGCCATCGGGGCCAGGCAGCGGCGCGGTGGCCCAGTCGTCCTGCTGTGCGGCGCTCAGGCGCGAGCGGAACTCGCCGATGTTCCACGGCCCGGACAGGTAGAACACGTACACGCCGCGGCCGAATTCGGTCCACGGGTTGCCGGCCTCGACGTTGGTGATTGCCGGTGCTTGTTTCAGCTTGAACGTGTCGACGTAGAACACCAGCGCGCGCTTGAAGCCGGCGCTTTCGAAGTTGCCGTAGCGGCCGCCGTCGCGCAGCAGCGGCTCGTCCTGCTGCAAGGCCAGCGACATCAGCTGCTCGTACTCGTTGGTCGGCAGCAGGATGCCGTAGCGGTGCCGCGCGGGATCGCTGAGCGCGGCGAGCATGCGCCGCCATTCCGCCCAGGTGCGCGGCGGTGCATCGAAGCCGGCGGCCTTGAGCAGGTCGCGGCGATAGAACAGCAACCGCGTATCGACGTACCACGGCACGCCATACAGGGTGCCGTCGATCACATTGGTCGCCCAGATGCTGGCGAAGTAGTCGTGTGGCTGCACCACCGTCGAATGGTCCACGCGACCCTGCAGCGGCTCCAGCGCGTGCAGCGCCGCCAGTTCCGGCAGCCAGGTGTTGCCGAGCTGGCTGAGGTCGGGGGTCGAACCGCCGGCGAATGCGGTGAGCAGCTTCTGGTGCGCCGCGGTCAGCGGCAGCTGCTGTACCTGTACGTGAATGTCCGGATGCGCACGCTCGAACGCCGGCAGCAGCTGGATGATCGCCTCGCCCTCGCGGCCGATCGTCCAGAACGTGAGCTGCTGCCCCGTCGGTGCCGGCGTACAACCGCCCAGCAATGCGCCGCACAAGGCGATCCCGGCCAGCCACAGGCCACGCCGCGATCGTTGCGGGCGCGTGCCGCAGGTCATTTTTCCGGCGCCCCCGCACCCAGCCAGCCGCCTTCGAAGCCGGCGCGCTCCAGTCCCTTGCGGATGTACGGGTTCTTCTTCATCACCTTCCACACGAAATCACTGCGCCAGTTCTCGATCATCAGCACGATCGGGCCCTGGTCGATGCCGAGGTAGACAGTGTCGACCCAGCCCATCGGCAGCAGTTTGCCGGTGCGCAGTTCCGTGCGCATGTGGAAGCTGGGGTTGAAGGCGTCGACGAAGCCGTACTCGCCGTAGATGTCCTTGCCGTAGCGGTGCTTCATCGCCTCCAGCGCGGGGATCACCAGTTCCGGCGCGAACGCGATCGAGCCGCCGGCCGCGGTCGGCGCGATGGTGCCGTCGTCGACCACCCAGCCGAGCCCGGCGCCACGGGCGGTGTAGCCGTGGAACTCGCGCCGGCGCTGGCCCTCCATGACGACCCCGCCCGGACCGTTGCTGGCGGTCAGCCCCCACACGTTCGGGCCGTAGCCGGTCCAGCCGCCGGGGTTGGCAATGGCGTAGTTGCGCTGGGCGATCACCGCGCGGCGGCTGTTCTCGAAGTAGTCCAGGTCGTGCTGGCGATTCCAGGCGTCGCGGATGCCGCGGAAGTCGATCCACACGTGGCTGTACTGGTGGCCGAACAGCGGGCCGAAGTTCAGCAGTTGCTGGCCTTCGAACTGGCCCCAGTGGCGGTCGTACGTGCGGGTCCATGCCTTCCATGCATCGGCGCCGACCGGATGGGTGGGCGAGCCCAGCGCCAGCACGTACAGCAGCATGGCCTCGTTGTAGCCCTCCCAGTCGTGCGGGATGAAGTGGCCGCCCGGCGTCCAGCCCATGCTGACCAGCGGTGCGCGCGGCTGCATCCACGGCCAGTCGACGCGGCGGTAGATGCGGTCGGCCAGTGTGCGGATCTCGTGCTCGGCCGGCGTGTCGCGGTCGTAGTACGACTGCGCGAACAGCACGCCGCCGAGCAGCAGGGTGGTGTCCACGCTGGACAGCTCGGTCCAGCGCGCGGTGCGCTTGCCGCTGTGCATGTCGAGGAAGTGGTAGAAGAAGCCGCGGTAGCCGCTGGCGTCGTCCTCGCTGTCATTTTGTGGCGCGCTGTCGAAGAAGCGCAGCGTGGCCAGGGTGCGTTCGATCGCCTGCCTGCGCGTGATGTAGCCGCGCTCCACGCCCACGCCGTAGGCAGTCAGGCCGAAGCCGACCGCGGCGATGCTGGAAAACGATTCGCCGGGATAGTGGTCGGGGATCAGCCCGTTGGCGGGGTTCGCGCTGTCCCAGAAGAAACGGAAGCTGCGTTGTTCGAGGTCGTTGACCAGCGCCGGCACGGCTGGCGCGCGGGCCTGTGCGGCGGCGGGCTGCGCCTGCCAGGCGGGGCTGGCCGGGGCCGCGACGACCAGGGCGAGGCCCAGCAGGAGCGAGGAGAGCCATGAGCGGCGGTGGGGAAACGTCATGAGGGTTCTGCCGTACTTTGCGTTTGCGGCCGCGCGAATCCGTGCCTGCGCACGGATTCACGGAGGCCATGCAGACGTCCGCCCGCAGTCTGCGGGCGGACGGGTGAAGCGGCGGTACCAGCTGCCGCAGGTGGGTCAGAACGTGTAGCGCGCGCCGATCTGGAAGCGGCGGGTCTGGTTCGGGTCGGCGCTGGTGGCGCGGCCGAAGTCGGGGTTCGGGCTGGTCGTGCCCCAGTTGTACTGGTTGTTGATGTAGCCGTTGTCGACGTCGCGGTTGAACACGTTCATCACGTCGAAGCGCAGCTCCAGCGCCTGGCTCTCGCCCCAGCGGAAATCCTTGGCGATCGACAGGTCGAGGTTGAGGTACTTCTGCCCGTACTTGCCGTTGTGGAAGAAGATGCAGTTGTAATCGCAGCCCGGCACGTTGGCGAAGTAGTCGTAGGGCAGGCCGGAGCCGTAGGTGAAGATGCCGGTCAGGCGGGTGTCCCACGGCCCGCGCACGATGCCGTTCAGCACCAGGTGCTGCTTCTCGCCGACGTGGTCGGCGGGATAGCCGGCCGGATCGACGTAGTCGAGCGAGTAGTTGTCGTTGCCTTGCTGGCGCGCGCGCTGGTAGGTGTAGGCCAGCCCCACGCCCCAGCCGGAGGCCTCGGTGTACGGCTTGTCGATGCTGATCAGCACGCTGCTGGACTGGGTCTTCTTGTCGGTGTTGTGCAGCACCACGCCGTATGGGCTGCCCGGCATCTGGTTCAGCACGAAGCCCGGTTCCGGCAGGCGGTTCCACACCCAGGTGAACTGGTCGTAGCCGAGCACGCGGGCCAGCGTCAGCGAGGCGGTCCAGTCACCCAGCACCTGGCGCACGCCGAGGCTGAACTGGTCGGTGTGCGGCGGCCGGGTGTTGTTGTTGATCACGTCGATCTCGGAGCTGAAGCCGGCCGCGCCGGACGCCAGCAAGGTGTTGAGGCCGGCTGGCGTGAGGTAGCTCGGGTTCCACGCGATGGTGCCGGGGGTGACGCCGCCGGGACTGAACAGGAAGGTGTAGTTGGGCACCAGCGAGTGCAGTTCCTCCTGGCTGATCCAGTCGAACGGCGTGCGGTCGTAGTAGCGGCCGGCCCCGCCGAAGATCGTGGTGCTCTGGTCGCCGTTCTTGCTGACGTCCAGCGAGAAACCCAGCCGCGGCTGGATCGCACCCTTGTAGGCCTTGCGGTCGCCGGTGCTGATGTAGTTCTGCAGGCCCAGGTATTGCAGCGTGGGGATCTGCACCGCCGGCGTCACGTAGTCCTTGTTCAGCGCATTGGTCTCGTAATCCCAGCGCAGGCCCAGGTTCAGCTGCAGGCGTTCGGTGATGTCCCAGTCGTCCTGCACGTACAGGCCGAGCTGGTTGGTATGCAGGTTGGCGCTGGCGCCGGTGGGCGAGTACACCGCCTTGTACGGCGAATTGAAGCCGCCGGGGAAGGCGGCGCCCTCCTGGAAGTAGTAGGTGGGCACGGTGGCGCTGTTCTGCTCCAGCGTGATGCCGTAGGCGGCGTACTTCACGCCAGCCTTGATGGTGTGCTTGTCCAGGCCGAACCAGGTGAAGTCGTCGCGCAGGGTGCGCTGGTCCTGGCCCTTGTCCTGCAGGTCGCTGCCGCTGCCGATCACCGCGATGCCGGGGTCGTAGATGCTGCGCACCGAGCCGGATTCGGCCGAGGTCGGGTGCCACTTCGCGGTGCCGGCATCGAGCAGCAGGTCGTTGGTCCAGCTGTCGCCGCGCGACTGCCATTTCACCAGCAGGTCGTCGACGTTGTTCTTGCGGTTGCTGCGCGCGCTGTAGGTGGTGTTGCCGCCGAAGCCGAGCTGTTCGCTGTCGCGGCGGGTGGTCAGGCTGAGGTCGACGTTGTTGTTGTGGTTCGGCTGCCAGCTCAACTTGCCGAAGAAGGTCTTTTCGTTGAACGGTGCGGAGAAGGTGCCGTTGTACTGGGCAAAGCGCGGGTCGTTGATCTGCACCGTGTTGTTGGCGGTGTCCTTGCGTTCCTCGTAGTTGATGAAGAACTGCGCCACGTCCTTGATGATCGGGCCGCCCAGGGTGAAGCCGCGCTGCTCGCGCTTGTAGTCGGGTTTCTTGACGTGGTTTTTCTTGTCGAACGAGTTCTGCGCGATCATCCCCTGGTTCTGGTAGTAGTCGTACAGCGAGCCGTGGAACTCGTTGGTGCCCGACTTGGTGACCGCGGTGATGATCGCGGTGCCGGCCTGCTCGTACTCGGCCTTGTAGTTGTTGGTCAGCACGCGGAATTCCTGCACCGCCTCCTGCGAGAACGGGTTGCCGCGGGTCGAGTCCTGGCCGGCGATGCCGCCCTTGAGCACGTTGTTCTTCAGGCTGGCTCCGTCGATGAAAACGTTTACATTCTCGGCCGACTGACCACCGGAGGAAAAGGTTTTCTGGGTGGGGTCGCGCGAGGTGACCACGCCCGGCACCAGCTTGGCGAAATCGAGGAAGTTGCGCTCGTTCTGCGGCAGCGTCTGGATCTGCTTCTGGGTGACGTTGGTGGCCACTTCCGAGGTGCGCGTCTCCACCAGCGTGGCGGCATTCACCGTGACGCCCTGCAAGTTGGTGGCGTTGACGTTGCTGGGCGCGGCGCTGGCGTCGAGGTTCAGGTTCAGCGACTGGCCGACCTGCACGGTGACGGTCTGGCTGGCCCCGCCGGAGCGGATGGTGTAGCTGCCCGGCGCCAGTCCGGCCAGGGTGTAGTTGCCGTCGGCGTTGACCTTCGCCTTGCTGACGAAGCCGGTGGCGACATTGGTGGCGACGACCTCGGTGGGTACCTGCCCCTGCGCGGCGCTGACGTGCCCGCGCAGGATCGCCGTGCTGGTCTGGGCCTGCACGCCCGGCAGTGCGAGCGTACTGACCAGCAGGCCGGCGAGGGCCAGTGAGATATGCCTGGGTAACGTGCGTTGATTGGCCATGAGCTGATCCTCTCCCGTAGGTCGGTGCAAGTAGTTCGGACTTTTCTGCTGTCACGTTGCTGGGTGTTGCCCGTGGAGGGATCCCCTCGATCCTTCCGCGTCAGCCGCCCGCTGTCCCGGGGGCGGTTCAGTCCGACGCGATCCCGCATCGGCAAGCTGTCTGCGCCGCTAGGCGATCGGCGCTCCGCTGGACGCGCGCACGACCAGTTCGGCACCGACGTGGCGGCGGGTGCCGGCCGGCACGCTGCCGGGGTTGTCGATCTGCTCGCCCAGCAGCTCCATCGCCTGGCCACCGAGTTCGGCGATGTGCACCTGGATCGTGGTCAGCGGCGGCGTTACATAGCGCGCCATCGGCACGTCGTCGAAGCCGCTGACGGCGATCTCCTCCGGCACGCAGATCCCGGCGTCGCGCAGCGCCGCCATGCAGCCGATCGCCATCATGTCGTTGGCGGCGAACACGGCGTCCGGCCGTGGTCGCATCGCCAGTACCTGCTGGCCGGCGCGGTAACCGGATTCCTCGCTGAAATCGCCGCACAGGGTGATGGCCGTGCTGCCCGGCGCACGGCTGGCCAGCGCCTCGTGGTAGCCGCGTTCGCGCTCGCCGGCGTCGCGGTTGCCGGGCGGCCCCTGGATGAAGGCGATGCACCGGTGGCCCAGCGACAGCAGGTGTTCGACCATCAGCCGGGCGCCGCCGTCGTTGTCTACCGACAACGCGCAGTAGCCGGTGCCGGCCAGCCGGGTGTTCATCAGCACGGTGGGCAGATCCTGCGGCAGGTTCTGCCGCAGGAAGTCGGCATCGGCGTGCGGTGACATCAGCAACAGCCCATCGACCCGGCCCTGCATGGCGCGCAGGGCGGCGGCGGCGGCATCGGCGTCGTCGTGCGAACTGGAAACCAGCAAATGGAGGCCGCGTGCCCGCGCGGCCAGGTCGATGCCACGGATCAGCTCGGAGAAAAACTCGCCGTACAAGTCCGGCAGCAGTGCACCGACCGTGTTGGTGCGGCGGGTGATCAGCATGCGCGCCGCGGCATGCGGCACGTAGTGCAGGCGCCGCGCAGCCTCATGGATGCGCTGGCTGGTCGCCGCGGTCACCCCGCGGCCACCATTCAGCGCACGCGACACCGAGGCCACGGATACCTTGGCCTCGCGCGCCACGTCTTTGATGGTTGCCGACATGTCGGGGTGTCCTGGTGGGGCCAAAACCGCACTGCTGCGCCAACGTAAACGTTTTCATGGCGCGTTGTAAAGTGCTTGTGAAACCAAAATTTCATGCCGCGCCGCAGCAGCCTTTGGGCGCTCACAGGGGATAGATCGTCGATGCTGGCGGCAACGGCCCGCACAGAGCTTGCTACGGCGTCGCAGCAGCCGGCTCGTTGGCATGATTCAAGCTTGCCATTCGCATGGATCTTCCGGTTCTGTGACTGGCGTCGCCAATAAGCGGGCAGGCGCCTGTTGTTAAAGATTCGATTTTGCCGTTAAATGAAGGTTAATCTTCGTAGCTTCAGTCGGCTGTATCCTAAAGCTCCGAGCGTTTTGAAGAAACTGAAGGCAAGATACTGATTTCTCAGGCCATGATGACTTTGCTGACCTTGTTGCTCGTGATCCCCGCCGCACTGCTTGCCAGTGCGGTCAGGCGCGTGCCGGCCGGCCAGGTCTACAGCCTGTATCGCCACGGCCGACTGCTGCGCGTGCTGCAGGCGGGCACGCACCTGGTGCTGCCGCTGCTGGATCGGGTCGGGCACAAGATCAACCTGGCCGGCCAGACCCTGCGTTTCGAGGAGCCGCTGGCCGATGCGCACGACGTGCGCGGCACGGTGTACTGGCAGGTGCTGGAGCCGGAACGCGCCGACGCGGTGTTCGAGCAGGTCGACCAGCTGATCCGCCGCGGCGCGCAGGAAGCGCTGCGCAGCGAGCCGGTGGCCGATCACCGCGACCTCGGCGCGAAAGTAAAGCAGTCCCTGAACAGCGCGCTGCGCGAGCGCGGCATGATGGTGACCCGGGTCGAGCTCGACGTGGCCTGACCACGGCATTGCGCCAGGGCGCCCGAGAGCGCCCGCGCCGCAGGGGATTTGCAAGCCTTCGACCCGCCTCGGCGGGTCTTTCTTTGGGCGGGATTGGCAATGCCGCCGCGGGCCGCGGATACTTTGCGCCCCCACGCCCACGAGTGACCCGATGACCACGCGCGACGCCTTGCGGACCCAACTCGAACAGGGCATCGCCGCGCTGGGCCTGTCGCTGCCGGCCGACGCGGTGCCGCGACTGCTCGACTACCAGGCCCTGCTCGAACGCTGGAACGCGGCCTACAACCTCACCGCCGTGCGCGACCCGGCGGAGATGGTCACCCGCCACCTGCTCGATTCGCTGGCGATCCTGCCCTACGTGCAGGGCGCCACCCTGGCCGACCTGGGCACCGGCCCCGGCCTGCCCGGCATCGTGCTGGCGATCGCCGCGCCGGGCCGGCAGATCCTGCTGGTCGATTCCAACGGCAAGAAGGTGCGCTTCCTGCGCGAGGCGATCCGCGCGCTGAAGCTGGAGGGCGTGCGCGCGCTGCAGTCGCGGGTGGAAGACGTCGAGGGCCGGTACGACTGCGTCACCGCGCGCGCGTTCGCCAGCCTCGCCGACATGCTCGGCTGGGGCGGCCACCTGCTGGCGCCGGACGGGATCTGGCTGGCGATGAAGGGCAAGCGGCCGGACGAGGAACTGCCGGGGATTCCGGCCGGTTTCGCGCTGCGCGGCACGCATGAATTGACGGTGCCGGGGCTGCCGGCCGAACGCCACCTGCTGGTGCTCGGCCGCGCCGTGTGAACGGTGTTCCTTCCCCCCGTTTGGGGGGGGAAGGTGCCGAAGGCGGAAGGGAGATGCGGCGTAGCCGCGCTTTAAGAAGCGAAAAGCAGGAGCACCCCATCGGCCCTCCGGGCAGCTTCCCCTGCATGGCAGGGGAAGCGGGAGCGGATTCAGTCGTCCAGCACGGCGCCGTTGCTTGCGATCACCTGCGCGTACAGCTTCGCGCTGGCCTTGGCTGTGCGCTGCTGGGTGGCGAAATCGACGTGGTACAGGCCGAAGCGCCGGGAGAAGCCCAGCGACCACTCCAGGTTGTCCAGCAGCGACCAGGCGTAATAGCCCTTCAGGTTGACGCCAGCCTCGATCGCCTTGTGCATGGCCTTGAGGTGCTTGCGCAGGTAGTTCATGCGCAGCGGATCGTCGAGTACGCCGTTCTCGGCCACCGGCGGGTCGTAGAACGCCGAACCATTCTCGGTGATGTACAGCGGGATGTCGCCGTAGCGCTGCTTGAACCAGCTCAGCGTGTCGGTCAGGCCCTGCTCGAACACTTCCCAGCCGGTCTCGGTGTAGGTCCTGTTCGGCTGGCGTACCGGCGCGGCCTGTAGCGGGTACTGGTTCGGGTCGTGCCTCACCACGGCGCGGGTGTAGTAGTTGATGCCGACGAAGTCGACGGGCTGCTTCGTCAGTTTGAAATCGTCTTGCGGGAAATCCGGCCACGCGTCATCGAAGATCTCCTTCAGCTCCGGCGGGTAGCTGCCCAGCAGCGCCGGGTCGGCGAACTGCTGGTTCATGTAGGCGTGCGCGCGGGCCGTGGCGGCGAGATCCTCGGCGCGGTCCGAGTGCGGGTACTTCGGCTCGATGTTGAACACCACGCCGATCTCGTGTTTTCCATGTGCGCGATACGCCTGGATGCCCGCGCCGCTGGCGCGCATCAGGTTGTGCGCGGCGATCGGCGCCTCGTACTTGTTGCGATGGCCCGGCGCCAGCGCGCCGTGCAGGTAGCCGCCGTCGGTGACCACCCAGGGTTCGTTGAGCGTGGACCAGCGTGGCACGCGGTCGTCCAGCGCCTTGAACATCACCTCGGCGTACTCGGCAAACCAGTGCGCGCTGTCGCGGTTGAGCCAGCCGCCGCGGTCGTCCAGCGCCGCCGGCAGGTCCCAGTGGAACAGCGTGGCGTTCGGCGCGATGCCGTTTTCCAGCAATTGATCCACCAGCCGCGAATAGAAATCCAGCCCCTTCGGATTGACCCGGCCGGTGCCTTCGGGCAGCACGCGCGCCCAGTTGATGCTGAAGCGGTAGCCCTTGAGGCCCAGCGCCTTCATCAGCTGCACGTCACCCTGGTAGCGGCGGTAGTGGTCGCAGGCGACATCGCCGGTGTCGCCGTTGGCCATCATCCCCGGCGTGTGCGCGAAGCGCTGCCAGATGCTGGGGCCGGCGCCGTCGGCCAGCGGCGAACCCTCGATCTGGTAGGCGGAAGTGGCGGCGCCCCAGTGGAAGCCGTCGGGGAAGCGGAAGCCGGGGGGCGTCATGGACGTTCCTTCGATCGAAAAGCTTGATGTAAACGATTACATCGGCAGAATAGCCCAATGCCCCGCGGAAGTGCAGGCCAGCGCATGCTGCGCGGGACGGCCGTCGTGGCCAACCGCACCGGAGATGCCGATGGCCGCCGTACGTCTGGATCAGCTGCGCAAGGTCTACCCGAACGGCCACGTCGGCGTGGCTGACGCCAGCTTCGAGATTGCCGACGGCGAGCTGCTGGTGCTGGTGGGGCCGTCCGGCTGCGGCAAGACCACCCTGCTGCGCATGATCGCCGGGCTGGAGTCGATCAGCGGCGGCACGCTGAGCATCGATGGCCGTGTGGTCAATGATGTTGCGCCGAAGGACCGCGACATCGCGATGGTGTTCCAGAACTACGCGCTGTACCCGCACATGACGGTGGCCGAGAACCTCGGCTTCGGCCTGAAGCTGCGCGGGCACAAACGGGCCGAGATCGACCGCCGCGTGGCGGCGGCGGCGAAGACGCTGGAGCTGGAAGCGCGGCTGGCGTCGCGTCCGGCCGCACTGTCCGGCGGCCAGCGCCAGCGCGTGGCGCTGGGCCGGGCGCTGGTGCGCGAGCCCAAGGTGTTCCTGCTGGACGAACCGCTGTCCAACCTGGACGCCAAGCTGCGCCTGTCGATGCGGGTGGAGATCGCGCGGCTGCACCGCCAGCTCGGCGCCACCATGGTCTACGTCACCCACGACCAGATCGAGGCGATGACCCTGGGCCAGCGCATCGTGGTGCTGGACGGAGGGGTGATCCAGCAGATCGACACGCCGATGAACCTATATGACAAGCCGGCCAACCTGTTCGTGGCCGGCTTCGTCGGTAGCCCGGCGATGAACCAGCTGCACGGCACGCTCAGGCTGGCCGATGGCTGGCAGCTGGCCACCGCGCACGGCGACATCGCGCTGGGTGAGCCCGCGCAGGCGGCGGCCTGGCAGCTGTGGCGCGACCGCGAGGTGGTGCTGGGCATCCGCCCGGAGGACCTGCAGCCGCAGGATGCCGCCGCCGCGCTCAGCGCACAGCTGGAAGTCATCGAGTCGGTCGGCAACGAAATCTTCCTGAACCTGCGCTACGGCGACCAGGCGCTGGTTTCGCGGGTGGCGCCGCGGGCCCTGCCCGCACCGGGCGCGACGTTGGCACTGGGTCTGGCGGCCGAGCGGCTGCACCTGTTCGATGCCGCCAGCGGCAACCGGATCGGCGCCTGAGCCCGGCCTGGCAGGCAGGCAAGGTTGCGCGGCAATGCTAATCTAGCCGTCCTTCGCGAACCGTAGCTATCCATCCATGGCCCGCATCATCGCTGTCGCCAACCAGAAGGGCGGCGTCGGCAAGACCACCACTGCCGTCAATCTCGCCGCTGCGCTGGCCGCCGCGAAGCGCAAGGTATTGCTGGTCGACCTGGACCCGCAGGGCAACGCCACCATGGCCTCGGGCGTCAACAAGCGCGACATCAAGGCGAGCGGCTGCGAGGTGCTGCTGGAAGAGGTGGAGACCGCTGCGGCGATCGTGCCCACCGACGCGCACTACGACCTGCTGCCGGGCAACGGCGACCTCACCGCGGCCGAGCTGAAGCTGATGGACGCACTGGCGCGCGAGCATCGGCTGAAGGAAGTGCTGGCCAAGGTTTCGGCCAGTTACCACACCATCCTGATCGACTGCCCGCCGTCGCTGAACCTGCTCACGCTGAACGCGCTGACCGCCGCCGATGGCGTGCTGATTCCGGTGCAGTGCGAATACTTCGCGCTGGAAGGCCTGTCCAGCCTGCTGGAGACCGTCAAGGCGGTGCGCCACCGACTCAACCCGACGCTGGAGATCGAGGGCCTGCTGCGCACCATGTACGACGTGCGCAACAACCTCGGCAACGAAGTCTCCGCTCAGCTCACCCAGCATTTCGGCGACAAGGTGCTGCGCTCGATCATCCCGCGCAACGTGCGCCTGGCCGAGGCGCCCAGCCACGGCCAGCCGATCCATCTGTACGATCGCAGCTCGCGCGGCGCGATCGCCTATATCGGCCTGGCCGGCGAGGTGATCCGGCGCGAGCGCGGGCTGCCGCCGCGTGCCGGCCACGCCGAGGCGCTCGACGACATCGAACCGCCATTACACGGCGACAGCGGCCCGACGCTCAAGGCGCCGGCCGCCAACCACCAGGAATGAGAGCCTGTTTGTGATCTCCAAACACCCCGCGTTGTCATCCCGTGGCTGTCAGGTGGTAGTGCGTGGCGCCGGCCTGCCTGGCCGGCAGGCCAAGCCGCGCGCTGCCGCATGGCGGCCACGGGATGACAACCCGTCGGGCCGGATCTGTTTGCGTGCAGGCCGGCGTCATCATTCGGTCGTGGACGGACGTCCACTCCCTCACTCTTCCTTGGCCTGCGCGCAAACAGCTTCCGGCGCGGGGTGCTTGGAGATCATAAACAGGCTCTAGACATGGCAGCTGCGAAAAAACGTGGATTGGGCCGCGGGCTCGACGCCCTGCTCGGCGGCGACGGCGATGCCGCGCCGTCGGTGCTGACCCAGGAAGGCGAGCTGCGCGTGCTGCCGATCCAGCAGATCCAGCCCGGCAAGTACCAGCCGCGGCGGCACTGGAACGACGAGGCGCTGGACGAACTGGCCGCCTCGATCAAGGCGCAGGGTCTGATCCAGCCGGTGGTGGTGCGCGAGATCGGCAAGAACAGCTACGAGCTGATCGCCGGCGAACGCCGCTGGCGGGCGGCGCAGCGCGCCCAGCTGGGCGAACTGCCGGCGCTGGTGAAGGCGGTGCCGGAGGCCGCGGTGCCGGCGATGGCGCTGATCGAGAACATCCAGCGCCAGGACCTCACCCCGCTGGAAGAAGCCGACGCGCTGAAGCGGCTGATCGACGACTTCGACCTCACCCACCAGCAGGCCGCCGACGCGGTGGGCCGTTCGCGTGCCTCGGTGTCGAACATGCTGCGGCTCACCGAGATGCCGGAGTCGATCAAGCGCCTGCTCGACGACGGCAAGCTGGAAATGGGCCACGCCCGTTGCCTGCTGACCCTGGAAGAATCCATCGCCGTGCCGCTGGCGCGCCAGGCCTCGACCCTGGGCTGGTCGGTGCGCGAGCTGGAAGAAGCCGCGCGCCGCGCGCAGACCGCGCCGAAAGGCAAGGCGAAGAGCGCGCCGCGCGATCCGAACATCAGCGCGCTGGAGCGCGAACTGGCCGAACGCTTCGCCACCCGCGTCGAGCTGGCGCAGGGCCGTGGCGGCCACGGCAAGCTGGTGATCCACTACCACAGCAACGACGAGCTGGAAGGCATCCTCGGCAAGATGCGTTGACCACGGGTTGAAAGATGAAGCGCCTCGGGCCGGTCTCCTGGGTGGTGAATTCCCGACAACGTCAATTCGAGGCGCTGACCCGCGCGCACGCCGGCGACCTGTACCGTTTCGCCTACTGGCTGTGCGGGCAGGACGCGCTGGCCCAGGATCTGGTGCAGGAGACCCTGCTGCGCGCGTGGAAAAGCCTCGACGCGCTGCGCGAGGCCGAGTCCGCCAAGCCGTGGCTGCTGACCATCCTGCGCCGCGAACACGCACGTCTGTACGAGCGCAAGCCGATGGATACCGTCGAGCTGGACGACAATCTCGCCGAAGACGCTGCGTGGGCCAACCCCGAACGCCACGGCGCCGCCGCCGAACTGCGTGAAGCCATGTCGAAACTGCCGCACAAATACCGCGAACCACTGCTGCTGCAGGTACTGGGCGGCATGAGCTGCGACGAGATCGCCGCCGAGCTGGGCCAGCAGCCCGGCGCGGTGATGACCCAGTTGTTCCGCGCGCGGCAGAAGCTGAAATCCATCCTGCAGGGCGGGCATGCGGAGGTGCAGCATGGACTGTCTTGAGTTCCGCCGCCGCCTCGGCGCCGAGCCACATGTGCGCGATCCCGAAGGTCTCGCGCACCGCGACGACTGCGCCGCGTGCAGGGCCGCGTGGGAGCGTGCGCAATCTTTCGAGCATGCGCTGCAGGGCGCGCTGGACGTGCCGGTGCCCGAAGGCCTCGCCGAGCGCGTATTGCTTGCCCAGGCCACCGGCCAGCGCCAGCACGCCGTGCGTCGGCACCGCGTCGCGTTGGCGCTGGCCGCCTCACTGCTGCTCGCGCTCGGCGTCGGTGGCTACGGCTGGCGGCAGCTGGATGCGCACTCGCTGCCCGCGCTGGCGGTGGCGCACATGCCGGGCGAGATCCACTCGCTCGACCTCGTCCAGCCGATCGCCGCACCGGCCATCGCCGCCGGCTTCGCCGATCGCGGCGTCAGCCTGCACGGCCCTGCCCCCGCCGACGTCACCTACGTGCACGACTGCCCGGTCGGCCCGTACAAGACCGTGCACCTGGTCAGCCGCGTCGACGGCACGCCAGTCGCCGTGCTGTACCTGCCGCACAAGCAGGTGGCGAAGGCCAGCGACTTCCATCGCGGCAGTTGGCACGGCCGCATCGTGCCACTGCAACACGGCACCCTGGTGATGCTCACCGATCGTGGTGGCGCGCCGCATTTCGATGCGGTGGCGCAAGGGTGGCGGATGGCGATTGATGGGGTGGGTGGGGCGCAGATTGCGGGAAGCGGCGCGGTGGACGGGGAGCCGGGGCGGTTGGCGCCTTGAGGGCCGATCAACGCTGTGAAATACGCCGAACCCCGAGATGCGTGAGGTCGGATCACGCCGGTCATCCTCGTCGAATGCATGTTGGCCGTCGTGGGAGCGATGCGCCGCATTGGAAGTGGCCGTTATCGACCCGTTGCGGTCATCCGCCACCCCGGTGAGCGGCCGTTGACCGGGCGAAAGCGGACGATCAGGGGACAAAGAGCGCGTCAGGTGTAGCTATGCCGTACCTGAATTCCCGCACGTGCTCGTTTACACTCGCGCCCGTGGGGGCCGGTCTGTCGCCGGCGGGGACTTCGTGTTGCCGTGGCCGTGCGTCCATCCTTCTTCGCGGAACTGAAGCGCCGCAACGTGCTGCGCGCAGGCGTGCTTTACGCGGGCACGGTGTGGGCGTTCGGACAGGGGCTGTCGCAATTCAGCCCGGCGGTCGGGTTGCCGGATTGGGCGACGCGATGGTTCCTGATCGCCGCGGCGACCGGCTTTCCCTTCTGGATCGCGTTCGCGTGGTTCTACGAATTCACTCCGCAAGGTCTGAAACGCGAAAGCGAGATCGCATCGGACGATTCGATCGCACGCTCCACCGGCCGCAGGCTGGACAAGTGGATCATCGCGGTGCTGGTGGTGGCGGTGGTGTTGTTGCTCACCAATACTTTCGTCTGGCGCAAGGGTGCGGGATTGGCGAGCGATTCCGCGCTCGCAAGCGCTCCCGCCAAGTCCATTGCGGTGCTGCCGTTCGAAGATCTCAGTCCCGGGCACGACCATGGCTATTTCTCGGCCGGCATGGCCGAGGAACTGCTGAATGCGCTGGCGCGCGTGCAGGATCTGAAAGTTGCCGGTCGCGCGTCCTCTTTCTACTACGGCAGCCGAAACGCCGACCTGCGCACGATCGGCAAAGCGCTGGATGTGAGCAATGTGCTGGAAGGTTCGGTGCGCAGCCAGGGCGATGAGGTGCGCATCAGCGTGCAACTGGTCCGCACCCATGATGGTTTCGAGGTATGGTCGCAAAGCTACGACGGTGACATGCGCAATATCTTCGGCGTGCAGGAGCGCATCGCGCGCGCGATCACCGATCACCTGAAGATCGTCCTGACTGGCAGCGAGCAGGCAAGACTGGTGCCGGTAGCGACCACCAGCGCCGAAGCCTATGCGGATTTCGTGACTGCGCAGGAACTGGTCAACCGACGCACTGGTGACAGCTTGCCGCGCGCTATTGGGTTGCTGCAGAAAGCCACCACGCTCGACCCGAATTTTGCGCGCGCCTGGTCCAAGCTCGCGGTCGCCTACGCGGTGCTGTCGCAATACACGGGGAACGATTGGAAAGCGAGCTGGCGAGCGTCCGATGACGCTGCACATCATGCGCTCGCGCTTGATCCGAGCGCGGCAGAAGCCTACGCCGCGCTCAGTTACAACCAGTTTTCGCAACGACATTACCTGGCGATGGTGGAGCCCATGCAACGCGCGCTGACATTGGCGCCCGACAATTCCGCGGTGAATTACTGGGCGTCCAACGAGCTGGCGGCGATGGGTCGAACCCGTGATGCCGAGGTGCGGATCGACGTCGCCCTCGCCAACGATCCGGTCAACCCGCTGCTGCTGTTCTACAAAAGCATGTTGCGTTGGCGCGAAGGCGATCAGGCCGGGGCGCTGGCCTACATCCATCGCGGCGGTGTGGCGGATTCCGCATTCGGCGCGTTGATGCTGGAGTTCTATGCCGCCGCACATGGCGACCTGGCGGGCTCTGCCCGGCAGTTTGCCGATTCGACGAGCCAAATGGGCACAAAGATTCCCGCCGCCGATCTGCAGGCGATCTATCGCGGCACTTATGGCGACGTCGCACGGCACCAAACTGCGCTGAAAATCCTCGATGCGCATCTGGATGACGACTGGACCCCGACGATGCTATTGCAACTGGACGAGCCGAAGCATTCTTTCGATTTGTATGAGCACGGCCACAGCGGCCTGTCCGATGCGTACCTCAATTGGCTGTGGCAGCCGGAACCCTGGTCGCGCAAGGCGCGCCAGGCGCCCGCATTCCAGGGCTTCGCGCAGCGCATCGGAATGGTTGCCTACTGGAAACAATACGGCTGGCCGGATCTGTGCAAACCTGCCCCCGAAAAAGGGTCTGATGGTTTCGTTTGCCAATGAGCGCGCGAACGCCGGCTTTTTGGAACTGGATGAAACGTGACGAGGATGAACATCGCCGCGCCCGATTGTTGAAGGAGCATCACCATGTTGCGCCATGTGATCTCGCATTTGCGTCGCCAGGACTGGATGGCGGTTTTCATCGAGCTGGTCGTGGTCGTCGTCGGCGTGTTCATTGGCGTGCAGGCGTCGAACTGGAACGAGCAGCGCGAGACGGATCAGAAAGCCGCGGTGTTCACTCAGCGGCTGCGCAGCGACCTGCGCGAGGAAGCCTGGAGTTATGAGTACGAGGTCGGATACTTCAACGAGGTACTGGCCAGTGCAAAGCATGCCGCGGACGCCCTCTCCGGCAAAACACCCTTGTCTGACGAGGCACTGCTGGTCGCCGCCTACCGCGCTACCCAATATCGCTACAACATCCGCCGCCGGGCCACCTACGACGAACTGACCTCGACGGGCGGAATTGGATTGATCCGCGACCCGGCATTGCGCGATCTGGCGGTGCGCCTCTACACCGCCCCGATGTTCGACTCCATCCATGAAGAAGGCATAAACAATCCGTATCGCAAGGCCTTCCGCATGGCGATTCCGTATGAGGTGCAGAACGCGCTCGAGTCGGCCTGTGGCGACCGTTTGGTGTCGACCGGCGACTACAAGGCCATTGGACACTCGCTGGACCACCCGTGCTCGCCGGGCCTCTCCCCAGGCGCCATGGCAGCCAATGCAGCCATTTTGCGCAACGATCCGCATTTTCTCGAATTCCTCCGCTTGCGCATCGCCAATATTGAAACCAATCTCGGCAATCTCACGGTGTCCTATGGAGGTATTCGCGAAGGGCTGCGCGCGGTCGCGAAGGAGAAGCCGTGAGCCTGTTCGCCGAACTCAAACGCCGCAATGTGCTGCGCGCGGGCGTGTTGTATGCGGGCGCGGTGTGGGCGTTCGGGCAGGGGCTGTCGCAATTCAGCCCGGCGGTCGGGTTGCCGGATTGGGCGACGCGATGGTTCCTGATCGCTGCGGCGATCGGATTTCCGTTCTGGATCGCATTCGCATGGATCTACGAATTCACGCCGCAAGGTTTGAAACGCGAGAGCGAGATCGCGACGGATGCATCCATCGTTCGCGGCACAGGCCGCGCGCTGGACAAGAGGATCATCGCGGTGCTGGTGGTTGCGGTGGTGTTGCTGTTGACCAACATCTTCGTCTGGCGCCGGAGTGCGGGGCTTGATGGTGGTTTGGTGTCGGCGAGCGCCGCCAAGTCCATATGGGATCCGATCCGCCACGACCCGCGCTTTGCAGCGCTGCAGAAGAAATACGCCAGCTCCAAACCGGTAGCGGCCAGCAGCGGTGCCACGCCATGAACGATTTCCTGCAACGCCTCAAGCAACGCAAGCTGGTGCAGTGGGCCGTGGCGTATGTCGCGTTCGCGTTCGCGTTGTTGCAGGGCATGGATGTGGTTGCGCACCAGTTCGGCTGGCCGGATGGATTGCAGCGTGGCATCACGCTGGTTCTCGTCATCGGGTTCTGCGTGGCCGTCGTGCTGGCGTGGTACCACGGCGAGCGCGGCGCGCAGAAGGTCAGCGGTACCGAGATCATGATCCTCGCGTTGCTGCTGGCGATCGGCGGCGGGTTGTTGTGGCAGTTCGAGCGCATGACTCCATCAACGAGTAGTCAGTATGCGGCGATAAGTAGCCCGAATGCAGCGCAGCCAAATCCGGGAATCACAACCACGAATGTGTCCGCCCAAGCGATTGCGATTCCTGCCAAATCCGTCGCCGTGCTGCCATTGGCCAACGAAAGCGGCGACAAGGATCAGCAGTATTTTTCCGACGGGTTGTCGGAAGACTTGATCACCGCGCTGTCACAGTTCTCGGGTCTCAAGGTCATCAATCGCGATTCGTCGTTCCAGTTCCGCGACAGCAAGGACAGCGTACAAGCCATCGGAGAGAAGCTCGGCGTGGCGCACTTGCTCGAAGGCAGCGTGCAGCGGCTGGGTGATGAAGTGCGCATCAGCGCGGAACTGGTAAATGCGGCCGACGGCAGCACCTTGTGGTCGCAGCACTACGACCGGCCGTACAAGGATCTGTTTGCGCTGCAGGACGACATCACCAAGGCGGTGGCGAATGCATTGAAAGCCAAGCTGCTGGAAGGCGGCGGCGCGGTGGTGCAGAGCGACCGTCCACCCAGCGGTGATCTCGCCGCCTACACCGCCTACCAGCGCGGCGTTGCGTACGCGTCCCTTGAGACCGCAGCGGGTCAGCACCAGGCCCTCGCACAATTCGATCAAGCCATTCGGCTGGATCCCCGTTACGCGCTGGCTTATGCGGCGTCGTCGGTTGTTTGGGGAGGCTTGGCTGCGACATTCGATACCGACGCAGTCGCTGTGCGCAACGACATCGCCCAGGCCCGTGCCGCCGCGAACATGGCGCTGCAATTGGATCCCGATCTGGCGGCCGCGCATGGGGCGCTTGCCGGGCTGATGAGGGCTTTCGACTTCAACTGGACAGGGGCATTGGCCGAGTCCCAACGCGCGGTGGAACTGGCGCCAGGCGATTCCGGGGCAAAATTTGGCCTTGCTGCCACTCAAGCCAGGCTCGGGCACGTTGCGTCTGCCGTAAAACTCGAACGGCAAGCGTTGGCCAGCGCGCCGTTGAACACCACAGCGTATTTTGGTTTGGGTCGGAAGCTTGCCGGACTCGGGCAACTTGACGAAGCGGAATCCGCGCTGCGCCAGTCCATCAAATTGACGCCGGGTGCGAGCCGTCCACACGCCTATCTGGCGATGATCGAGGTGCTGCGTGGCGACTCCGTTGCTGCGTTGTCTGCGGCGCAAAAGACGCCGCCCGGGTATTGGCATGATTTTGCGGTGGCGCTGGCACTGCAGGTCGGCACGGATCGCACCGCCGCGGACACCGCGCTGAAGAACATGATTGACAAATATTCCAGTACCACCGCCTATCAGATCGCCGAGATATACGCGGTGCGGAAAGATCCCGACAACACGTTCAAGTGGCTGGATCGTGCTGTAGCCGACCGCGACGCCGGCGTCGAATTGCTGTTGTTCGATCCGTTGATCCTGCGCTACCAGCACGACCCGCGCTTCGCGGTGTTCTGCAAAAAAGTCGGATTGCCGACCACCACCGATGCGAAGGCGATGCCGTGAGCGATTGCGACGTGCGCCATTTATTTCGCTCGTCATCCCGGGGCCGGCGCAGCCGGAACCCGGGATCCAGCGTCTTCGCCTTGGTGGGTTTCGTCGTGAAAGTCACTGGATTTACTCGCGCCATCCTTGGCGCTCGCCCTTCGGGCCGGCTTCGCCGTTCGCGTTTGCAATCCTGCAAACGCAGTCGAGTTCGCTCCTGCGGAGCGCCCCGGAATGACGATATATGGGGATTGCGGTAATGACTGATTTCATCGCACGTCTGAAACAACGCAAGCTGGTGCAGTGGGCCGCTGCCTACGTGGCCTTTTCGTTTGCGCTGATCCAGGGCGTGGACGTGGTCGCCCAGCAGTTCGGTTGGCCGGAAGGCGTACGGCGCGGCATCACGCTCGCGCTGGTGCTGGGGTTTTTCGTGATGCTGGTGCTGGCGTGGTACCACGGCGAGCGCGGCGCGCAGAAGGTGAGCGGTACCGAGATCGTGATCCTCGCACTGCTCCTGGCGATCGGTGGGGGACTGCTGTGGGGGTACGAGCGCAAGGCGCCAAATCCGGGCACAGCCGTCGCGTCCCGTAGCCCGGATGCAGCGCAGCGGAATCTGGGGAAGGCCGTCCCGGATTACGTCGCCGGCGCGACTTCATCCATGCCCGGCATTGCGCCGGCCGCGTCCATTCCCCTCAAATCCGTCGCCGTGCTGCCGTTCGTCAACATGAGCGGCGATCCGAAGAACGAATACTTCAGCGACGGCATCACCGAGGAAATCCTGGATGCGCTGGCGCAGCTTCCCAACCTGAAAATCGCCGCACGCACGTCCGCGTTCGCCTTCAAGGGCAAGGCCGAGGATCTGCGCAAGGTCGGCGAGGTGCTGGATGTCGCGACGGTGCTGGAAGGCAGCGTGCAGAAGTCCGGCGACGAGGTGCGCATCACCGCGCAACTGATAGATGCGCGCAGCGGCTATCACCTGTGGTCGGAGAAATACGACCGCAAGCTCACCAGCATCTTCGCGGTCGAGGATGAAATCTCGAAAGCCATCGCGGACAAGCTGCAGGTGCAGTTGTCGGGTGGAAGCGGGCAGGCGCTGGTCGCGCAGAAGACGGTTGACCCGCGCGCGCACGATTTCTATCTGCGCGGCCTGCCGCTGGTCGCGGCGCGCGGGCCCGCGTTGCGCGAGGCGGTTGCCGATTTCCAGCAGGCGGTGGCGATTGATCCGGATTACGCACAGGCCTGGGCGGCATTGGCGGAGGCGCAATTGCTGCTGCCGCATTATTTTCTCGAACCGCAAGCGACGGCCGCGCCCGCCGGGGAAGCGGCCGCCCATCGCGCGCTCGAAATAGACCCGGACACAGCCACCGCTTACGTCGCGCTCGCAATGCACTATCGCGTGTTGTGGAAATGGACGGAAGCGGATGCGGCGTTCCGGAAGGCCTTGAAGATCGCGCCCGGGGATGCCGAGAGCGCCGACCAATATGGCCAGTACCTGCTCGCGGTGGGACGTCTGCAGGACGCGCTGGCGGAAATCGATCGCGCGCAGAAGCTCGATCCGCTGTCGGGCATCATCGGCGCCACGCGCACGAACGTGCTCACCGCCTTGCACCGTTTTGACGACGCGCAGACGCAAATCGGGCGGGTGACCAGCCTCCATCCCGACTATGCGCTGGGCCATTTCATTGCGGCAGACGTGGCGATCTACCGCCACGATTACGCGGGAGCGAAAGCGCAATTGGACATGGGCGCGCGGCAGACGGGAGAGAGTCCGGAAGTCTATTCGCGGCTGGTGGGCGGCATTGCCGGTACGGCGCAGCGTGCCGCCGCGATACGCGCGATACCCGCCGCTTCCAGCGATACGCATGAGCGACTCACCGCACCCGCGCGCGTCAAGTGGCTGATGTTGCTCGGTGACCGGGATGACGCCCTGGACGGCTTGCAGCGGCTCGGCCACGAGGTGATGTTCGGCCAGGACAACGTCTGGCAGCCCGCATTCGATCCGGTGCGTGGCGACCCACGCTTCAAGGCCGCGCTGAAACGCATGGGCTTGCCGGGCTCGCCCACGCCGAAGGGCACACCATGAATAGCCGGCCATCCCTGTTCGCCGAACTCAAGCGCCGCAACGTGCTGCGCGCAGGCGTGTTGTACGCGGGCGCGGTGTGGGCGTTCGGGCAGGGGCTGTCGCAATTCAGCCCGGCGGTCGGCTTGCCGGATTGGGCGACGCGATGGTTCCTGATCGCTGCGGCGATCGGATTTCCGTTCTGGATCGCGTTCGCGTGGTTCTACGAATTCACTCCGCAAGGTCTGAAACGCGAAAGCGAGATCGCATCGGACGATTCGATCGCACGCTCCACCGGCCGCAGGCTGGACAAGTGGATCATCGCGGTGCTGGTGGTGGCGGTGGTGTTGTTGCTCACCAATACTTTCGTCTGGCGCAAGGGTGCGGGATTGGCGAGCGATTCCGCGCTCGCAAGCGCTCCCGCCAAGTCCATTGCGGTGCTGCCGTTCGAAGATCTCAGTCCCGGGCACGACCATGGCTATTTCTCGGCCGGCATGGCCGAGGAACTGCTGAATGCGCTGGCGCGCGTGCAGGATCTGAAAGTTGCCGGTCGCGCGTCCTCTTTCTACTACGGCAGCCGAAACGCCGACCTGCGCACGATCGGCAAAGCGCTGGATGTGAGCAATGTGCTGGAAGGTTCGGTGCGCAGCCAGGGCGCCGACGATGCTGTTGCAACTGGGCGAACCGGCGCGTTCACTCGATCTGTTCGAGCGCGGCCACAGCGGCTTGTCCGACGCTTATCTCAATTGGCTGTGGCAGCCGGAACCCTGGTCGCGCAAGGCGCGCCAGGCGCCCGCATTTCAGGGCTTCGCGTAGCGCATCGGCATGGTGGATTACTGGAAGCGTTATGGCTGGCCGGACCTGTGCAAACCTGCACCGTCTGCCGGTGCGGAGGCATTTGTCTGCCAATGAACGCGCGCCTGACACGCCTGTTTGAAGTCCTGCGCCCAGCTCCCGGCGGAGAGGAGATTTCATCGTGATCGAAACCCCGCCCGGATTCTTCGCGCGCCTGAAGCAGCGCAAACTGGTGCAGTGGGCGATCGCGTATGTCGCTTTCGCGTTCGCACTGATCCAGGTACTGGATGTGGTGGCGCAACGTTTCGGCTGGCCCGACCAGATCGAGAAGCTGCTGATCCTGGTGCTTGCCGTGGGTTTCCTCGTCGCGCTGGTGCTGGCGTGGTATCACGGCGAGCGCGGCGCGCAGAAGGCCAGCGGCACCGAGATCGTGATCCTGGCGCTGCTGCTCGCGATCGGCGGCGGCCTGCTGTGGCGATTCGAGCGCGCGACCCCAATCACGAGTGGCCCGGATGCAGCTGTCGACGCGACTTCGTCGAAACCGCGGAGTGCGACGCCTGCCTTTGCGACGCATGGTTCGCCGCAAACCACTCCGATTCCGGCCAAATCGGTTGCCGTGCTGCCCTTCGTGAACATGAGCGGCGATGCGAAAAACGATTACTTCAGTGACGGCATCACCGAGGAAATCCTGGATGCGCTGGCGCAGGTGCCGAACCTGAAAGTCGCCGCGCGCACTTCGGCGTTCGCGTTCAAGGGCAAGGCCGAGGATTTGCGCAAGGTCGGCGAAGTGCTGGATGTCGCGACGGTGCTGGAAGGCAGCGTGCAGAAATCCGGCGATGAGGTACGCATCACCGCACAGCTAATCGACACCCGCAGCGGTTATCACCTGTGGTCGGAAAAATACGATCGCAAGCTCACCAGCATCTTCGCGGTCGAAGATGAAATCTCCAACGCGATCGCCGACAAGCTCAAGGTGCAGTTGGCGGGTGGTAGCGGTCAGTCACTCGTCGAACAAAAAGCCGTTGATCCGCACGCGCATGATTTCTACCTGCGCGGATTGACATTGCTGGCAGCACGGTCGGTGAGCGAAGCAGTTGATGCATTCCAGCAGGCGGTTGCGGTTGATCCGGATTACGCGCAAGCGTGGGCCGCGCTGGCCGAAGCGCAGGCGTTGCTTCCTTCGTATGCGCCGGTTTCGGCAGATGCCGCCAATACGCACGCGCTGGCTGCCGCGCAGCGGGCGCTCACGTTGAATGCCAGCATTGCATTGGCCTATGTCGCGCAAGGCATGGTCTACACCAACCAGATGCGCTGGGCGGACGCCGATCGCGCATTCCGTCGCGCGCTGGCTTTGGCGCCTGGCGACGCGGAAGCGATGAATCAATATGCGCAATTTTTATTCGGCGCGGGACAGCTTGAGCCCGCATTGGCGGAAATTGAACGTGCGTTGCAACGTGACCCGCTCTCCGGCACCCACGGCGCGATTCGCGCGGAACTGCTGTTGGCACTGCACCGCGACGATGCCGCCGTAAAACAGATAGAGAGCACACTGGCCACGCATCCGGGTGGGCTGCTCGAACACCGCATGGCGATGTGGATCTATCTCCGCCTGCATCGCTATCCCGAAGCGGAGCAGCAAATGCGCATGGGGAACGTGGACCGTCCGGACATGGCGGTGCTGTTGATACGCGGCATCGTCGATCCGCGTTTGCGGGCGAGCTCGGTCGAGGCTTTGGAGACTTCGCCCGAACTGGCCGACATCCGCGATGATGCCATCCTGTATGCGGGGTTCCTGGCTGAACTCGGCGAAAACGACCGCGCATTGGCGGTACTCGAAGGGTTGGCGACTGGCGCCAACAGCACCACGCCGCAAATTTTGTGGTATCCGCTTTTCGACCGGATCCGGAACACTCCGCGTTTCAAGGCGGTGCTGAAGAAAATGGACTTGCCGTACACGCCCGCGACGGGTGTAGCGCCATGAACTTCCTGCAAGAACTCAAGCGGCGACACGTGTACCGGGTGGTGGCGGCGTACGCGGTCGTGGGCTGGTTGCTGATCCAGGTGACGACGCAGGTGTTTCCGGTATTCCACCTGCCGGACTGGATCGATCAGGCCGTGGTGCTTTTGATCCTCGTTGGATTCCCGATTGCGTTGGTGCTGGCGTGGGCATTCGATGCCACGCCGCATGGCATCGTGGCGACCGACGCGCAGGACGCTGGGGCGAACCCGCGCATGCGGCGCCGTTCACACCGCGCTGGCACGACGGTGGGCGCGATCGGCGTGCTGATTGCCCTGATCGCGGGCGGCGCGTATTGGCAGTTCGGGCGGCGCGCAACGTCACCAGCTGCGGAGGCTGCCGAAACCGCTCGCGTTGCAACGAGTAGACCGGATGGGGCGCAGCGTAATCCGGGAATGGTTGCTGCGCAGCCCATCCCGGCCAAATCCATCGCCGTGCTGCCGTTCGAGAACCTCAGCTCGGACAAGGACAATGCCTATTTCTCCGATGGCATGCAGGACCTGATCCTGACCAAGCTGGCCGACATCGGCGAGCTGAAGGTGATCTCGCGCACCTCGACCATGAAGTACGCCAGCCACCCGGATGACCTGAAAACCATTGCACAGCAACTCGGCGTCGCCACGATCCTCGAAGGCAGCGTGCAGAAAGCCGGCAATCAGGTCTTGATCAACGTGCAGTTGATCGACGCGCGCAGCGACAACCACATCTGGGCGCAAAGTTACACGCGCACGCTCGACAATGTGTTTGGCGTGGAGGGCGAGGTCGCGCAGAAAATTGCCGATGCGTTGAAGGCCACGCTCTCGCCCGTGGAATCCGCGCAACTTGCGGCCGTGCCGACCACCAATCGGGCCGCGTACGACCTGTTCCTGCGCGCCGAATTCTTCGCCAACAAAGGCAATGTCAATTACGTCCCCGCCGATTTCCGCGCGGCGATTCCGCTGTACCGGCAAGCCATTGCGCAAGACCCGGACTTCGCGCTGGCGTATGCGCGATTGTCCTTCGCGGAGAGCGGCGTGGTCTGGTTCGGCAGCGGCGAGGACGACGTCAGGCAACTTGTCGCGGATGCCCGTGCACAGGCCGAAAAAGCGCTCGCGTTGCAGTCGAACCTGGTCACGGCTTATCTGGCGTTCGGCTATAACGCCTATTGGGGAAGGCAGGATTATCCAGCTGCGCTCAAGGCGTTCGCGGCGGCACTGAAACTGCGCCCCAACGACGCCGAGGCGCTCGCCGCAACGGGTTACGTGTTGCGCCGGCAGGGGCATTTCGACGCCGCCATCAGGGCGATGCAGCAAGCCCTCGTGCTCGATCCGCGCAACTCGACCATTGCCGACAATCTGGCCGAGACCTGCGCGGTTGTCGGTCGCTATGTCGAGGCCGCGCAATACTATCGGCGCGCCCTGGCCCTCGATCCGGACAATTACCAGGCGAGGTCAGATTACTCCAGCCTCATTCTCGTCAGCAGTGGCGACGCGGCGCGTGCCTTGGAAATGGCGCAAGGCGAAGCACCGCAGTTGCAATTGGAACGTGTGCAACTGCTGATGTACCAACGCAAGTATCCCGATGCGCTCTCGGTGCTCGCCGAGATTCCCGATTCTGCTGATGCGTTCAATTACCAGTCCGGCCCCAAGTTGCTATGGCAGGCCAATTTGCATCGGCTGATGGGCGACGATGCGCAGGCCCGTGCGCTGTATGCGCAGGCGCTTTCGAAATCGCGTTCCCGGGTCGCCACGCTCGCCGGCAACGACGACAAGCTGAGCTTTGTCTGGAACCATGTCGCCGTGGCCGAGCTGGGCCTGGGCCGACTGGATGACGCACTGGCCGCAGCGGCCAAATCGCAAACGCTGTCCACCCGGTCCGGCGATCGTTTTTTCGGGATGGGGGTGACGGGGCTCAATGCCGGGACATATGCGCAGGCCGGACGCGCTGATCTCGCGCTGCCGCTGCTTGCCAAGGCGTTCCCCACCCCCCCCGGACTCGGCACCACTTATTCGCCCGCGACGTTGGGGCTCGATCCCGTGTGGGATCCGATCCGTCACGATCCGCGTTTTCAGGTGTTTCTGCAACAGTACGCCGGATACAAACCTGCGTCGGCGGACGCCATCGTGCCGAATGCAGCGGGCCCCGCAACGCCAGCTTCGGCAGCTTCGAACGAGGCCGCGCATGACTGAATTCATCGCCCGCTTGAAAGAACGCAAGCTGGTGCAATGGGCGCTGGCTTACGTCGCGTTCGCGTTCGCGCTGATCCAGGTGCTGGATGTCGTGGCGCAGAGGTTCGGCTGGCCCGACCAGGTCGAGAAGCTGCTGATTCTTGCGCTCGCGGTCGGTTTTTTTGTCGTGCTGGTGCTGGCCTGGTACCACGGTGACCAAGGCCGGCAACGCGCCAGCGGCACGGAATTGCTGCTGGTCGCGCTGGTGCTGGCGGTGGGCGGCGGGTTCTTGTGGAAGTTTGCCGGCGCGCCGCCAAGCCGTGACGTCACGGCGCTTTCGGCAACGCCCGCTGCGCAAGGAGCTCCCGAGTTGGCACCCACTGCGACCGCCGCTGGTAACTCGGTGCCAGCGTCCACCGTGACGGCCATTCCGGCCAAATCCATTGCCGTGCTGCCGCTCGAGAACCTGTCCGACGACAAGGACAACGTGTTCTTCTCCGATGGTCTGTCCGAGGAGATCCTCAACTCGCTGGCGCGCATCGACGGCCTGCGCGTGATCGGGCGTACCTCGTCGTTCCAGTTCAAGGGCAAGGACGTGGATTCGCGCACGATCGGCGCGCGGCTGGGGGTGGCCAACCTGCTGGAAGGCAGCGTGCGGCGTGAAGGGGAGCGGGCGCGCGTCACCGCGCAACTGATCCGTGCCGCCGATGGCACCCAGCTGTGGTCGCAGACCTACGACCGCACCGTCAAGGACAGCCTGGCCGTGCAACTGGATATTGCCGAGCAGGTCGCCGGCGTACTCAACGTGGTGCTGGATGACAAACAGCGTGCGCGCATGCGCGCGGCCGGCGTGAAGAACGTGGATGCCTTCATCGCCTACCAGAAGGGCTGGAAGCTCTACATCGAGGCCCACTTCAAAACGGGAATTGAACTCATCGATGGACTACGCCAGGCCAACGTGGAATTCGACAAGGCGATCGCGCTGGACCCCAACTTCTCCTTCGCGTACTTCGCCGAGGCAGATCTTTACGAACACACGCTCATGGCCGATGGTCGCAGCCATGCCGAACTGCTCGATGCCCAGCGTGCCGCCCTGCACACGCTCGAACGCGCCGCCGACACCAGCCCCGATCCGCAGCAGCGCGATCTGGCGCTGGCCGAGCGGCAACTGCTGAGCGACGACTGGCATGGTCTGGCCGATCGCATTGAAACCGCACTCAAGCAGCCCGGGTGCAGCGCACCGAACTGGATGCCGGTATTCGCCAGCGCGTTCGGTTATGGCGACCTGATCGAGAACCTCGGCGCGCGCGTCAACGTATGCGACCCGCTGAACGGCATCAACTACCACACCCGGGTGGAAGTGGCACTGGCGACCGGTCATCCCCAGCGCGTGCTGGATGTACTGGCCTTGGTCGCGAAGGCGAGCGGAAGTGGTCCGATGCCGACGGCATCCGAGGCCATCGCACTGACCATGCTTGGGCGGATTGGGGAAGCGCAGACCACGCTGGCATCAATGGAACCGCGCGGCGACGCTTACTACATCGCACAACTGATCGTGGGCAGGGCCACTGGGGAAGATCCGGTAAAGCTGCTTGCCAGCCTGCAGAGAGTGGATCGCAAAAGCTCGAAGCTTCAAACGGGGGACATCACCGACGCAGTGGAAGCCTCGTTGTCGGGCGATCGTGCCGAAGCCAACCGCCGCGCCGCTGCGCTGGACGCGCGACCGGCGGGCGGCCTGCTGCTTGCCCTCGTGGTCACCGAATGCCAGTGCGGAGCGCCATTCGACCTCGACGCCACGCCCTACTTCAAGGCGCTGCTCGCCGAATCCGGACTGCGTTGGCCGCCACCGCAAACCATCAAATACCCCGTGCGCGCTCCGGAGAACGGTGCGACGCTCACTCCTGCGCCAGCGACCGCAAAGGACACTGCACGTGACTGATTTCTGGCCAAGGCTCAAGCAACGCAAGCTGGTGCAGTGGGCGGTAGCGTATGTGGCTTTTGCGTTTGCGCTGATCCAGGGCGTGGATGTGGTCGCCCAGCAATTCGGCTGGCCGGAAGGCGTTCGGCGCGGCATCACGCTGGCGCTGGTGCTGGGGTTTTTCGTGATGCTGGTGCTGGCGTGGTACCACGGCGAGCGCGGCGCGCAGAGGGTGAGCGGCACGGAGTTGCTGATCATCACCCTGCTGCTGGCGGTGGGCGGTGGCGTGCTGTGGCGATATGCACGCATCCCCGGTGTCGCCGCAGCAGACGCCAGCGTGGGCGTGGCCGCAGCGAACAGCTCGGCAGCGGCGAGCCGGGTAGTTGGCTCGACGTCCGCTTCCATCGCCGCGTCTCCCGCGGCCGCCCAGAACATCCCCGCCAAGTCCATCGCGGTGCTGCCATTCGAGAACTTGAGCGGCGACAAGGACAATGCCTACTTTGCCGACGGCATGCAGGATTTGATTCTTACCAAGCTCGCGGATATTGGCGATCTCAAGGTGATCTCGCGCACCTCGACCGCGAAGTACCAGAGCCATCCCGACAACCTGAAAATCATCGCGCAACAACTCGGCGTGGCGGCGATCCTGGAAGGCAGCGTGCAGAAGGCCGGCAACCAGGTGTTGATCAACGTGCAGTTGATTGATGCGCGTTCCGACAACCACCTGTGGGCCGAGTCCTACACGCGCACGCTGGACAATATTTTCGGCGTGGAGGGTGAGGTTGCGCAGAAAGTGGCCGATGCGTTGAAGGCCAAGCTCACCAGCACCGAACAGCAGAACATCGCGGCGATCCCGACCCAGAACGCCGCCGCCTACAACTGGTATCTGAAGGCGGATTATCAGGCTCACAAGGCGTTCGATGCTCAGGACGGCGCGGAATTCGAGCTTGCCGAGTCCGATTACCGCAAGGCGATTGCGCTCGATCCTGGCTTCGCCCTGGCCGGGGCCCAACTGGCTTACTGGCAAATGGTGAGCCACTGGTTCGTCGCGCCGCTGCCGCCGGACGAACTGGCGAAGGTCAAGGCGACCATTGACAGTACCCTGGCCATCGCTCCCGATCTTCCCGGTGCACATCTGGCGCTCGGCTATTACTACTACTGGGGCTATCGCCGTTATGCCGAGGCTGCCAGAGAGTTCGAGCGAGTGCTGCAGCTCGCGCCGAACAACGTCGAGGCGCTTGGAGGGCTGGCGTTCATCGAACGTCGGAGAGGGCAGTGGCCGCAGGCGTTGGCGACGCTGCAACGCGCGTTGCTGATCGCGCCGCGCGACGCCGAGATGCTGGGCGAATACGGCTGGACGTTGTGCATCATGCGGCGCTACGCGGAAGCGGAGCAGGTGCTGATGCGTTCACTGACCCTGGAGCCCGGGAAAACCAACAATCAGGATGCATTGTGGACGACACGCCTGGTCGGGTTGGGCGATGCCGGGGAGGCCCGGAACGCTTACATTCCACGGCCCGGCTGGAGACTCGATACCGCGAAGAACATCGCCGCCGGGGACGTGGATGGCCTGGTCAACCCGATCGTCTACCCGGATGTATTCGAACGCCACTTCGACCAGGCGCTGCTTGCATGGGATTCGGCGCCCGTCAGCACCGATGCGGAACGGCTCACCCGCCGCGCCGCGCGCGTCGCCATTCAGGTCATTGCGGGAAGGCAGTCCGCCATTCAATCCGAGTGCGCGCAACTGAAGCCGCCGTTGGAAGCGGAACTCGCGAAAAATCCCGACGTGATCGGCAACCTGCAGCAGGTCGCCTGGGTGGACGTGTGCCTGGGCCGCAACGCGGAAGCGATTGCCGCGGCGCGTCGCGCGTCGGAAGTCATGTCGGTTGCAAGGGACGCCTACTTCGGCGCATACACCCTTGCGGGGCTCGCCGAGGTCGAGGCGCATGCCGGCGCCAAGGGCGAAGCGCTCGAACTGGTCGGGCAACTGCTGGCGATGCCGGCCGGCGAAGTGATGAGCGTGGCCCGATTGAAGCTCGATCCGGTCTGGGATCCGCTGCGCGGTGATCCGCGCTTTCAACTACTTCTGAAGAAATATGCCGGCGCGCACCCGATTGCAGCGGCAAATGGAACTTCGCCATGACCGGATTCTTCGCCCGCCTCAAACAGCGCAAGCTGCTGCAGTGGGCGCTGGCGTATGTCGCGTTCGCGTCCGCGCTGATCCAGGGGTTGGATGTCGTTGCGCATCAGTTCGGCTGGCCGGACGGATTGTAGCGAGGCATCACACTGGCGCTCGTCATCGGATTTTTCGTGGCGATCGTGCTGGCGTGGTACCACGGCGAGCACGGTGCGCAGCGGGCCAACGCTCCCTCTGTGGATGATCCTGGCCGAGTACCGCCGATAAGTCGCCGAAAGTCCTGCTTTGATCTGTCTGCTTGACGGGGAACCTTACGGCACACGCAATCCGCTCGACCTGACCGCCCGGCAGCTTACGAGGAGGCCGTGGCCCCGAGCCGAAACACGCGCTTCACCAACGCATCCAGCGAAAAGCGCCCCGCCCCCAGCGCCAACAAGGCCAGCAACATCAACCCCCAGGCCTTGTGGTCGTTGAAGTCGCTGCCGATCAGTCCATGCCAGAGGCCGTTCGGCCATAGCGCCGGATACGAGACCACGGCGACGATGTTGTAGACGAACAGCACGGCGGCGACCACGCGGGTGCCGAGGCCGAGCGCTAGGAACCACGGCAGCACCAGTTCGGTCCAGGTGGCGAGCGTGGCGGCCAGTGCGGGGGCGAGCAGGGGTACCTGGTATTCGTTGTTGAACAGGTAGGCGGTGCCGCTGGGGTCGTCCCACTTCACCGTGCCGGCGCGCCAGAACGCGAGCGCCACGAACACGCGGAACAGCAGCAGGGCGAGCGGGGTGAGCACGGCGAGTTGGGCGGTGAGGTGCGACCAGCGGGCGATGGCGACGGTGGTGTTCATGCGGGCGATTCCTGGGAAGGTGGTGTGACGGATCAGGCGGCGAGCAGCGCATGTTCGAGCAGCGGGCGCAGCAGGGCTTCGGGCGGCATCTGCACATCGATGCGCTGCGCGGCCGCAAGCGCCTGGTCGAGCGATGATCCGCGCCGCAGCGCGTGCATGAACGCGGCCTGCGCGGGTGCGATGACGCGCATCGCGACCTGGCTGCCTTCGCGCCACAGCAGCACGGATTGCGGCGCGGCGGGGTCGATGGCGTCGTGTTCCGGCGCCTGCGCATGGCGCCACAGATCCAGCACCGCCCAGGCGGAGGACAGCACGCGCACGCAGGGTCGCAGGTGCGGCGGGTGGTCCGCGTCGGCCAGCGCGGCGACCAGGGCCGCGGCATCGGCGGGCACGGCATCGGCGGCCAGCGCGACTTCCTGGCGCAGCCATTCCAGCCGCGCCACGTCGCCCAGCCAGGGCCACGGCGCGGCTTCCGGTTGCGCGGCCACGAATGCGGCGAAGTCGGCGCCATAGTCCTGCAGGTTGCCGCTGCGGTTGCCGCAGAAGGCGGCGTGGCGGGTGGCGAGGCCGTCGAAGCAATCCTCGCCCAGCAAGCGTTGTAGCGCGGGAAAGCTGGTGGCCAGCGCGTCGACGTGGATCGCGAGGTTGGCGTGGCGGTAGATGCGCAGACGGGCGGCCGGCGCGATGCCGCGCGCGGCGATCCACGGTTCCAGCGCGGGCGCGGCACCGTCCACGATGGCGGCGGCGAAGGCGTGCTGCAGCTCACGCAGCGAGAGCGGCGACGACATCGAGATGCTCCGTGGCGAGCCGCGCCTCGTCTTCCAGCACGGCAAAATCGGGCAGGTGCTGGTCCCATTCGATCAGGGTTGGCCTGGCTCCGATGCGTGCCAGCGTGTAGCCGTACAGTGCCCACACGGCGGCATCGACGCGCTGGTCGTGCGAGTCGATCAGCAGCTCGCCGCCCAGTCCCTGCTTGCGGGTGAAGCCGGCCAGGTGCAGTTCGCCCACCGCGTCGGCGGGGATGCCGTCGATGAAGGCGTGCGCGTCGAAGCCGTGGTTGACGCTGTTGACGTAGACGTTGTTGACGTCCAGCAGCAGGCCGCAGCCGCTGCGCGCGGCGAGCGCGGCGAGGAACTCCCACTCGCTCAGCGTCGAGTGGCTGAAATGGATGTAGCTGGAGACGTTCTCCACCAGCACGCGGCGGCCCAGCGTGTCCTGCAACTGGCCCACGCGCGCCACCATCAGCTCCAGCGCTTCCTCGGTGTACGGCAGCGGCAGCAGGTCGTTGTAGTGGCGCCCGCCGATCGCGCCCCAGCACACGTGCTCGGATACCAGCGCGGGCTCGGCGCGTTGCACCAGCGCGCGCAGCGCGGCGAGGTGGGCGGGATCGAGCGGATCTGACGAACCCAGCGACAGGCCCACGCCGTGCAGGCTCACCGGGTAGTCGCGGCGCAACGCGTCGAACGCGTCCCACAGCGCGCCGCCGGCACAGAACAGATTCTCGCTGTGCAGCTCGAAGAACGGCACGGCGGGCCGGCGTTGCAGCACGTGGGCGACGTGCGCCGGCCGCAGCCCGATCCCGACCTGAGTCGGGATCGGCTGCGCACGCACGGGGCGTGACGAGGGCACGGCTATCAGCTCTTCTTCATCATGGCGTCGTGCGACATGGCGGCCTGGGCCTGCAGCGAACCGCCGTCGAGCTTGACGCACAGGCCGGCGGGCACCGCCACGAAGGCCTGCGGATCGCGCGCCTTGCTGTCCTGGCCGGCGCAGGAATGACCCGGGGACTGGCAGTCGTTCTTCATCGCGGCGTTGACGCCGTAGCACTTCTGCATGGCGCTGGCGGCCATCTTGTCGGCGGCGTGGGCGCTGCCGGCGGCGCCCAGCGCGCCGGCGGCGAGCAGGCTGAGCAGGGCGGAGCTGAGGATGGTCTGGGCTTGCATGGGTCTCTCCCGTGGATGCCGGACGATTCCGGCTGCGGTAGATGACCCAGTGGACGTGGATTTCCTTACAACAGGTTTCGTGCCCGGTTTCGACGGCCCGTGCCGGCAGGCATTAAACTGCGCATTCGCCGCCGTCCGCGGCGCCCGTTCCCGCTGAAAGGCCTGTCCCATGCCGCAACTTGCCGTCGTCGTCCCCGTCTTCAACGAACGCGACAACATCCCGCCGCTGCTGGCCGAGATCGCCGCCGCGCTGCGTGGCAAGGTCGATTACGAAGTGATCTACGTCGACGACGACTCCAGCGACGACAGCCGCGCGGTGCTGGCGGCGCAGAAGGCGAGCCACCCGGAATTGCGCGTGCTGCACCACGTCAGCCGCAGCGGGCAGAGCACGGCGGTGTGGAACGGCGTGCGCGCGGCGACCTCGCCGTGGATCGCCACGCTGGACGGCGACGGCCAGAACGATCCGGCCGACATCCCGAAGCTGCTCGCCGCGCGCGCCGCGGCATCGGCCGAAACGCGGCTGTTCGCCGGCTGGCGCACCACCCGCCGCGACAGCTTCAACAAGCGCATCTCCTCGAAGGTCGCCAACGCGGTGCGCTCGCGCATGCTGAAGGACGCTACCCCGGACACCGGCTGCGGCCTGAAGCTGTTCGAGCGCGAGGTATTCCTGCGCCTGCCCTACTTCGACCACATGCACCGCTACCTGCCGGCGCTGGTCAAGCGTGCCGGCTTCGCCAGCCAGAGCGTGCCGGTCGGCCACCGTCCGCGCACCGCCGGGGTGTCCAAGTACGGCATGCTGGACCGGCTGTGGGTCGGCCTGGCCGACCTGCGCGGCGTGGCGTGGCTGATGCGCCGCGGCAAGGTGACGGCGGTCGAGGAACTCTGATCCAGGTCATGTCGGCTTGATCCGGTCGTCGTATGCTGGAAGTCTTCCTTCCGGGAGACCGCCCATGAGCATCACCGTCAAGCGTGTTTACGAACCGGCCGCGAAAGCTGACGGTTATCGCGTGCTGATCGACCGGTTGTGGCCGCGCGGATTGAAGAAGGAGGCGGTGCCGCTGGACCTGTGGGCGAAGGAGCTGGCGCCGTCGACCGCCCTGCGCCAGTGGTTCGGGCACGACCCGGCGCTGTGGGACGGTTTCCGCCACCGCTACGCCAGCGAGCTGGATGCGCTGGCCGAGTACTGGCAGCCGCTGGCCGAACGGGCCGCGCGGCACCACGTCACCCTGCTCTACGGCGCGCGCGACGAAGAGCACAACAACGCGGTGGCGATGAAGGCGTACCTGGAAAACTGGTTGCACACGCACGGCCCGCGCTGAGGCCGGGGCCGACTCAGGTTTCGCGCTGCGGCGTACCGGCGCGCGGCCAGTTCGCCAGCGCCGCGCGCGCCTGCACGCGGCCCAGCTCGATCAGTTCGCGCGCGCGGTAGAACTCGTAGGCGAGCGCCATGTTGTGCGGCAGCTGGATCAGCAGGTCCGGCGCGTAGGCGGCCAGGCGCAGGCGCGACAGATTTGCCTGCATCAGGTCCATCGACTGGGTCAGCAGTTCAAACGTGCCCGGCTCGCGCGGGCGGATTTCACCGCGCGGGATCATCCGGCCGATGAACTCGCCGATGCGGTGGCGATAGCCGTTTTCGGCGACCGCGGGCTGGATCGGCGGTTCCGGCGGCGTGACCGTCACCGCCGGACCATCCACGCTGACCGCAATCAGGTAATCCGCGGTTTCGCGGATCAGCGGCGTCACCGGCACCGGATTGAGCAGCGCACCATCGACCAGCCGGCGACCGTCGATGAGGTGCGGGCGGAATACCGTGGGGATCGCGATCGACGCGCGGATCGCGTCGAACAGGCCGCCACGGCTCAGCCACACCTCGCGGCCGCGCTCGAGGTCGGTGGCGACCGCGGTGAAGGTCAGCGGCAGTTCCTCGATGCGCACGTCGCCGATCAGCCCGCGCATGGTCTCGATGATCTTTTCGCCCTTGATCAGGCCGCCGCCGGTGAACGTCCAGTCGACCAGCTTGAGCACGTCGAGCTTGGCCAGCGCGCAGACCCAGTCGCGGTACACGTCGAGCTTGCCCGTGGCATGGATGCCGCCGATCAGCGCGCCCATCGAAGCACCCGCGATCGCCACGATCTGGAAACCCTGCGCCTCGATCTCCTCGATCACGCCGATGTGCGCCAGCCCCTTCGCGCCGCCGGCACCGAGCGCCAGCGCCACGGTCGGCCTGTGCGGCACGGGCGTCGGGGCGGCGGTGATGCCGGTGGTGCTCATCGCTCAGACTTGCTTCTGCTGGTAGCCGCCGAGCGCCAGCTGCAGCAGGATCTTCATCTCCTCGCGCAGTGACAGCGGCGCCACGACTTCCGCGTCCGGGCCGTACTTGAGCACGTCCATCAGCAGTTCCTTCGAGTTTGAATAGGGCAGCTTCAGCTCGTAGCGGCCGTCCGCCAGCCACTCGCCCTTCTGCTGCGAATGCCAGTGCTCGTCGGCGACCCAGCGCGCGGCGTGTTGCGAGAAGCGGATCGTGGCCCACGCCTTCGGCTTGCCGGCGAAGATGCCGTAGCTGGAGGCGAGCAGCTCGTTGAGGTCGGCATCGGCCACGTCGGTGGCGGGCGTGTCCAGCGCCTGCGCGTCGGCGATGCGGTCCACCGCGAAGCTACGCAAGGCCTGGCGGTCGTGGTCCCACACGTCGAGGTACCAGTTGTCGCGGTAGTGGGTCAGCCGTTGCGGCGAGACCGTGCGGCGGCTGTCCGCGTTGGTGGTGCGCGCGCGGTAGCGGAAGCGCAGCTGCCGGCGTTCCAGCACCGCGCCGGCAACGATGCGGAACACCTGCTGGTCGAGCGTGCGTTCGCCCCACGGGATCACCCGGATGCGCTCGATCGGCAACGCCTTGCCGCTGTCCTGGTGCGACAGCAGGCCTTCGATGCGCGACTTGAACGGCGCCAGCGCGCCGGCCAGCACGCCGGGGCCGGAACGTCCGATCAACTCGTTCAGCGCCAGCAGCGCGGCCAGTTCGTCGGAAGTCAGCCACAGCCCAGGCAATTCGAACTTTTCGCCCTCGCCCGCTTCATAGCGGAACGCGGCCTGGTCGGTGCCGGCGCTTTCGATCGGCGCGCCCAGCGCGTCGCGCAGGAAGGCCACGTCGCGGTACAGCGTGGCGCGCGAGCACTCCAGCTCGCCGAGCAGGCGCGACAGCGGAATCGGATAGTGCGCCGACTTCAGCAGCCGGTGCAGGGTCAGTATGCGTTCGTAGCGATCCATGGGGTCGTCGGCATATCGTGGGGAAGAGGCCTTGTGTAGCATGGCGGCGGCCCGTGGCGGTCGCAAGTCGCCGCCTTCGACTCCCACCGGACGCCTCATGCCGCCCCTGCGCGAACAGCCACCGGACCTCCTGCCCGCCGCCGGCCTCGACGACGCGCACCCATCGGGCTACGCGGAGATCCTGCTGCGGGTACTGGCGATCAGCGGCTACGGCCTGTGGACCTGGCTGGGCATGGCGCTGGCGCTGGGCATGGAGCGGATCGGCCGCTGCGACATGCGGATGCCGCTGGTCCTCGGCACCGCACTGGTCGGTGCCAGCCTGCTGCTGGTCTGCCTGCGGTTGCCGGCAACGTCGGTCTGGTACGGCTGGCAGCCGGATCGCGAGCGCTGGCCCGTGCGTGCGATGCTGATGGCGCTGGTGACCTTCCTGCCGGTGCTGCTGCTGATCATCCTGGGCGATGGCCACGGCCATGTCCCGGCGATACGCCTGGCTGGCGTGGCGCTGCTGCTGTGCAGCCTGGTCAGCCTGTTCTACACCGCCTATCGCTATCGCCGCCGCCTGTCGCCCGGCCTGCAGCAGATATCGTCGTCGCTGCCGGTGAGCCGGCTGGTCACCGCCTGGTACGGTGGCGGGCTGTGGTTGTGGCTGTGCACGATGGTGCAGGGTGGGCTGGAGCCGCCGCACCGCGCGTATCCCTGGGTCCTGTTGCTGCTGGCGCTGGCCCTGCTGCTGGGCCTGCTCGAAGGCATGCGCTGGCAGTCGCTGGGTCTGCCGCATGGCGTGGGCGAAATGGATGCGCAGCACGTCTTGCCAGTGCGCTTCGTGGCGGCGATTCTGGTCTATGTACTGCCGTGCGCCGCACTGCTGCTGACCGAACGCTACGGCGGCGGCCTGCTGGCGGCGGCGGTGGCGGTACCCAGTTGCCTGCTCGGCAAGATGCTGGAGCAGCGCGTCTACGAGACGGCGCTGGCAGGCGGCTTGCCGGCCCGCGGATGAAGCGGCGCGAATGGCTTGGCAGCGCCGTTCATGGCAAATTCAAGCCGCCCCGTTAAGGTAGCGGGCTTACTATTGTTTAACAAATGGACCGTCCCCCCGATGAAAAAGACCTTGATCGCCGGCCTGCTGCTGGCTGCCCTCGCCAGCTTCGCCGTCCAGGCCCAGGATGCCGACACCACTCCTGCCAGCAACGGCGGCTGGAGCGGTTCGGGCGAATTCGGCTTTGCCTCGTCCACCGGCAACTCGCGTTCGGAGAACATCAACGCCAAGCTCGGCCTGAGCCAGGAAAACGAGCAGTGGAAGAACAACTTCTTCGTCGACGCGCTGCGCTCCAAGAGCCAGCAGACCATCGTCGACAGCAACGGCAACACCCTCAAGCAGTTCAACACCACCGCGAACCGCTACGACGGCGGTGCCTCGGTCGGCCTCAAGCTCGACCCGCGCAGCTACATCGTCGGCGCCGCCCGCTATGAACACGACGACTTCGGCGCGAACCTGTGGCAGGGCATCGTCTCGCTCGGCTACGGTTACATCGCCCTGAAGGACGAGCGCAACGAGCTGTCGTTCGAAATCGGCCCCGGTTACAAGCGCTATCGCCCGGCCGACCTCGAGGTGGTGACCGGCGGCGTGGTAACGAAGGAGCGCCAGACGACGCAGAGCGAGATGGTTGCCCGTGGCCTGGCCAACTACAAGTACAAGCTCACCGAGAACACCGCGTTCGAGGACACCTTCCTGATGGAAGCCGGTTCCAAGAACACCTACCTGCAGAACGATGCCGGCGTGGCGGTCAGCATGACCCAGAAGCTGGCGTTGAAGGTCGGCTTCCAGGTGCGCCACAACAGCGACGTGCTGCCGGGTACCAGGAAGACCGACACGCTGACCACCACCAACCTGGTCTACAGCTTCTAAACCGGGACTTCCGAGTCGCGGCCATGACGGCCCTTCCGCGCGAGCGGGAGGGCCGTTTGCGTGATGCGGCGCCTCAGAGTCCGAGCAGGGTGCCGGCGCCCTGCGCCAGCAGCGCCGCCGCCACCTGCCGGCCCAGCGCAACCGCCTGGTCGCTGGGGCCGCTGGCTTCGGCATGCAGCAGCCGGCCGCTGGCCGCGTCGCCGACCATGCCGCGCAGGTGCAGGCCGTGTTCGCCGAGCATGCACCAGGCGCCGATCGGTACCGTGCAGCTGCCACCCAGGGCCTGGTTCAGTGCCCGCTCGGCGCTCACGGTGAGCCGGGTGTCGGCATCGTCCAGCGCGGCCAGCAGCGTCAGCACGCGGGCCTGGCCTTCGCGCGCCTCGATCGCGATCGCCGCCTGGCCCGGCGCCGGCAGCCAGTCCGGTGCGGTCAGCCGCGAGCGGATGCGCGCGGCGAGGTCGAGGCGTTCCAGCCCGGCGCAGGCCAGCACGATCGCGTCATAGTCGCCGGCGTCGAGCTTGCCCAGCCGGGTGCCGACATTGCCGCGCAGGTCCAGCAGCACCAGATCCGGCCGCAGCGCGCGCAACTGCGCCTGCCGCCGCAGCGACGAGGTGCCCACGCGCGCCCCATGGGGCAGCGCGGCGAGGTCGGCGTAATCGTTGCTGACGAATGCGTCGGCGGCATCGGCACGCGGCAGGATCGCCGGCAGCGCGAAACCCGGCTCCAGCTGCGCCGGCACGTCCTTCAGCGAATGCACCGCGAGGTCGGCGCGGCCTTCCAGCATCGCCACCTCAAGCTCTTTCAGAAACAACCCCTTGCCGCCGATGGTGGCCAGCGGCTGGTCGAGGATCTCGTCGCCGCGCGTGCTCATCGGCACCAGTTCCACCGTCAGCCCCGGGTGCACCGCGCGCAGCAGCGCGGCGACATGCTCGGCCTGCCACAGCGCGAGCGCGCTCTTGCGGGTGGCGATACGCAGGGTGGAAAGGCTCATCGGGGCTCCGCGGCGTTCGACAGGCCGCCATTGTCGCGTAGTTTGCGCACGGCGGCGCAACGGCAGATTGGCGCAGGGCGGCGGCAAAGCCGCTACGATGGCGGCAAACCACGGGAGACGGTCATGCAAAGCGGCAATCCGGCGCTCAACAAGAACACCTTCCTCGACGCGGCCAGTGGCGCCGTCGTCACGCGCGACGACGAGGTGATGACGATCAACGGCACGGTCAACAAGACCGGCCTGCTGCTGCTCCTGGTACTGGTCGGCGCGATGGTCAGCTGGAGCCGGTTCGCCGGTCCGGACAGCCTGCCGGCGGTGATGCCGCTGGTGCTGGGCGGCTGCATCGGCGGTCTGGTGCTGGGCCTGGTCACCGTGTTCAAGAAGACCTGGGCGCCGTTCACCGCGCCGCTTTACGCAGTGGCGGAAGGGTTGTTCATCGGCGCGCTGTCGGCGATCTTCGAGATGCGCTACCCCGGCATCGTGATGCAGGCGGTGGGGCTGACTTTCGGCACCATGGCCGCGCTGCTGCTGGCCTATCGCAGCGGACTGATCCGCGCCACCGAGAAGTTCAAGCTGGGCATCGTCGCCGCCACCGGCGGCATCATGCTGCTGTACCTGGCCAACTTCGCGATGGGCTTCTTCGGCCACTCGATCGGTTTCATCAACGGCAGCAGCGGCATCGGCATCGCGTTCAGCGCGGTGGTGGTGGTGATCGCCGCGCTGAACCTGATCCTCGACTTCGACCTGATCGAAACCGGTGCCCAGCAAGGCGCGCCGAAGTATATGGAGTGGTACGGCGCGTTCGCGCTGGTGGTCACCCTGGTCTGGCTGTACCTGGAACTGCTGCGGCTGCTGTCGAAGCTGCAGTCGCGCAACTGATCGGCTGCAAATGACGAGGCCGGCGAATCGTCGCGATCCGCCGGCCTATTTGCTCAGCAGCGCCTTCGCCCGATGCACCACGTTGTCGACGGTGAAGCCGAACTCCTGCAGCAGCTTCTCCGCCGGGGCGGAGGCGCCGAAGTGGTCGATGCCGAGCACGTCGCCGTGCGGGCCGACGTAACGGTGCCAGCCCTGCGAAGTGCCCAGTTCCACCGCCAGCCGCGCCGGCACGTCGGGCGGCAGCACGCTGTCGCGATAGGCCTGCGGCTGCGCGTCGAACAGTTCCCAGCTCGGCATCGACACGCAGCGCACGGCGATGCCGTCGGCCTGCAGCTTTTCCGAGGCGGCAACGATCAGGCCCACCTCGGAACCGCTGGCGAGCAGGATCAGTGACGGCTTGCCGCCCGGCGCGTCGCTGAGTACATACGCGCCCCGGCGCAGCCCGTCGGCGCTGGCGTAGTGGCTGCGGTCCAGTGTGGGCACGTTCTGCCGGGTCAGCGCCAGCAGCACGGGCTGTTTCTTCGTTTCCAGCGCCACTTTCCATGCCACCGCGGTCTCGTTCGCGTCGGCGGGGCGGATCACGGTGAGGTTGGGGGTCGCGCGCAGGCTGGCCAGCTGTTCGATCGGCTGATGGGTGGGACCGTCCTCGCCCAGCGCCACGCTGTCGTGGGTGAACACGTGCACCACGTGCACGCTCATCAGCGCGGCGAGGCGGATCGCCGGCCGCATGTAGTCGGAGAAGATCAGGAAGGTGGAGCCGTACGGCACGAAGCCGCCATGCACAGCCAGCCCGTTGGTGATCGCGCCCATCGCATGCTCGCGCACGCCGAAGTGCAGGTTGCGGCCGGCGTGGCTCCAGCCGGCGCTGTCCGAACCCTGCGTGTCCTGTCCCGGCGTGGCAGCCGGGTTGAAGTCGCCAAGTCCCTTCAGGTTGGTATGCGTGGAGGAGTCCAGATCCGCCGATCCGCCGAACAGCGGGGGTAGCTTGGGCGCGATCGCGTTCATCACCTGGCCGCTGGCGACGCGGGTGGCGAGACCCTTGGCGTCGGCGGGGAACAGCGGGATGCCCGCGTCCCAGCCTGGCGGCAGTTCGCCGTCCAGGCGGCCTTGCAACTCGGCGGCCAGTTCGGGGAACGCCCTGGTATAGACATCCATACGGCTGTTCCAGGCGCGTTCGGCCTCCACGCCGCGGTCCAGCGCCTCGCGCAGGTGCTTGAGCGCCGGCGCCGGCAGCAGGAAGTCCGGTTCGACCGGCCAGCCCAGCTTCTGCTTCGTCTTCCTGACGTCCTCGACGCCCAGCGGCGAGCCGTGTGCCTTGAAGCTGTCCTGCTCGGGCGAGCCGAAACCGATGTGCGTGCGCACCAGGATCAGCGAGGGCCGTGCCGTATCGGCGCGGGCGGCGTCCAGTGCGGCATCGATCGCCGCCACGTCGTTGCCGTCGGCCACGTGGATGACCTGCCAGCCATACGCCTCGAAGCGCTTGGCGCGATCCTCGGAGAAGGTGATGTCGGTGCCGGCGGCGAGGGTGACGTAGTTGTCGTCGTACAGGCAGACCAGCTTGCCGAGTTTCAGGTGGCCGGCCAGCGAGGCTGCCTCGCTGGCCACGCCTTCCATCAGGTCGCCGTCGCTGACGATGGCCCAGGTGCGATGGTCGATCACCGTGTGGCCGTCGCGGTTGTAGCGCGCGGCCAGGTGTGCCTCGCCGATCGCCATGCCCACCGCGTTGGCCAGGCCCTGGCCGAGCGGGCCGGTGGTGATCTCCACGCCCGGCGTGTGGCCGTATTCGGGGTGCCCCGGCGTCTTGCTGCTCCACTGGCGGAACTGTTTCAAGTCGTCCAGCGTGAGGTCGTAGCCGGTGGTGAACAGCAGGCTGTATAGCAGCGCCGAGCCGTGCCCGGCGGACAGCACGAAGCGGTCACGGTCGGGCCAGCGCGGGTTGGCGGGGTTGTGCTTCAGCTGATGCGTCCACAACGCGTACGCCATCGGCGCGGCGCCCAGCGGCAAGCCGGGATGGCCGCTGTTGGCGTGCTGCACCATGTCCACCGACAGGAAGCGAAGCGTATTGATGCATTGCTGGTCGAGGTCATGGGACATGATGATTCTCCGATGGAATGGATGCGATGCGACCGTAGGGCGGGCACTCCCCGCCATCGGGTCGGCGGGCGGTGCCTGTCCTACGCGATGGCGGCGTCGACGATTTTCTGTGCCTCGTCGAGCAGGCTCTGCAGGTGTTGCTCGTCCTTGAAGCTTTCGGCGTAGATCTTGTAGATCGCCTCGGTGCCGGACGGCCGCGCGGCGAACCAGCCGCTGGCGGCGACCGCCTTGATCCCGCCGATCGCGGCGTCGTTGCCGGGCGCCTTGTCCAGCACCTGCTCGATTTTCTCGCCAGCCAGCCGGTCGCTCTTCAACTGGTCGGGCGACAGCTTCGCCAGCTTCGCCTTCTGCGCCGGCGTGGCGGCGGCGTCGACGCGGCTGGCGAACGGCTTGCCGAGTTCGCGGGTCAGCTGCGCATACAGCTCGCCCGGGTCCTTGCCCTCGCGCGCGGTGATCTCGGCCGACAGCAGCGCCGGCACCAGGCCGTCCTTGTCGGTGGCCCACGCTGAGCCGTCGTGGCGCAGCAGCGAGGCGCCGGCGCTTTCCTCGCAGCCGAAGCCGAGCGAGCCGTCGAACAGGCCGGGTGCGAACCACTTGAAGCCGACCGGCGTCTCGTACAGCTGTCGTCCCAATCGTTTGGCCACGCGATCGATCAGCGCGGTGCTGACCACGGTCTTGCCCACCGCGGCGTGCGCGCCCCACTGCGGCCGATGGCGGAACAGGTAGTCGACCAGCACCGACAGGTAGTGGTTCGGCTCCATCAGCCCGCTGCTGCGGGTGACGATGCCGTGGCGGTCGTGGTCGGTGTCGCAGGCGAACGCCACGTCGTAGCGGTCCTTCAGCCCGATCAGCCGCTGCATCGCGTACTTCGACGACGGGTCCATGCGGATCTTGCCGTCCCAGTCCACGCTCATGAAGGCGAACTGCGGGTCGACCACCGCGCTGACCACGGTGAGGTCGAGCTGGTAGCGCTCGGCGATCGGCGCCCAGTAGTGCACGCCGGCGCCACCCAGCGGATCGACGCCCATGTGCACGCCGGCGCCGCGGATCACGTCGAAGTCGACGATGTTCGCCAGGTCGGCGATGTAGGTATTGAGATAGTCGTGCTCGTGCGTGCTGGCCGCCTTGCGCGCCTGCGCGTACGGCATCCGGCGCACGTCCTTCAGGCCGCCTTCGAGCAGCGCGTTGGCACGGTTCTCCACCCACTTGGTGATGTCGCTGTCGGCCGGGCCGCCGTTGGTGGGGTTGTACTTGAAGCCGCCGTTGTCGGGCGGGTTGTGCGAGGGCGTGATCACGATGCCGTCGGCGAGGCCCGACGTGCGACCGCGGTTGTACACCAGGATCGCGTGCGACACCGCCGGCGTCGGCGTGTACTCGCCGCCGCTGGAGATCATCGCCTGCACGCCGTTCGCGGCCAGCACCTCCAGCGCGTTCTCGAACGCAGGCTGCGACAGCGCGTGGGTATCGGCGCCGATGAACAGCGGGCCGTCGATGCCCTTGCCCTGGCGGTACTCGCAGATCGCCTGGCTGATCGCCAGGATGTGCGCCTCGTTGAAGCTGCGCTCGAACGAATTGCCGCGATGGCCGGAGGTGCCGAACGCCACCCGCTGCGCCGGCATCGACGGGTCGGGTTTCAGGTCCGCGTACGCGGCCAGCAGTTGCGGGATGTCGACCAGGATCGACTGGGGTGCCGGCTTGCCGGCGAGGGGGCTGATCTTCTGGCTCATGGACCTTCCGTTGTCTGGCTGTCGCGCAATGCGCGATAGCGGCGAATCAGGTTGTTGGTGGAGCTGTCGTGGGCGAGCGGCGGTTCACCGGTCGCGGTCAGTTCGGCGATGGTGGTCTTGGCCAGCTGCTTGCCCAATTCCACACCCCACTGGTCGAACGAGTCGATGTCCCAGATCACGCCCTGCACGAACACGCTGTGCTCGTACAGCGCGATCAAGCTGCCGAGCACGCGCGGCGTCAGCCGTTGCGCGAGGATCGTGCTGCTGGGGCGGTTGCCGGGGAACGTGCGGTGCGGGGCCAGCGCCGCATCGGTGCCGGCGGCACGCACTTCCTCCGCGGTCTTGCCGAACGCCAGCGCCTCGCCCTGGGCGATCAGGTTCGCCAGCAGCAGGTCGTGCTGGTCGCCGCCGCCTTGTACGGGCAAGGGGTTCAGGCTCTGGCCGAAGCCGATGAAGTCGCACGGCACGATGCGCGTGCCCTGGTGCAGCAGCTGGTAGAACGAGTGCTGGCCGTTGGTGCCCGGCTCGCCCCAGTAGATCGGCCCGGTGGCGTAGTCCACCGCGGCGCCGTCGCGGGTGACGCGCTTGCCGTTGCTCTCCATGGTCAGCTGCTGCAGGTAGGCCGGGAAGCGCTTCAGGTATTGCTCGTAGGGCAGCACCGCGACGCTGGCGGCGTCGAGGAAGTTGTTGTTCCACACCGCCAGCAGGCCCATCAGCACCGGCAGGTTGCGCTCGAACGGCGCATGCCGGAAATGCTCGTCCATCGCATGGAAGCCGGCCAGCATGTCGCGGAAATGCTCCGGGCCGACCGCCAGCATGGTGGACAGGCCGATCGCCGAATCCATCGAATAGCGCCCGCCCACCCAGTCCCAGAAGCCGAACATGTTGGCGGTGTCGATGCCGAACTTCGCCACCTCGGCGGCGTTGGTGGAGACCGCCACGAAATGCTTCGCCACCGCGGCCTCGTCGCCCAGCGCGGCCACGCTCCATGCACGCGCGGCGTGGGCGTTGGCCAGGGTCTCCAGCGTGGTGAAGGTCTTCGAACAGACGATGAACAGCGTCTCGGCCGCGTCCAGGCCGTGCACCGCCTCGGTGAAGTCGGTGCCGTCCACGTTGGAGACGAAGCGGAACGTCATGTCGCGCCGGCTGTAAGCGCGCAGCGCCTCGTACGCCATCACCGGGCCGAGGTCCGAGCCGCCGATGCCGATGCTGACCACGTTGCGGATGCGCCTGCCGCCGTGGCCCAGCCACGCGCCGCTGCGCACGCGCTCGGCAAACGCGGCCATGCGATCGAGCACCACGTGCACGTCCGCCACTACGTCGTGGCCGTCGACCAGGATCTGCTCGTCCGCCGGCGCGCGCAGCGCCACGTGCAGCACGGCGCGGTGCTCGGTGGTGTTGATGCGCTCGCCGCGGAACATCGCCGCGATCCGCTGCGGCAGGCCGCAGGCCTCGGCCAGTTCGTGGAGCAGGCGCAGCGCGTCCGCGTCCACGCGCTGCTTGGAGTAGTCCAGGTACAGGCCGACGTCCTCCAGCACGAGGCGCTCGCCGCGCTGCGGGTCGGCGGCGAACCATTCGCGCAGATGCTTGTGGCCGATCGTGTCGGCATGCCGTTGCAACGCCTGCCACTGGGGCAGGCGGGTCAGTCGCGGTGCGCTCATGGCAGCTCGGATTCCTTGTCCAGCGCATTGGCCTTGTCGGCGATCCGCTGCAGCAGCTGCTGCCACGAGACCACGAACGCCGCGGCGCCGTCGCGCTGCAGCTTCTGCGCCAGCGCGTCGATATCCACGCCGGCCCTGGCGATCTGCGCCAGCACCGCGTCCGCATCGTCGCCGTCGTCGGACAGCACGCCGTGCAGCTGGCCGTGGTCGGCGAATGCGTGCAGGGTCTTCTCCGGCATCGTGTTGATGGTGTCCGGCGCGGCCAGCGCGCTGACGTACAGCGTGTCCGGCGCGGACGGGTCCTTGGTGCCGGTGCTGGCCCATAGCAGGCGCTGCGGCCGCGCGCCGGCGGCGGCGAGTTTCTGCCAGCGCTTCGAGGCCAGCAGTTCGCGGTAGGCACGGTAGGTCTGCTGGCCCACCGCGATGCCCAGCTTGTTGTGCAACGCGTCCGGCAACTGCTTGTTGGCGGCCACGTCCCAGCGGCTGATGAACAGCGAGGCGACCGAACCCACGTGCGGGTCCAGCCCGGCAGCCAGGCGCCGCTCGATGCCGCGCAGGTAGGCCTCGGCCACCGCCTGGTACTGCGCGCAGGAAAACAGCAGGGTCACGTTGATCGGGATGCCGAGGAAGATCGCCTCCTCGATCGCCGGCACGCCTTCGGGGGTGCCGGGAATCTTCACGAACAGGTTGTCGCGCTGGCCCTGATGGTGGATGTGGCGCGCCGCGGCGATCGAGCCGGCAGTGTCGGCTGCCAGCAGCGGCGAGACCTCCATCGAGACCCAGCCGTCGACCTGGCCGGTGGCGTCGAACACCGGGCGGAACAGGTCGGCCGCGCGGCGCAGGTCTTCCAGCGCCAGCTCGGTGAACAGCGCCTCGCCGCTCAGTCTGGCCAGCGCCTTGGCGTGGATGCCGGCGTCGTAGGCGTCGCCGTTGCCGATCGCCGCGTCGAAGATGCTCGGGTTCGAGGTCAGTCCGGTGATCGAGTCCTCGGCGACGTAGCGCGCCAGCGTGCCGTCGTCGAGCAGGCTGCGGGTGATGTTGTCCAGCCACAGGCTCTGGCCGAGGTCGTGCAGTTGGCGGGTCGCTTTCATGCTTGTCTCCGTGTTTCCGATTCGAATGTTATTCCGCCGGCAGCGGGATCGCGGGTGCGCCCGGCAGGAAGTCTTCAAGCTTACGCCGGCGCAGATCGCCGATGCACGCGATGGTGAGGTCCGGCGCCGGCGCGATGGCTTCGCCGGCACTGGCAGCCGCGTAGTGGCCCTGGCGCACGAACACGGTGGTGAGCTTGCGGCCCAGGTGCTGTTTCATCGCGGCCAGGATCTGCGGCTTGTCGTCCACCATCACGTAATGCACGGCGGGGTAGCGTTGCTGCATCGCCACCAGCATCTGCTGCTTGTGGATGTAGATCAGCACCTCGCCGCCCAGCGCAGCCCACAGCCCGGCACGGCGGATCTTGTGCGGCTGGAATACCACGTCGCCGTCGGACAGGATCGCGGTGGGTCCCAGCGTGCGCAGGTGCGCCACGGTCTCCAGCGCATGCGGGTACAGGCGGTCGGCGAACGGATAGTCCAGCAGGTAGCCGGACATCTGCAGCAGCGACGGGTCGTTGTCCAGGCCGGCGCGAAAGCGCTGCAGCGTGCCGAGGTAGTCAGCGAAGCCGCACTGCTCGCGCAGCTCCTCGTAGATCGCCCAGTAGCGTGCGCGTTCGCCGGCGCCGAAGGCCGCCTCCAGGGTGGCGCCGAGGTCGGCGCCGAAGCGGTCGTTGTCGAGCAGGGTATTGTCCACGTCGAGCAGGAACACCACCGCAGCGGCTTCGGCGGCAGGGTGGCTCAGCATGGCTTGCCCTCTTCCGCCCGCGGCTCGTGCCAGCCTTCGTCGCCTGCGATGCGGTCGGCTCCGGCCGGGCCCCAGCTGCCCGGCTCGTAGACGTCCACCGCGCCCTCGTGGGCCAGCACGCGGTCCACCACCGCCCACGCCGCCTCCACGCATTCGTCGCTGGTGAACAGCGCGTTGTCGCCGCGGATCGCGTCGCCGAGCAGGCGCTCGTACGGCGACTTCTCCGGCGCCAGGTCGTGCCGCATGACCAGCTCCACCGGCTCCCCGCGCATCTCCTCGCCGGGCTGCTTCACCCGCATGCCCGCGGCGATGATCACCTCCGGGCTGAGCCGGAAGCGGAAATAGTTCGACTGCGCCGCGCCGATTGCGTCGAATACCGACAGCGGCGGCGCCTTCATGTCCACCATCACCTCGGTGGTGGTGACGGGCAACTTCTTGCCGGCGCGGATGTGGAACGGCACGCCGGCCCAGCGCCAGGTGTCGATGTACAGGCGCAGCGCCACGAAGGTCTCCACGTTGGAATCGGCGGCCACGCCGTCGACCTCGCGGTAGCCCTTGAACTGGCCGCGCACCACCTCGGCCGGATCGAGCGGGCGCATCGCGCGGAACAGCCGCAGCTTCTCGGTGCGCAGTGCTTCCGGCTCACTGCCGATCGGCGCGTCCATCGCCAGCAGCGAGGTCACCTGCAGCAGGTGGTTCTGCAGCACGTCGCGGATCGCGCCGACGCCCTCGTAGAACGCGCCGCGGCCGTCCACGCCGAACTGCTCGGCCATGGTGATCTGCACGCGGTCCACGTAGCGGTTGTTCCACACTGGTTCCAGCACGGTGTTGGCGAAACGGAAGTACAACAGGTTCTGCACCGGCTCCTTGCCCAGGTAGTGGTCGATGCGGAAGATCGCCGACTCCGGGAACACCGCGTGCAGCGTGCGGTTGAGTGCCTGCGCCGAGGCCAGGTCACGGCCGAACGGCTTCTCCACCACGATCCGCGCATCGTCCGCGCAGCCGGCCTGCTTGAGGCTTTTTGCCACCACCCCGAACAGCCCGGGCGGAATCGCCAGGTAGTGCAGCGGCCGCTGCGCCGCGCCCAGCGCCTGCTTCAGCTGGCGGAACGTGGCCGCGTCGTTGTAGTCGCCGTCGACATACTGCAGGCGCGCCGCCAGCTTCGCGAACGCCGCCTCGTCGATGGTGCCGCCCTGCTCCTGCGCCGCGTGCGCCAGGCTGTCGTGCGCGCGCTGGCGCAGTTGTTCCACGTTCCAGCCCGAGTGCGCCACGCCGATGATCGGCAGGTCCAGCCCGTCGCGCAGCATCATCGCCTGCAGTGCCGGAAAGATCTTCTTGTAGGCCAGGTCGCCAGTGGCGCCGAAAAAGACCAGAGCATCCGAGCGGGGAGGCGGCATGGCGGGGGTGTTCTCCATGGGGTTGGCGGGTGTTGCTGCCCGACGTGTGCGGGCGGCAGGCGATGCGGCATGGCGGGGCTTCGCCAACATGCCGGACATCGGGTCTACTTTCCAGCCTGCACGTCGGCAGGTTAAGTCGATGCATAAGTCAGGCCGCGCTTGTGTGGCGGCCATCGCGCCGGGCCGCGACCGCGGCCACGCCGCGATGACGGGTGGTACCGCGGACCCAGTCGCCGGGACTGCCCAGGCCGTGGGCGCGATTGACGCGATTCACCCCCGTCCCGCCGATGACCTCGCCGGCGGCATCGAACACGCCGGGGGGGAAACTCGGCTACGCACGCCCAGCATGCGATGCCGCGCCCTACCCTGGTCCGGGTCGGCAACATCGACCCGACAAGACCATCCAGGGAAATGCAGTCTGGCAACGTTCGACGCCGCATCCAACTGACAAAGCAGCACGCAACACCAAGGACAACACGATCACCAGCAGTCGCCCGAAAGTTCAGGGCAAAAGCATCATGCGCACGGGGTTGACGGGAAGTCTCCCAAGGAGATGTTAGAGCTGCGCGCGCTTGGCATTGTGCTGTTTGAAGCGACGCAACCATCTGGTAGTAGTGAATGCGATAAACACAGGTGTGGTTGCGATGCCCCCAAAGAACCACGCCAGAAACTGTTGGGACGAATCCGAGTGCGCAAAGTGCAAGCATGCTCCTGTGAAAACCGCGAGCCAGACGACGGATGCCCCTGTAACCCACCACAACATTTTGGCGAGTGAGCCACGACTTGGGTCGCCCAGCTTGGCGGCAAGAGTGGTCTTGTTTGTGGCGTCATGAACAGCGTAGGAGAAACGTGTGAGGAACGACCAGCTCAACAATCCGATGGACGCTCCGAGTAATAGGGCGAAGATGTTCATAGGCTCTAACGCTGGAGTTAAGCGGCGGCGTAGCTGTCCGCCTTGAACGATTGGTTAACCGACTACCCCAAACTACCAGCTTTGGATGCCCCAGGCTTGCGACGATGCCGCGCGGAAAGCTGCTGCGGCGACGGACGACAAGCCAGCGCGAAGCTGGGCGAAACACACCACACGAAGAACCTGCACGAGCTACCGACTAACGCAGAGGTAAGCGGCGGCGGTACGCCGTCCGCTTGACCGCCGTGTTAGACGGCGGAAGCAGACGTTGCCGCGATGGTGAACGAAGCCATGATGCCATGAGCGCAGGCTACCCGAAGAGGGAACACAACACGATTGCATTGGGAGCAGCCGAAGCGGCTTTGGTGGTGAGGAAGGCCGTGAACGTGACGCGGCCGCCAACAACCCTGTGAAGCAAATGAAACGCTCCGCCGACTAACGCTGGAGTTAAGCGGCGGCGAAGCCGTCCGCCTTGAACGAATTGTTAGCCCGCCTAGACGTGTTTGCCTAGCCAGGCTGACGCATACCATTGTTGGAGCTTGCCAGCGAACGCGATCGATTGCGACAAGACAAGTTCTGTGGTGCCGAGGCCCATGTACTCGCCAACGATGTACGAAAGATATTTTGCTAGGTCTTCTGTTGAAGCGTCCTGCTCCAATAGCCGCAGACAAGGAGCGAGATAGTTGTCGTATTCGTCCGGCGGGCAGCCTGAGTCCGGATTGGCATAGACATCCTGGCCACCGGCAAGCGGCATCCGCGCGACATGGGGGTGGCGGAGGTTGAGGGCTTTCTGAGCACGTTGGCGGTCGAGGGTCAGGTGGCGGCGGGTACGCAGAACCAGGCGCTGTCGGCACTGCTGTTTCTGTACAAAGAGGTGTTGTCGGTCGAGTTGCCGTGGATGGAGACGGTGGTACGGGCGAAGCGGCCGCAGCGGGTGCCGGTGGTGCTCTCGCGCGATGAGGTGAGCCGGTTGCTGGCGATGATGGATGGGCGCTTCGGTTTGATGGCCTCGCTGTTGTACGGCTCGGGTATGCGGCTGATGGAGTGCGTGCGCCTGCGCGTGAAGGACGTGGATTTCGAGCTGAACCAGATCTGCGTGCGCGATGGCAAGGGCGGCAAGGACCGGCATGTGCCGTTGCCGCGACGCCTGCGCGAGGCGCTGCAGGCGCAGCTGGAGCGGGTGCGTTTGATCCACCAGCAGGATCTGGCGGCGGGCCTGGGCGCGGTGTGGCTACCGCATGCGCTGGCACGCAAGTATCCGTCGGCGCCGCGCGAGCCCGGCTGGCAGTACGTGTTTCCGTCGGAGCAACTGTCGCGTGATCCGCGCGACGGCGAGCGACGGCGCCATCATGTGGACGAGGCCGGCCTGCAGCGCGCGGTGCGCAATGCGCGGCTCAAGGCCGGCCTCGTCAAGCCGGCGACGTGCCACACCCTGCGCCACTCGTTCGCCACCCACCTGCTGGAGGCGGGTCAGGACATCCGCACGATCCAGGAATTGCTCGGCCACAAGGACGTCGCCACCACCCAGATCTATACGCATGTGCTCAACCGCGGCGGCCACGGCGTGTTGAGCCCATTGGACCGTTGAGCGCAGGGGCACGCAGCCGCGGCCGGCTTCATGGGCGGCGCGGCCAGTTCAGTTCCACGCTGTGCTCCGCGCCGTCGTCGGCCAGCGGGATGCGGCCATTGGCCTGCGCGGTGCCGTCCAGCCATAGCGTGCTCATCGTGCCGGCGTCGCTCTGGCGCAGGTGGATCCGGTAGAGCGTGTCGCGGTGGCGGTAGTCAATGGTGAAACCTTCCCACTCCGGCGGCAGCACCGGCGCGAAGCGCAGCTGGCCGGCTTCCAGGCGCAGGCCCAGCAGCGATTCCACGATCAGCCGGTACATCCAGCCGGCGGAGCCGGTGTACCAGCTCCAGCCGCCGCGGCCGGTGTGCGGGGCGACCGCATAGACGTCGGCGCTGACCACGTAGGGTTCGACCTTGTAGACGTCCATTTGCGCGTCGTCGAGGCCGTGGCTGACCGGGTTGATCATGCGCAGCAGTTCCCACGCACGCGCGCTGTCGCCGAGCTCGGCGAACGCCATGGTGGCCCAGATCGCGGCATGCGTGTACTGGCCGCCGTTCTCGCGCACGCCGGGCAGGTAGCCCTTGATGTAGCCGGGGTCGAGCGCGGATTGGTCGAACGGCGGGGTCAGCAGTTGCACCAGGCCGGCGTCGCGGCGCACCAGGTGCGCATCCAGCGACGCCATCGCTTGTCGCTGCCGTGCCGGCGCGCCGATGCCGGACAGCACCGACCAGCTCTGCGCGATCGAGTCGATGCGGCATTCGTCGTTGCCGGCGGAGCCGAGCGGTGTGCCGTCGTCGAAGTAGGCGCGGCGGTACCAGGCACCGTCCCAGCCGTGCTGTTCCAGCGCGGTGCGCAACCTGGCCACTTCGCCTGCGCAGCGTTGCGCGAACGGCTCGTCGTCGTGCAGCCGGGCCACTTCGACGAAGCGCTGCAGCACTTCGCAGGAGAAGAAGCCCAGCCACACGCTTTCGCCGCGGCCCTGTTCGCCGACCCGGTTCATGCCGTCGTTCCAGTCGCCGCCACCGATCAACGGCAGGCCGTGCGCGCCGCGCCGGCTGAAGCTGCGCTCGAGCGCGCGCACGCCGTGCCGATACAGCGTTTCGCGCAGGGCCGAGGGCTGCGGCAGGTCGTAGTACGACTCCTCGCCGTCGTGCAGCGGGCGGCCCTCGATGTAGCCGACGCATTCGTCCAGCACGCCGCGGTCGGCGCTGGCCAGCACGTAGCGCGCGATGGCCAGCGGCAGCCACAGGTAGTCGTCGGAACAGGTGGTGCGCACGCCGCGGTCCAGCGGCGGGTGCCACCAGTGCTGCACGTCGCCTTCGGCGAACTGGTGCGCGGCACACAGCAGCAGCTGCGCGCGCGACAGTTCCGGCGCGGCGTGCACGGTCGCCATCGAGTCCTGCAGCTGGTCGCGGAAGCCGAACGCGCCGCCGCTCTGGTAGTAGCCGCTGCGTGCCCAGATCCGGCAGGCGATGGTCTGGTACAGCAGCCAGCCGTTGGCGAGCACGTCGAGCGCGGGTTCCGGCGTGCGCACCTGCACCGCGCCGAGCACGCGCGCCCAGTGCGCGCGCACCCTGTCCAGCGCGTCGGCGGCGCTGCCGCTGCCGCGGAAGCGCTGCACCAGCGCGCTGGCCTCGGCGGCGTCGCGGCCCAGGCCGAGGCGGAAGATCAGCTGGCGCTGCTCGCCATTGTCCAGTGTCACCAGCGTCTGCAGCGCCGCGCAGGGGTCGAGCCCGGCGCCGAGCCGGCCGGACAGGTTGGCGCGACCCAGCCCGGCCGGCGCGCGCATGCTGCCGTTGCGGCCGAGGAATTCGCCGCGGTCGCCGTCGATGCCGCGCGCGGGGTCGTCCACGTCGAAGAACGCCACGCGGTTCGGGAACTCGCTGTTGTACGCGTTGCGCGCGAACAGCGCGCCGCTGGCCGGGTCCGACTCGGTGACCACGTGCATCGCGGTCTTCGCGCGCAGGTCGCCGAGCAGCCATTCGACGTAGCCGGTGACGCTTAGCCGGCGCGGCTGGCCGGAGTCGTTGCGCAGTTTCAGCACCGAGAATTTCACCGAGGCGTCCAGTGCCACGTAGATCCACAGTTCGGAGTGGATGCCGTCCTCGTGGTGCTCGAACACGCTGTAGCCGAAGCCGTGGCGGGTGACGTAGCTGCCGCTGCCGCGGCAGGGCAGCGGGGTCGGCGACCATACCTGGCCGGTCTCTTCGTCGCGCAGGTACAGCGCCTCGCCGCTGCCGTCGCCGACCGGGTCGTCGTGCCACGGGGTGAGCCGGAATTCGTGCGCGTTCTCGCCCCAGCTGTAGGCGCTGCCGCTCTCGGAGATCACCGTGCCGAACTGCGGGTTGGCCAGCACGTTCGCCCACGGCGCCGGCGTGCTGTCGCCGGCGGCCAGGGTGATCACGTACTCGCGGCCGTCGCTGCTGAAGCCGCCGTGTGGGTTGGCCAGCTGCAGCGTGGCCGGGGCGCGGGCGCTGGCGGCGAGCGTGGCGCTGCCGATGCGCCGCGGCCGGCTCGGCTCGAAACGCGGCGCGTGGGTTTCCACCTGGCGCCGACCGATCTGCTCGGCCAGGCTGCCGCGGCTGTCGTTGAGCACGATCCGCGCACTGGCCAGCATCACCAGCCGGTCCTCGCCGGACAGCTGCTGCCCCGGGCGCACGAAGATGCCGCCGGGGCGGTCGAGCAGGCTGGCTTCGCTGCCCGAGGCGATCAGGCCCATGATCTGGTCGTGCAGTTCCTGCCGGTAGCCGGCGCGGTCCTCGTTCCAGATCACCAGGTCCACCGCCAGCCCCTTCAGCCGCCAGTACGCGTGCGCCTGCACCAGCTGGCGCACCAGCTCGATCCGCGACGGGCTGGCGATCTGCAGCAGCACGATCGGCAGGTCGCCGGAGACCGACTGCCCCCACAGCCCGCTCTGCCCGCGCCGGTTGCCGCGCAGCACGGCCGGCTCGGCGCGCAGGCCGGCGTTCGGGTACAGGATGCCGGTGGCCATGTGTTCGTACAGCTGCGCGTCGGCGAGGCTGGCGTTGAGCTGGCGCAGCAGCACCTGGCTGTGCGTCCAGGCCAGGTCGAACACGCGGTCGGCGAGGTGGCGGTCGCGGTACTTGCCGATCAGCTGCAGGCAGCCGTCGCGCTGCGCGGCGTAGCCGGTGACGAAGTCGATGGTGGCCGACTGCTCCGGCTCCAGCGTGATGCGGCAGCGGATCGCCACGATCGGGTCGAGCACCGAACCGGCGCTGTCGGACAGCCGCGCCTGCTCGCGGTCGAGCGCCTGCGGCTCGGCCGTGCTGCGGCCGCGGCCGATGAAGCGGGCGCGGTCGGTCTCGTAGGAGATCGCGTCGATGTCGGCGTCATGCACCGCCAGCAGGTGGAACATCCACGGCACCTGCTCGTCGGCCGAGCGTGGCCGGCGCGTGCACACGATTGCCTGCAGCGCCGGCACCAGTTCGGTCTGCACGAACAGCTTGCTGAAGGCCGGGTGCGCTGCGTCGGCGAGCGGCGGCGCCAGCACCACCTCGGCGTAGCTGGTCAGCTCGATCGTGCGCCGCGTGCGGCTGCGGTTGCCGATGCGCGTGCGGCGCAGCTCGATGTCGTCTTCCGGCGACACCACGATCTCGGTGTGCGCGTCGAACTCGCGCTCGCGCACGCGGAACTCGGCGCGTGCGTCGGAGAAGATCGCCTCGAACTGCTCGGTCTTCATCAGCGTGGGCTGGTAGGCGGTGGACCAGCACTCGCCGCTGGCCACGTCGCGCAGGTAGCAGAACATGCCCCAGGCGTCGCGCGTGATGTCTTCGTGCCAGCGCGTCAGCGCCAGCTCGCCGCGCCGGCTGTAGCCGCCGCCGGCGCTGGACAGCATCACGTGGTAGCGGCCATTCGACAGCAGCTGCACCGCCGGGCGCGCGCGGTCCGGGTCGGCGAACACGCGCAGCCGCGCCTCGGCCGGGCGCGGGCTGCCGTCCGACTCGGGGAAGCCGGAGGCGTGCAGGTATTCCGCCGCGGTCTTCGGCACGCGCTCCTGCAGCAGCAGGCTGGTGGCCTGGAACTGCGGGTCGGATTCGAAGCGCCGCTGCATCGGCCGGCCCAGCAGCGCGTGGCCCAGCGCGAGCAGGCTCATGCCCTGGTGGTGCGCCATGAACTGCCGCACCAGCGCCGAGTCCTGGCCCAGCGGCAGCCGCGCCGGGGTGTAGTCGATTGCCTCGTACAGGCCGTAGCGGCCGCGCGCGCCGGCCTCGGCCAGCCGCTGCAGGTTCTTGGTGGCCGCCGCCGGCGCCACCATCAGCGCCAGCGCGGTGGCGTACGGCGCCACCACCACGTCGTCGCCCAGCCCGCGCTTCAGGCCCAGCCCGGGCACGCCGAACGCGCGGTACTGGTAGGTGAAGTGCGCGTCCAGCGTGTTGTAGCCGGACTCGGAAACGCCCCACGGCACGCCGAGCTGGTTGCCGTATTCGATCTGCCGCGCCACCGCCGCGCGGCAGGTCTGGTCGAGCAGGGTGCCTTCGTAGCCGGGCATCACCAGCAGCGGCATCAGATACTCGAACATCGAGCCGGTCCACGACAGCAGCACCGGTTCGCCGCCCACGGTGGTAAGCAGGCGGCCCAGCGCGAACCAGTTGTCCTGCGGCAGCTGGCCCTGCGCGATGCCGACGAAACTGGCCAGCCGCGCCTCCGACGCCAGCAGGTCGTAGTAGCCGGCGTCGAGCCGGCGCTGGTCCACGTTGTAGCCGATCGCCAGCAGGTCGCGCGCGCTGTCGTAGAGGAAGCGGTAGTCCATCAGCGCCAGTTCGCCGGCCTGCTGGGCCAGCTGCGCGATCACGGCGAGGCGTTCGCGCGCGTGTTCGCGCACGCCCTCGGCGTCGGCCCCGGCGGGCCACGCCAGCGGTTCGATCCGCGCCAGCTGGCGCAGCGTGGGGATGCCCTCGAAGCCGGCCACGTCGTCGGCCGGCGGGTCCAGCTCGAACGCGGCGGCCTCGGCGCACAGTTCGTCGCACTGCGCGAGCAGCGCGTCGAGCCAGAAGCGCGACTCGCTGCCGGGCTCGGTCTCCAGCCGCGGTACCAGCGCCTGCGCGTGGCCGCGCAGTTGCAGCAGCAGCGCGCTGGCCGCGCCGGTGCGCGCCGGTGGCGTGGCCAGGCTCTCCTGCAGCTGCCAGTCGAGCGGGTCCAGCGCGCGCGAGAGGTCGGGATCCAGGGTGTCGTGCAGCAGCGCCAGCGTGTCGCGCAGGCCGTGCAGCACGCGCGGCTGGAACACCGGCTGGTCGGCCAGTTCCTCCAGCCCGGGGCGCAGGGTCAGCAGGTGGCCGGCGAGGTTGCCGCTGTCCACCGCCGAGACGTACAGCGGCGCCAGTGGCTGCAGGCTCTGCGTGTCGTACCAGTTGTAGAAGTGGCCGCGGTGGCGCGGCAGTTGCTGCATGGTGGCCAGCGTGTGGCCGGTGCGTTCGAGCAGGCGGCCGCTGCCGAGGAAGCCGAAGTCGTGCGCGGCCAGGTTCGCCAGCAGCGCCAGGCCGATGTTGGTGGGCGAGGTGCGGTGGGCGATCGCCGGGCCGGGTTGCTCCTGCAGGTTGTCTGGCGGCAGCCAGTGCTCGGCCGCGCCTACGTGGGTGTCGAAGAAGGCCCAGGTCTGCCGTGCCAGCGTGCGCAGGAAGCGCTGCTGCGCCGTGCTCGGCGCGAAGGCGCCGGGCACGCGCGGCTGGCTGATCCACCACGCGATCGCGGGTGAGACCAGCCACAGCAGCAGCAACGGCGCGGCCAGCCACAGCACCAGCGGACGCTCATGCGCCAGCACCACGCCCAGCAGCAGCGCCAGCGCCGGGCCGATCCCCATCAGCCGCCACAGCGCGGCCGGCGCGTTGCCGCTGCGCCGCTCGACCTCGCCGGAGGTCTGCCACTGCAGCAGGTGGCGCTGGCTGACCGTCACCCGCCACAGCGTGCGCACGATCGCGTCGAGGTGGTACAGCGCCTCGTGCGGCAGCCACGCCAGTCCCAGCGCCATCCGCGCCAGGTGCTGCAGGCCGGCCTGGAAGCCGGCGCGCAGGTGCTGGTCGAGCTGCACCTCGCGCGGCTTCTGCACCAGTTCGAGCAGGGCCGCCAGCAGCGGCGGCAGCAGCACCATCGACAGCACCGCCAGGGTCCACGACAGCACCGTGCCGATCAGCAGCCAGCCGACCAGCAGCAGCACCAGCAGCGCCACCGGCACCAGGCTGCGGCGCAGGTTGTCGAGGATCTTCCAGCGCGACAGCGCGGTCAGCGCGTTGCGGCGCCAGCCATCGTGCGCGGTCGGCGCCCACGGCAGCAGCCACGGCAGCAGCTGCCAGTCGCCGCGGATCCAGCGGTGGCGGCGCTTCACGTCGGCGCCGTAGCGCGCCGGGTAGCTTTCGAACAGCTGCACGTCGCTGAGCAGGCCCGCTCGCGCGTGGCAGCCTTCGACCAGGTCGTGGCTGAGGATGCGGTTGTCCGGAAAGCGGCCGTCCAGGGCGCGCTCGAACGGGTCGATCGCGTAGATGCCCTTGCCGATGAACGAGCCTTCGCCGAACACGTCCTGGTACACGTCCGAGACCATCTGCGTGTACGGGTCGATGCCGGCGTCGCTGCCGTACAGCTGGGCGTAGCGCGAGCGCGCGGTGCTGGGCAGGCTGATCCCCACGCGTGGCTGCAGGATCGCGTAGCCGCTGACCACGCGGCGCAGGACAGGGTCGTACACGGCGCGGTTGAGCGGGTGGTCGATGGTGCCGACGAAGGCCTGCGCCGCGTCGCGCGGCAGTTCGGTGTCGGTGTCCAGGGTGATCACGTATTGCACCGGGCCCAGCGACGCGATGTCGCCCACGATCAGCATGAAGCGGCCGTGCGCGTTGCCGCGCAGCAGCGCGTTCAAGTCGGCCAGCTTGCCGCGCTTGCGCTCGTGGCCCATCCAGCATTGCTCGCCCGGATTCCAGCGGCGCGGCCGGTGGAACAGGAAGAAGCGGTCGGCCCTGGCGCTGGCGTAGCGATCATTGAGCGCCTCGATGCGCCGCTGCGCGCGCAGCAGCAGCGCCTCGTCGCCGGGCAGGGTCTCGTGCGCGGCGTCGGCGAAGTCGGTGAGCAGGGCGAAGTGCAGGTGCTCGTCGCGGTTGCCGAGGAAGCGCACCTCCAGCGCTTCGGCCAGTTCGTCGACGTCCTGCGCGCTGGCGACCAGGCTGGGGATCGCCACCAGCGTGCGCGCGCTGGCCGGAATGCCGTGCGAGTAATCCATCCGCGGCAGCTGCCGCGGCGCGATCGACAGCGTGGCGATCCAGTTGAGCAGGCTCAACCCCAGCTGGCTGGCCAGGATCGCCGCGGGCACCGCCAGCGCGGCCAGCGCCCACGTCGACCAGTGCTGGTGCGCGGCGACGGCGACCAGCGGCTGCGCGAAGGCGAAGGTGAGCAACGCCAGCAGACCCAGGTAGATCGGCAGCGGCGCGCGGTCGAAGCCGCGGCGCAGTGTCTCGCGCAGCGGCGGGTGGATGCCCAGCTGTTGTTCCAGCCGCGGCCGTCCGCGATCGATCAGGTAGTAGCCGACGTGCTGTGGCAGCGGCATGCTGCTGTCGGTGGGCGCCGCGGCCTGGCTCAGCGCGATCGCCGCCTCGGCCACCTGCAACTCGGTCAGCCGGTGCCGCCGCGCCATCGCCTCGACCACGTGGCGATAGCGGTCGCGGGTGGCGAAATCCATCGCCGCATAGACATCGGCCGGATCCTCGCGCAGGCCGTGCTCGACCAGGCTGCACTGCTCGACGAAGTCGCGCCAGTCGATCGCCGACAGCGTGCGCAGGCTGCCGATGCTGTTGCTGATCGAGACCTGGTTGGCGGCCTGCTGCTGCGCCTCCAGCTGCACCAGGTGCTCGATGCTCTGCCCCGAGGTGGCCAGGCGCTGCTCGATCCAGCTCAGCGGCAGCGCCAGTGCCGGGCTCTGGCCCTGCAGCCGGCGCGCCATCTCGGCCACGAACGGGCCGTTCATCGGTGGGTCCGAACGCGCCATGTCGGCCACGACCAGCACCACCGAGTTCGGCTCGCGCCCGGCGGTGGCGGTCATCGCGTCGGCCCAGCGCGCGGCCTTGCCGCGGTGGCGCCAGTCCGCCATCACCCGCGCGGCCACCCGGCGCAGGTTCTCGATCAGCGCCAGCCGCAGCATGATCGGGATCGCCCACAGCTCGCCCAGCTTCAGCGGGCTCACTTCCTGGTAGGCGTCGATGAAGCGCTGCAGGATGTGTGTGTCGACCCGACCGTCGCCGTGCGAGATGATTTCCAGCGCGATGTCGTAGACCCGCGGCAGGCCGGCCGACGGCCCGCTGGCCAGCCGCGGCAGTTCGCGGCTGTAGCCTTTCGGCAGGTGCCGGCGGGCGATCCGCACCTGCTCCTCGACCAGGTAGAAGTTGTCCAGCAGCCACTCGGCGGCCGGGGTGATCCGCCGCCGCTTGCGGGTGGCGTCGGTCAGCCGCTCGCAGGTGTGGGTCAGCACTGCCTTGTTGTCGTCCAGCCGCACCAGCAGCGAATCCATGCTGGTCCGCGCACCGAGCCGGTGCTGGCCGGCCAGCGCGCGGCCGTGCCGCTCCATCTGCTCGGCGCTGAACAACTCCGCGCGCAGCGCCGGTTCCTGCTCCGGCCGCGTGCGTGCGGCGGCGCGGCGCCGGCGGAACGCATTCAGCCTGCGCAGCTTGAGCCGGTCGAGGAGGTTGCCGATGTTCAAAAGCGGTTTTCCTTGGGCCTCGCGGAATCGGCCACGAGGCATCCATGTGGGCGGAGCGCCAGCGGGAACCCGTGTGAGGGCTGCGACCGCCGGCTCGGTTCGACCCTACGCGCCGACATGTGAAGACGGTGCACGCTACGATGGGCGCCCGCCTCCACCGGAGTCACGCCGTGCCACTGCAGATCCGCGCCGCCACTCTTGCCGACGTTTCCGACCTGGTCGCCTGGAACGCGGCGATGGCCTGGGAAACCGAACACAAGCGGCTCGATCCCGCCACGCTGGAACGCGGCGTGCGCGGCGTGTTCGAGCAGCCGCGGCGCGGCTTCTACCTGGTGGCCGAGCACGACGGTGCGGCGCTCGGCTGCCTGCTGGTGACCTACGAATGGAGCGACTGGCGCAACGGCGATTTTTGGTGGATCCAGAGCGTCTACGTGGCGCCCGCCGCGCGCCGCGTCGGCGCGTTCCGCGCGCTGTACGCCGAAGTGGCGCAGCGTGCCGCGGCGGCCGGCGCGGTCGGCCTGCGGCTGTACGTGGAAACGGAGAACCAGCGCGCGCAGGCGACCTACGAAGGGCTCGGCATGCAGCGCTGCCACTACTTCATGTACGAGGCGCCGCTGGCAAAGCCGGTTTCGTAAGGCGGGCGCTGCCCGCCGCTTCGCCTCGGGACACGGAGCGGGAGCCGCTACGGGTCAGGTAAAATCCGGGCGGGTTCGGCCAGCAGCCGCTGGAACTCGTCGGTCGGCATGGGCGCGCCGAACAGGAAACCCTGCAGCTGCGAACAGCCGGCCTGACGCAGGAACGCGGCCTGCTCGCGCGTCTCCACGCCTTCGGCGACCACTTCCTTGTCGAGGCCGCGCGCCATCGCGATGATTGCGCTGGTGATGGTGGCGGTGTCGCGGTCGCTGGTGAGGTCATGCACGAACACACGGTCGATCTTCAGCGCGTCGATCGGGAAATGCTTCAGGTACGACAGGCTGCAGTAGCCGGTGCCGAAGTCGTCCAGCGACAGCCGCACGCCGCGCCGCTTGATCCGTTGCAGCAGGCCGGTGGTCGCGTCACCGCCGGACATCACCATGCGCTCGGTCAGTTCCAGTTCGAGCAGGCCGGCATCCAGTCCGCTTTCGTCCAGCACCTCGTCCAGCCAGTGGTAGAACTCGGCGTGCTGGAACTGCAGCGGCGACACATTCACCGACACCGGGATCGCGTGGCCGGCATACAGCCACCGTTGCGCCTGGCGGCAGGCCTGGCGCAGCACCCAGGCGCCGATCGGCAGGATCAGCCCGGTGTCCTCGGCGACCGGGATGAACTGGTCCGGCTTGTACTGCTCGTGGCCGTCCGCGTACCAGCGCAGCAGCGCCTCGGCGCCGACGATGCGGCCGCTCTGCGCCTCCACCTTGGGCTGGTAGTGCAGGTCCAGTTCGTGCCGCGACAGCGCCTGGCGCAACGCCGTCTCGATCCGCCGGCGTGCCTGCGTGCGCTCGTTCATCGACGCGGTGAAGAAGCGGTAGCCGTGCAGGCCCTGCGCCTTCACCGCGACCAGCGCGGTCTCCGCATGCTGCAGCAGACCCTCCGGTTCGGTCGCATCGTCCGGGTACACGCTGATGCCGATGCTGAGGTGCAGGTCCAGCTCGGGCAGCCCGTCGACGCGGGTCTGCTCGCCCTGGTTGATCAGCGTCTGGCACAGGCTGGCCGTCTCGCCCACGTTTTCCAGGTGCGGCAGCAGCACCACGAATTCGTCGCCGCCGTAGCGGCTCAGCAGCTCGTCGCCCGGCAGGCAGCGCTGCAGCTGGGCGGTGAACGCGCGCAGTACCTGGTCGCCGGCGGCGTGGCCGTGCAGCTCGTTGACCTGCTTGAAGTTGTCGATGTCGATGTAGAGCAGCGCGGCGCGCTGCTGGCGCCGGTTCGCGGTGGCGATCGCCTGGCCGATGTGCCCGTGCAACTGGCTGCGGTTGGGCAACCCGGTGAGCGTGTCGTGCTGGGTCAGGTGGATCATCTTCAGCGCCAGCGCGCGGGTCTCGCTGACGTCGTGGAACACCAGCACGCCGCCGATCACGTTGCCGGCGTGGTCGTGGATCGGCGCGGAGGAATCCTCCACCGGCGTGTCGAAGCCGTGGCGGTGGCGCAGCAGGGTCTTGCCGACCAGGTCGACGATGCTGTTGTGGCCGATCGCCGCGCGCAGCGGATTGGCCACGGCGTGGCCGTCGTGGGCATCGAACAGCTGGAAGATCTCCTCGATCGGCCGGCCCTGCGCCTCGATGCTGCTCCAGACGGTCATCGCCTCGGCGATCGGGTTGAGCGAGGTGATGCACAGTTGCGGGTCGGTGGTGATCACTGCGTCGCCGATCGAGCGCAGGGTCACCTCGGCCAGTTCGCGCTCGCGGTGCAGCGCGTCCTCGAACGCCTTGCGCTGGCTGATGTTCTGGATCTGCACGACGAAATAAAGCGGACTGCTGTCGTTGTCGCGCACCAGCGACACGCTGAGCTGCACATGCACCGGGTCGCCATTCTTGTGGAAATAGCGTTTCTCGATGTGACACGATTCCAGCTCGCCAGCCAGCATCTGCTCATGCCGCGAGTCGCTGGCCGCGATGTCGTCGGGGTGCGTGATGTCGCGCGTCGTGCGCGACAGGAATTCGTCCTCGTGGTAGCCGAGCATCGCGCAAAGCGCCGCGTTGACCCGCAGCCAGCGGCTGTCCGGTGCAACCAGCGCCATGCCGATCGCGGCATGCTGGAACGCGCCGAAGAAGCGCTGCTCGCTCTCGTGCAGCTGCAGTTCCAGGTCGCGCCGCTCGGTGATGTCGACCAGCGCGGTGAAGATGCCGCGGACGCGGCCCCCGGCATCGAAGTCGGGCTCGAAGTTGCCGCGGGCATAGCGCCGCTCGCGGCCGTTGTACAGTTCGCCCTCGTAGCTGGCCGTGTGGCCGGCATAGGCGCTATCCAGCGCCACGCTGGCCAGCTCATGGTTGCGCGGGCCGATCACGTCGATCAGGCGCCGGCCGATCAGCTGCTGCGGGTCGATGCCAAGCCAGCGGCGATGGGTTTCGTTGGCGTAGCGAAAGCGCTGTTCGTGGTCGAGGTAGGCCAGCAGTGCGGGCGCGCCGTGCGCGACCCATGCCGGCCAGTCGGTTTCATCCGGAAGCGATGGCGATACCTCGGCAGGCTTGTGCGGCCGCATGGTCATTCCGTCAGCATGGCGCCCCCTGTCAGCGCGCCGCCATCATGCGCCGAGTTGCCGGCGTTGCCCAGCCGTCCCGGCGGCGATCAATGCAGGGCGGTGGCCGGCGCGCCGAGCCGGCCGTCGGCGTCAAGCACGATCCGGCCCAGCGCATGCAGTTCGGCGGCGATCGCATAACGGTCGGCCAGCCGCGCCAGCAGCGGCCCCAGCGCCCGCGGTTGCAGCGGATAGCCGTGCGCCAGCGCGCGGGCATGCCCGCCATCGCCGCGCTGGGCCAGGGTGACCGCCACCACGCCGAGGCCGGGCGCCTCGTGCGCGAACAGCTCCGGCGGGTCGTAGCTGGGGTCGGCCGCGGCCAGGGTTTCCAGCAGGTAGCCGGCGGCCGCCTCGGTCTGCCGCGTGGCGTCCGGCTGCAACTGCAGCGGCAGCTGGTGCGCATCGAGCAGCGCGGCGTACTGGCGCAGCTCGAACACGATGCCGGCGAAATCGTGCGTGCGCTCGGCGCTGTCGCCGGTTTGCGCGGCCAGCCATTGCGACGGCGGCTGCACCAGCACCTTGCCGTCGGCGTAGCGCAGGGCCAGCCCGCGCGCGCTCATCGTCGTTTCCTCGCGGTCCGGGGTCAGCAGCGCCGTCTCCAGCAGCGCCCACAGCGGCGCCAGGTTGACGTGCTCGTACTGCACGCAGGTCAGTGCCAGCAGGTCGTTGCGGCTGAGGTAGCGCACGTGCTCCAGCCGGATGCCGAGCGTGCGCATCAGCCAGTCGGCGGTCAGCGCACCGGCCTCGCCGCGGCCGACCAGCTGGATCTCCAGCTGCTCGGACAGTTCCTCGGCCTGCTCCGCCGGCGCCAGCAGATGCATCGGCAGCAGCCGCATCGGGCCTGCGGCGTAGGTCGGCGACGGCTCCAGCGATGGCAGCGGCATGTGCCCGTCGTGGCTGCCGAAGGCCACCACATTCCCCAGGTGGTTGCGCGGCACGCGCCGCGCCAGCTCGTCCAGCGTGGCCCATACCGGGAAGCCCGGCCGCAGCAGCTCGACCTGGTCGAACAGCGCGCCGGCCAGCGCCAGCCGCGCGACGTCGACCTGCGGCACCAGCGCATGCAGGTCGCTGGCGACCAGCGCGGCCAGTTCGGCGGCCTCGTCGCGGCTCAGGGTCATGCGTGGTGCTTCGCCCGCAACCGGTTCCAGCGCCAGCACCACAGGCAGGGCGGACAGTGTTTGTGCTTCCACGGGCGGCGATCCGGCAGACAAAGAGTGTCGATTCTACCATTCAGGCTTTTGGGCTTTCGCCGCGCGGCATGGCGGGTTAGCCTTGGCGGACTTGAGTGGTGGACTGTTCCGAGCATGGAAAACACGCAGAAGCGCGTCGGGGTGATCGGCGGTGTGCGCATCCCGTTCTGCCGCAACAACACGGCGTATGCCGACGTCGGCAACTTCGGCATGTCGGTGAAGGTGCTCGGCGCGCTGGTCGAGCGCTTCGGCCTGCACGGGGTGGAACTGGGTGAAGTGGCGATGGGCGCGGTGATCAGGCACCCGTCCGACTGGAACCTGGCGCGCGAGGCGCTGCTCAGCTCCGGGCTGGCGCCGACCACGCCGGGCATCACCACCGCGCGCGCCTGCGGCACCTCGCTCGACAACGCCATCATCATCGCCAACAAGATTGCCGCCGGGCAGATCGAGGCCGGCATCGCCGGCGGTTCGGACACCACCTCCGACGTGCCGATCGTCTACGGCACCCGCCTGCGCAAGCGCCTGCTGGCGATGAACCGGGCGAAGACGCCGCTGGACAAGCTGAAGGTGGCGCTGCGCGGCTTCTCGCTGGGCGAGCTGAAGCCCTCGTTCCCCGGCGTGGCCGAACCGCGCACCGGCAAGTCGATGGGCGACCACTGCGAGCAGATGGCGAAGGAGTGGCACGTCAGCCGCGAGGCGCAGGATCAGCTCGCGCTGGACAGCCACCGCAAGCTGGCCGCCGCCTATGACGCGGGTTTCTTCGGGGACCTGCTGGTGCCGTTCCGCGGGCTGAAGCGCGATGGTTTCCTGCGCCCCGATTCGAGCATGGAAAAGCTGGCCACGCTGAAGCCCGCGTTCGACAAGACCTCCGGCCACGGCACGCTCACCGCCGGCAATTCCACCGGCCTGTCCGACGGCGCCGCCGCGGTGCTGCTGGGCAGCGAGGCGTGGGCCGCGCAGCGTGGGCTGAAAATCCAGGCCTGGCTGCGCGACGCCGAAGTCGCCGCGGTGGATTTCGTGCACGGCGAAGGCCTGCTGATGGCGCCGACCATCGCGGTGCCGCGCATGCTGGCGCGCCACGGGCTGACCCTGCAGGACTTCGACTACTACGAGATCCACGAGGCGTTCGCGGCGCAGGTGCTGTGCACGCTGCGCGCGTGGGAATCGGCCGACTACTGCAAGCACCGGCTCGGCCTGGACGCGCCGTTCGGTTCGATCGACCCGGCCAGGCTCAACGTACACGGCTCCAGCCTCGCCGTGGGCCATCCGTTCGCTGCCACCGGCGCGCGGATCATCGCCACACTGGCGAAGCTGCTGGAACAGAAGGGCGCCGGCCGCGGGCTGATCTCGATCTGCACCGCCGGCGGCATGGGCGTCACCGCGATCCTCGAGCGCTGAAGGATTCGGCAGCTTCAGCCGCGATTCGCCCAGCGGGGTGCATAAAGACCGCCATGTTTCGCCTGCGCACCACCACCACCCTCAGCCTGATCGCACTGGCCGTCGGCGTCGCCGGCACCGGCTGGCTCAGCACCCAGACCGGCATCTGGCCCGGTCCGCCGGCGCGCTACACCGCGCGGGTCGACACGTCGACCGCGATGCGTGCCCACCCTGCCCCGCGCCGCCCGCACGGCCCGGCCCGCGTGGTGCCGACGCGCCGGGCGCTGCCGCCGATGGTCGCCGGTGATGAAGTGCAGGCCGCCGTCGCCACCCCCGCGCCTGCGCCGGAACTGGTACCGCTGGCCACGCCTGCCGATACCTCGCAGCCATGGGACGAGTTGCGCGGCCACCTCGACGGCCGCGTGCTGCTGCACGTCGACATCGACGCTGGCGGCCGCGTCAGCGCCGCCAGCCTCGCCGAATCCAGCGGCGACCCGGTGCTCGACCAGCACGCCCTGCGCAGCGTGCGCGGCTGGCGCTTCGCGGTGCCGCCGGACCATCCCGACGGCCTCAGCGGCGAGCTGCCGATGCGCTTCACCTCGCGGGGCGATCGCGTCGCGCAGTTGCCGTAGGGTTATTGCCCGGTCGCATGGGTGCTTCGCGCTTTGTCGGTTCAGAGCGAAGAGCTTCAAACTGGGAAATAGGTGGCGAAGTGATTTCCGCACGGTGAGCGGCGCTCACAGGATGCCCTTGGCCCCCACCCCGAACGCGGTGACCAGCCGCGTGATGATCAGTTTCGGCGACAGCGCCACGTCGGGGAAGTCGCCGACCGGTTCGTAGCAGGCGTAGAAATTCGGGTCGGTGGCGCGCAGCGGCTGGCAGCCGGGCTTGAGGTCGAAGCTGGTGGCGTAACGGAACGGCCACAGGTCGAACAGCGGCAGGCTCTCGGAAACCGAGCCGATCGCCTGGTTGATGTCGGTCAGCACCGGCACCTTCGACTGCCGCGGGGCGATCACCCACGCGTTCTCCGGCTGCGTGCTGCGCAGGATGCTGTGGCGCAGCTGGTCGGCGAAGCCGTGGTCGTAGACGATCACGCCTGACTCGGTGTTGTAGTGGTCCGAGCGCGGGTCGAAGTTGTGCGAGCCGACCATCGCGAAGATGTCGTCGACCACGATCGACTTCGCATGCAGGCCGAAGCGCATGCCTTCGCTTTGCAGCGGCGCCGGCCGATTGTTGCTGCCGCGGCTGCCGAGCAGGTGGAAGCGCGCTGCGGGGACGTGGGCCAGGCTGGCGGCTTCCGACGGCGGCAGCGCGGTCGTGTCCAGGTCGAGGTTGGCCAGTTCGTTGTCCACCGCGGCGCTGGGCGCGTGCGGCTTCAGTTCGTGCACCTCGAAGCCGAATTTCTTCAGGTAGCGCTTGCGGTGCTTGTACGACATCGCGTACACGGCGAAGGCGTCGGTCGCGGCCAGCGAGTTGGTGGAGACGATCACCCGCGGCGGATCGGTGCGCCGGTGCAGCGTGCGAAAGATGTGCTGGGCGCGTTTGCTCATCACCAGGTACGGTGTCTGCAGCAGCACCTCCCGTTTCGCTTCGCTGATCATGCGCATGATGTGCTGGGTGAATTCCAGCGCGCGTCGTTTGTCCGGCTTGTCGGTCTTCGCCGGCAGGTCGCTGAAGTACTCCACCTGGCCGACCTGCCGCGAGGCGTCGACCAGCCAGGTCTGCAGCCAGGCGGGGTCTTCGGCGGCTTGTTGCACCCGTGCCACGCGCACCGGCCGGCGGTAGCGTGGGGCCGGCCACACCGGCGGCACACGGTCGGACAGGATGCGCCGGTTGATGTCGCGCAGGTGGGTCAGCGGCAGCGAGCGCTTGTGGTTCCAGAACAGCGCGAAGCTGGCCGCCATCTGCCGCGCGGCCGGCCCGCCGACCATTGCGTCGCGGTCGACGTAGTTGAAGGCGTCGTCCCAGTTGAAGTAGCGGTCCTGGTAGTTGCGCCCGCCGGTGATGCCGATGGCGTCGTCCACCAGCAGCAGCTTGTTGTGCATGCGCTGGTTGAACTGCATGAAGCAACACAACAAGCCGGCGGCGAATTCCAGCGGCTGGGTGTGGGCCTTGTGGAAGGTGGGGTTGTACAACCGCACTTCGAGGTTCGGGCTGATCCGTGCCAGCCGGTCGAGCAGGTCCGGGTCGTTGAAGGAGAACAGCTGGTCGGCCAGGATGCGCACGCGCACGCCGCGCCGTGCGGCGCGCACCAGTTCGTCCAGCATCAGCTGGCCGGCGTCGTCCTGGTCCCAGATGTAGGTCTGCACGTCGATCGACTGGCGCGCGGCGCGTACCAGGTTGATCCGTGCGGCCATGGCCGGCGCGGAGTCGTCGAGCAGGGTGACCACGTGCACCGGCTGCTGCGGGGTGGAGGCGGCCAGCGCGGCGTTGGCGGCCTCCAGCAGTGGCGACGGCAGCGCGCAATGGTCGGTCCGGTCGCAGGTACTGATGCGGTCGGCGCCGGCGGCGACGATCGCATCGGCGCGGCGGATCTGCGCGCGCGGCACCGTGCAGCCCTGCAGCAACAGCAGGGCGAGTACGAGCGGGAAAGCGAATCGGCGCAGGACGGGCATGGGCGAATCATACGTTCTGCGCGTGCCGGGGCCGTGAGGAGGCGGGCGAGGCGTGGCGCTGGCGGAGGGCCGCGGCGCGGGTCAGGGCGACCAGAACGCGTCCAGCCGCGCGTTGCCCGGCTCCAGCGCGCCATCCAGGTGCAGCACGGCCAGCGCGCCGGGCGGCATGCCGCGGAATTCGTCGGAGCGGCCCTCGACCAGCAGGGCGACCAGCCGCTCCATGCCAGGGTTGTGGCCGACCAGCAGCACGGTGCCGGCGTCGGCGTGCTGGTCGAGCAGGGCCAGCAGTTCGCCGGGCGAGGCGTCGTAGATTTCGTCGGCCTGTTGCGGCACCGGTGCGTTGTCGATGGCGGCCAGCGCCAGCCGGGTAGTCTCGTCGGTGCGCCGGCTCGGCGAGCACAGCACGCGGTCGGGGTGCAGGCCGTGCGCGGCCAGCCACAGCCCGGCGGCCTGCGCCTCCCGCTCGCCGCGCACGCTGAGCGGACGCTGCGGGTCGTCGCCGGTGGTTTCCATCGGCACGGCTTCGGCGTGTCGCAACAGGATCAGTTCGTGCATGGAGTGCTCCGGGGGTGGTGGCGCGGTGAACGTCGGGAAGGTCGCGCGTCAGTGCTGGCGCTTGATCCAGCGCAGCAGGGCCTTCCAGTCCTGCTGGTGGCTGCGCACCTGTTCGGACTGGTAGTCGAAGATGCCCTTGCCGAGGCCGGCGAGCAGCACGTAGGCCTGACTGTCGCGCAGTTGCGCGGCGATCGGGAACGGCGACTGTTCGGCGAGCTGGGCGAGCGCGTCCTGGCTGGCGTGGGTCCACGGCTTGAGCCGGTTGGCGACCAGCGCCACCGGCAGCTTGCCGCTGCGGATGCGTTTGATCGCCTGCAGCTCATCGAGGAAATGCAGCGTGGCGTCGAGGTCGAACGAGGACGGCAGCACCGGCACCAGCAGCACGTCGGCCACGTCGAGGTAGGGTTCCAGCTCGCGCTCATCGGCGCCGGCGGGGGTGTCGATCAGCAGTTGCTGGGTGTCCGGCGGCACGCGCTGCAGGCTGCGGCGGCCGCTGTCGAGGGCCAGTACGCCGGGGACGTTGTCCGGTCTGAGCTCGGCCCAGTGGAAGCTGGAGTGCTGCCGGTCGGCGTCGAGGATCGCGGTGTGCTGCCCCGCCTGGGCCCAGTGCGATGCCAGTTGCGTCACCAGCGTACTCTTGCCGCAACCACCCTTGCTGCTTGCCACCAGCGTCGTAAGCATCGGATCGCCCCTGCTACGGAAGGTGGACCAAGCCTAGCCGGTAGGCCGGGAATAGGGAATCGGGAATCGGGAATCAGAGGAACCAACGGCTCCCGATCATGCCCTGCCCTCTATTCCCGATTCCCCGCTGCATGCGGCTGCCAGCCGGCGGGCGCCTCGACCGGGATGCCGTTCTCGCGCAGGGCGGCCAGCTGCAGGCTCATCTCGGTGCCGCCGTGGCGGGCCAGCGCCAGCAGGTGCTGCGCCAGCGTCGCGTCGTCCTGCGCCCGGGCCAGCAGCTGGGCGAAGCTCTGCACCTGCCAGACCAGGTTGCGGCGGGCGTCCTTCGCTTCCTGCTGCTGCGCCGGGTCGTCGGCCAGCACCTCGCGCAGGTGCAGGCCGAGCGAACGGGCCAGCGGGCTGGAACCCCATTCCAGCGTCTTGCCCAAGGCCAGGCAATCGGCCTTGATCGAGGCATCCCCGCCGGCGTTTCCGCACAGTTGGGCGACCAGCTGCAGGCCCGGCTGCGGCTGGGTGCCGGCCAGGCCATAGACCAGCACGGCCTGCATGCCCACCGCGCCGCCCGCGTGGGCCGGGTCCAGCGTGGCGGGCGGTGGCGGCAGCGCGCCGGCGGCATTGGCCAGCGCCTGCAGGCTGATGCCGGTGTAGTCGTCGTAGCGTTTCGCCGCAGCGGCCTGGGCCAGGTCTTCGCGGGCGGCATCCTGCTTTTTGCTGCGCGCATCGACACCGAGCTTGAGCAGCCACACCGCGGCGTTGTCCGGCGCCCGGGTCAGTAGTTGCTGCAGGGCCCCATCGTTCGGGCAGGTATCGGCGGCGGCATCGCAATCGGCCAGTTGCACCCAGTACACCGCCGCGTCGGCGCCTTCGGCCTGCGTGGCACGCTCGATCAGGCGGTGGAAGCTGTTCTCCGGCGGCTGGTTGAACAGCGGCCGGGCGAGCAGGGCCGCGCCGAGCAGCCGCGACGGATCGCCGCCGGGCGCCAGTACGCTGACCAGATCGCGCTGGAACGCGAGCTGGGCCTTGTCGCGGGTCTGGGCCGACTTGTCCGGTGTGCCGCGGTTCTTGCCGGCGGCGGGCTTGCCGGCGAATACCGGCGCGGCGGCCAGCGACAGGGCGCAGGCCAGGGCAAGGCAATGCCATCCACGCATCATGGGCTCGGCTCCGTGATCGAACAAAGCGCGCAGCATACCTTGCAAGGATTAAGCGCGGCTGATTCATCGGCCGGTGAAGGGTGGCCGCTGCGGCGCCGCTTGCTACGATGGGGTTCCCCGGCGCAGGACCGCGCCTCCATGCTTATCGCTCGGGAGACGCGTAGTGGATCATCTGACGACGTTCGCCGGCGGCGCACCCTGGTTTGTCGGCTGGGGCACGCTGGCCTTGATCAATGCCGCCCTGGCGCAGGGCAAGAACCGCAGCGGCCTGCTGTGGTTCCTGCTGTCGCTGCTGTTCGGCCCGCTGGCCACGCTGCTGCTGGTGCTGCTGCCGAAAGTGCGTTCGAAGATGTTTTGAGGGCAGGGATTCGGGACTGGGCTTCGGAAAAGCGCCGGGCCGTGGCTCCTCCGCATCCCCCATCCCGCATTCAAATCCCGGCTTTACTCCCCCAGCGCCTCGCGCATGAATTCCGGCTGGGCCAGCGCGGCCTTGTGGATCTCGGCGTTGTAGTACTTCGTGTGGAAATTCTTGGCTGAAGCGCCGCGCTCGCGGAAGCCGGACAGGTCGCCACCCTTGCGCGCCATGGTGCAGCTCCACCAGCCGGTGGGGTAGCACGGCTGCGGGAACGGCAACGTCTTCACCGCGCTGAAGCCGGAGGTGCGCATCGCCGAGCGCATCGACTTGATCAGCTCCAGGTGCGCCAGCGGCGATTCGCTCTGCTGCACCAGCAGGCCACCATGGCGCAGCGCCTTGTAGCAGCTGGCGTAGAACGCGGCGTTGAACAGGCCCTCGGCCGGGCCGACCGGATCGGTCGAATCGACGATGATCAGGTCCAGCGAATCGGGCTCGGCGTCGGCCATGTACTTGATGCCGTCGATGAACAGCAGCTCGGCGCGCGGGTCGTGATTCGATTCGCACAGCTCGGGAAAATACTGCTCGGCCAGCCGGGTCACGCGCTCGTCGATCTCCACCTGCACCGCATGTTCGACTTCCTCGTGGCGGAGCACTTCGCGCAGCGTGCCGCAGTCGCCGCCGCCGATGATCACCACGCGCTTGGCGCGCGCATGGGTGAACAGCGCCGGGTGGGTCATCATCTCGTGATAGAGGAAGTTGTCGCGGGTGGTCAGCATCACGCAGCCATCGATCACCATCAGCTTGCCCCAGTCGGTGGTCTGGTGGATCTCGATGGTCTGGAACGGGGTCTTCTCCGCATGCAGCAGCTGCTCGGTACGGAAACCGATGGAGGAGCCGGAAGCCTGGTGGGCTTCAGTGAACCAGCTGGTTTCATTCGAGGTGGGTTGCTGCGACATGGGTGATGTTCCTGACGAACCGGGTGGATGGACAAAGACCGCCAATTGTAGCGATATCGGTGGTGAACGTCCCGCGAGCCGGGCGGCTGCGTTGCACATATCGTCACAGGCGGCCATTACAATGGCGGCTGGCCTTGCCGGGCAATGCGCCGGCGGCCGACCAGTCCGATCGGCCCCGCGGCGTGCGAGGCTTCCGGTCGCTCGGGCTCGTGCTCCTGTTGTTGAGCAAGACGTCAAGGCTCGCCGCTGCGACGACATCGTCCTTTTTCATTAGGGAGATTTCGCTGATGGCGAACCATTGGAATACCGACACTGCCCGCCACACTTACGCGGTGCCGCACTGGGGCGACGGCTACGTCGACGTGGATGGTGCCGGCGACATCGTGATGCGTCCGCGTGGCGTCAACGGCCCGGCGTTGTCGCTGCCGCAGATCGTCGAACGCGCCCGCGCCGAAGGCCTGCGGCTGCCGCTGCTGGTGCGTTTTCCCGACATCCTGGCCGACCGCCTGGCGCGGCTGCAGGGTGCGTTCGCCCAGGCCATCGACGAGCACGGCTACGCCGGCGGCTATACCGCCATCTACCCGATCAAGGTCAACCAGCAGCGTGGCGTGGCTGGCGAGCTGGTCGCTGCCGGCACGCACGGCTTCGGCCTGGAAGCGGGCTCCAAGCCCGAGCTGATGGCGGTGCTGGCGATGGCGCGGCCCGGTTCCATCGTGATCTGCAACGGCTACAAGGATCGCGAATACATCCGCCTGGCGCTGATCGGGCGCAAGCTCGGCCTGCGCGTGCATATCGTGATCGAGAAGCTGTCCGAACTGGACCACGTGTTCAGCGAGGCGCAGGCGCTGGGTGTTGAACCGCTGCTCGGCGTGCGTGTGCGACTCGCCTCGATCGGCGCCGGCAAGTGGCAGAACACCGGCGGCGACAAGGGCAAGTTCGGGCTGTCGCCACAGCAGGTGCTGACCCTGATCGAGCGGCTCGACGCGGCCGGCCTCAAGCACACGCTGAAGCTGCAGCATTTCCACATGGGCTCGCAGATCTCCAACGTGCGTGACATCGCCAACGGCATGCGCGAGGCCACCCGTTACTTCGTCGAGCTGCGCCGGATGGGCGTGCCGCTGGAGATCGTCGACGTCGGCGGCGGCCTCGGTGTGGACTACGAGGGCTCGCGCTCGCGCAGCCACAACTCGATCAACTATTCGATCGAGCAGTACGCCGCCACCATCGTGCAGTCGCTGGCCGAGGCGGTGGCCGCCGAAGGCCTGGCCGCGCCGCACATCCTCACCGAGGCCGGCCGCGCGATGACTGCGCACCACGCGGTGATGGTGGTCAACGTGACCGAGGTGGAGGAAGTGCCGGACGGCGCGATCCCGCCGCCGCGTGCGGACGAGCCGGCGGTGCTGCGGCGGCTGCGCGAGACCTGGGAAGAGCTGGACCGGCGCCCCGCGCTGGAGCTGTTCCACGAGGCCCAGCATCACCTCAGCGAAGGCCAGACGCTGTACGCGCTGGGCCAGCTGCCATTGGCCGACCGCGCGCGGCTGGACGAGATGTACTACGCGATCGCCAACGCCGTGCGCGCGCGCCTGCTGCCGGCCGAGCGTTCGCACCGGCAGGCGCTGGACGAGCTGGACGAGAAGCTGGTCGACAAGTACTTCGTCAACTTCTCGGTGTTCGAGTCGATCCCCGACGTGTGGGCGATCGGGCAGATCTTCCCGATCGCGCCGATCGCGCGACTCGGCGAGCAGCCCACGCGCCGCGGCGTCATCGTCGACCTCACCTGCGATTCGGACGGCCGCATCGACCACTACGTCGATGCCGAGGGCGTCGACGTCAGCCTGCCGCTGCATGCACTCAGGGACGGTGAAAGCTACCGGCTCGGCATCTTCATGGTCGGCGCCTACCAGGAGACGCTGGGCGACATCCACAACCTGTTTGGTGACACCGACGCGGTCAACGTGCGCGTCGACGGCGACGGCTATACCTTCGCGCATATACGCCGCGGCGACACCACCGATCTCATGCTCGACTATGTCGGTTACGACCTCGAGGCGCTGCGCCGGAGCTACCGCGAGCGCATCGCCGACGCGGGTCTGACCGGCGCCGAAGCCGGGCAGTTGTACGACGCGCTCGACGGCGGGCTCACCGCGTACACCTACCTGGCCGAGGACCTGCGCTGACGGTGTGGTGGTGGCCGCATGGCCTGTCCCAAGGTCCGATGGCGGCCACCGTGGCGGGGCCTACAATCCGGCCGATGGGCGCGATCCCGTGATCACGCCCGCCCCATCCTCTCCAAGGAGCAGTACATGACAAGTCTCAACGGCAAGGTGGCCCTGATCACCGGTGCGGCCAGCGGCCTCGGCAAGGCCATCGCCGAGCTGTACGCGAAGCATGGCGCCAGCGTGGCGATCGCCGACATCAACCAGCAGGCCGCCGATGCGGTGGCGGCACAGATCAACGCGGCCGGCGGCAAGGCGCTCGGCGTGGCGATGGACGTGACCAGCGAGGACGCGGTCAACGCCGGCACCGACAAGGTGGTGGCGGCCTTCGGCGCGCTCGACATCCTGATCTCCAACGCCGGCGTGCAGATCATCAACCCGATCGACCAGTTCGCCTTCGCCGACTGGAAGAAGATGCTGGCGATCCACCTCGACGGCGGCTTCCTCACCACCAAGGCGGCGCTCAAGCACATGTACAAGGATGACCGCGGCGGCATCGTGATCTACATGGGCTCGGTGCATTCGCACGAGGCGTCGAAGCTGAAGTCCGCCTATGTCGCCGCCAAGCACGGCCTGCTCGGCCTCACCCGCACGCTGGCCAAGGAAGGCGCGCCGCACCACGTGCGCTCGCACGTGATCTGCCCCGGCTTCGTGCGCACGCCGCTGGTGGAGAAGCAGATTCCCGAACAGGCGAAGGAGCTGGGTATCAGCGAGGACGAGGTGATCAGGAACGTGATGCTGAAGGACACCGTCGATGCCACCTTCACCACGGTTGAGGACATCGCGCAGACGGCGCTGTACCTGGCCACCTTCCCGTCCGCGGCGCTGACCGGTCAGTCGATCGTGGTCAGCCACGGCTGGTTCATGCAGTAGCCGCCGGGATTCGGGACGGGCAGGCGCGCAGGGCGGGCAGCGCCTGCCATGCGCGCGAGGTGTTTCTACGCGTCGCGATGCACCTGCAGCCCGGCCGCCGACTGGCTCACCGGCATGATTTCCAGGCGCGTGACGTCCAGGTGCGGCGGCAGGTTGGCGATCCACCAGAGGGTGTCGGCGATGTCGGCCGCGGTGATCGGGTGGGCGCCGGCATAGAGCTGGTCGGAGGCGGTCTGGTCGCCGCCGGTGCGCACCAGGGTGAACTCGGTCTCGGCCATGCCCGGCTCGATGGAGGTGACGCGCACGCCGCTGCCGTGCAGGTCCACGCGCAGGTTCTGCGAGAACTGGGTGACGAAGGCCTTGGTGCCGCCGTACACGTTGCCGCCGCGGTAGGGGTAGCTGCCCGAGATCGAGCTGATGTTGGCGATCGCGCCGCGCCGTTCGATCAGCCGGGGCAGCAGCAGGTGGGTCAGCGTCACCAGCGCGGTGACGTTGGTGTCGATCATTTGTTTCCACTGCGCCAGGCTTGCCTGCTGCGCCGTCGCGGTGCCCAGCGCCAGGCCGGCGTTGTTGACCAGCAGGTCGATGCCGGCGAATCCCTCCGGCAGCGTGTCGATGGCTGCGCGCATCGCCGCCTCGTCGCGCATGTCGAACGCCGCCGCATGCACCTGCCCGGCGCCGTGCCGGTTCACCAGCTGTTGCAGCCGCTCGATGCGGCGGCCGCTGGCGATCACCCGCCAGCCGCCGGCCACGAAACGTTCCACGGTGGCGGCGCCAAACCCGGAGGTGGCGCCGGTGATCCAGGCAGTCTTGGTCGTCATGCACGCCAGTGTAGTGGCTGGCGCGGATCCGGGCGACCGTGCCGGCCGCCCGGATCGCATGCGTCGCTTACTTGCCGGAGGCGATGTAGCTCAGCTCCGCGTTGTAGCTGTCCACGTGCGAGGCCTGCTTGACGACTGCGTCATTGAGCGACTGGCGGATCGCAGCAGCGTCGCTCTTGCCGTACACATTCTCGACCATCTTCCACACGCCGGGATCGGGTTCCGCGCCCAGGTCCGCCCAGTTCTTGGCGGGAACCACCAGGATGAAGTCGGGAGCGCCCTCACCCGCGTCGACCAGCCGGGCAATCTGGTAGTCGTGGGGCCAGTTCGACTTCGCGGCGGCGGCGGCGATCTTCTTCGCCGCTGTCGTGAAGGCCGCCACGGCCTGGTGGCCAGACTTGAGCGTGAAATTGGTCACCTCGATCAGCGGCGGCGGCGGGCCCATCTGCCTGGAGTGGTGGCTCAGCTCGGGCATTGCCTGCATGAAGGCGCTGGTCTCGCTCTTCAGGTGCGGGTTCACCTGCGAGCCGATCACCGGCAGGCAGGCTTTCACCGTGGCGTCCATTGCGTCGAAGGTGCTCCATGGCACCGGGTCGGTGACATAGGAATAGCTGTAGGTATCGCCGGTTTCGTGCGTCCAGGCGATCATGTTGTACTTGAAATCGTGCTGGCGCAGGCACTGGTTGAACGCCTTGGAGCCGGCCACGTACGCCTGTTGTTCGGCGGGCGCCACCATGTCGGTAAAATCGCGGATGGCGCGGGCGTTGTCAGCCGCCTGCGCGCCGCTGCATGCGAGCGCAAACGCCAGCGCCAGCCAGACTGTGCTGTTTTTCATGCGAATCTCCCCGGGCACTTGTCCCGTTGCGTGGATCAGAGGTTCCCCTGCATGTTGGTAACGGGCGGCGGGCGAGGATGGTGCGCAGTGCTGGCGTAAGTGGGGCGTGAAAGCTACCCCGGGCGGGTTTCACGCGTGCTTAAGGAAATAAAAAGGCCGCGCTGCGGGCGCGGCCTCGGGTGGCCGGGATGACCGGAAGGCGGGAGCCTAGTGCCCTTCCTTCAGCGCGATCGCGTTGATGCCGGCGCCGGCCAGGCGCTGCTTGGTCGATTCCAGCTCGGTGGCCGAGCGGAACGGCCCCAGGCGCACGCGGTTGTAAGTCTGCCCGCCGATGTTGACCGACTGCACGTTCGCCACGAAGCCCTGCAACGCGAGTTTCGCCTTCAGCGTTTCCGCGTCGGCGGCGTTCGGGAAGGCGCCGACCTGCAGCAGGTAGCCGCTGCCGGCAGTAGGTTGCGGCACCGCACTGGCCGGCGCGGCGGTGACGTCCTGGCTGACCGCGGCCGGCGCATTCGCCGGCGGTGCCGCCTGGGCTGCCTGCTGCGCCTGCAACTGGGCGGCCTGCTGCTGCTTCTGCTGCTGCTCGACGCGCGCCTGCGCGCTGATCTCGGCGTCGGGGATGCGCACTTCTTTTTCCGACAGCACCGAGTAGAAGTCGAACTGCGGCTTCTTCGGTGCATTGTCGCCGCTCGATTCGAGCACGCCCGGTGCGCTGCCGCGCTCGGCCGTGGCCTGCGGGTTCGCCTGCGGACCGTCGGCCTTGCGCAGGCTGGTCAGCAGGCTGCCGCGCATCATCACCGCCATCAGGATCGCGCCGGCGACCAGGCCGATGACCGCGTAACCCCAACCCGGGAAACCGTTGTTGCCGTTGCGCACGGCCTGCCGGCCCCTGCCCTTGCGTGCTGCCATTACATCTTCTCCGGGGCATCGAGGCCCAACAAATCCAGACCATTCTTCAACACCTGCCGGGTCGCCACCACCAGCGCCAGACGTGCGTTGCGCAGCGCGGCGTCCTCGACCAGGAACTGGTGCGAGTTGTAGTAGGTGTGGAACGCGTTCGCCAGTTCGCGCAGCCACGCCGCGACCAGGTGCGGCTCCAGGTTCGCCGCGGCGGCCTCAACCAGCTCGGGGTACTTCGACAGTTCGGTGAGCAGGATCTGCTCGTGCTCGTTGTCCAGCCGGTCAAGGTGGGCGAGGCCGTCGGCGAGGTCGACGCTGTAGCCCTTCTCCGGCGCCTGGCGCAGCACGCTGCACACGCGGGCGTGCGCGTACTGGATGTAGTACACCGGGTTGTCGTTCGACTGCGAGCGCGCCAGGTCGATGTCGAACACCAGCTGCGAGTCGCTCTTGCGCGAGATCAGGAAGTAGCGCGTGGCGTCCTTGCCGACCTCGTCGATCAGGTCGCGCAAGGTGACGTAGCTGCCGGCGCGCTTGGAGATCTTCACCTCCTCGCCGCCCTTCATCACCGTCACCATCTGGTGCAGCACGTATTCCGGCCAGCCCTTGGGGATGCCGCAATCCAGTGCCTGCAGGCCGGCCTTCACCCGTGCCAGCGAGCCGTGGTGGTCCGAACCCAATTCGGTGATCGCGCGTTCGTAGCCGCGCTGCCACTTGCTGAGGTGGTAGGCCACGTCGGGCAGGAAGTAGGTATAGGTGCCGTCGGACTTGCGCATCACGCGGTCCTTGTCGTCACCGAAATCGGTGGTGCGCAGCCACAGCGCGCCGCCTTCCTCGTAGGTGTGGCCGTGCGCGACCAGTTCGCGTACGGTTTCCTCCACCTTGCCGTCGGTGTACAGCGAGGATTCCAGGAAGTAGGTGTCGAAGCCCACGCCGAACGCCTGCAGATCCAGGTCCTGCTCGTGGCGCAGGCTGGCCACGGCGAAGCGGCGGATCGCGTCGAGGTCGTCCACGTCGCCCGCGCCGGTCACCGTCTCGCCATCGGCGATCACCGATTCGCGATCGAGGTAGGCGCGCGCCACCTCGGCGATGTAGTCGCCGCGGTAGCCGTTTTCCGGCCAGCTGCTGTCGTCCGGGGTGATTCCGCGCGCGCGCGCCTGCACCGAGATCGCCAGGTTGGCGATCTGCACGCCGGCGTCGTTGTAGTAGAACTCGCGCTTCACGCGCCAGCCGCTGGCGTCGAGCAGCCGGCTCAGGCAGTCGCCGATCGCCGCGGCGCGGCCGTGACCCACGTGCAGCGGGCCGGTCGGGTTGGCCGAGACGAATTCCACGCCGACCGTCTTGCCGTGGCCGCCGGCGTTGCGGCCGTAGGCGTCGCCCTCGGCCATGATCCGGCGTACCTCGGCGTGATACGCGCCGGGGGCGAGGAAGAAGTTGATGAAGCCGGGGCCGGCGATCTCGACCTTCTCCACCAGGGCGTTCGCCGGCAGCGCGGCGACCAGTTTCTCCGCCAGCTCGCGCGGCTTGGCGCGCGCCGGCTTGGCCAGCAGCATCGCCACGTTGCTGGCGAAATCGCCATGGTCGCGGCTGCGCGCGCGCTCGATCACGAAGCCGGGCAGGCTGAGATCGGCAGGCAGGGTGGCGTCGTCTTGCAGGGCCTGGATCGCCTGCAGCACCAGTTCGCGCAGCTGTTCTTTCACGGGTGGGGTCGGTTTCGTGATGGAACCGCCAATCCTAACAGACCGCCTGCCGGTGAAACGCACCGGCAGGGAGGCCCGGCGCGGGCGGCCGGTGTCGCTTCCGGTCGCGTCGGAATTTTGACGCACCGCGGCGAGTCAGCCTGTGGATAAGTCTGTGGGGAAAGCAGAGGACTGCGGCCCGTGCGGGCCCGGAGACCGTCAATCATCGACTCATCCCAAGAAATTAAATATGAATATCAATGAATTGGGATGTCAACCTAGAGCCGATGCCCGATAGGTGTGGCAAGTGCCGGTATTGCTGCTTTGTGTATAAGTCCCGGCGGCTTGGGCGGTGCTTCCGGTTGAGGTTCGCGTCATGGTTTTGTCATGCGGCACTGCGATACTGAACGGGCCAGAACATGAACTCCCCTCCATGACATGGCGACCGGGGATGCCGCTCTCCCCACCTCCCCCAATCGGCCTCACGGCGTGGCTTGTGCCACGCCGTTTTTTTGTCTGCGGGCCGGTTTCAGATCAGGCCGCGGGCCGCCATCGACACCGGCTCGCCGCTGCCGATCACCAGGTGGTCGAGCACACGTACGCCGACCAGCTGCAATGCATCACGCAGCTCGTGGGTGATCGCGCGGTCGGCGGCGCTGGGTTCGGCCACGCCGGAGGGGTGGTTGTGCGCGAAGATCACCGCGCAGGCGTTGTGCTGCAGGCAGGCCCTCACCACTTCGCGCGGATGCACGCTGGCGCCGTCGACGGTGCCGCGGAACAGCTCCTCGAACGCCAGCACGCGGTGGCGGTTGTCCAGGTACAGGCAGCCGAACACCTCATACGGAAGGTGGCGCAGGCGTGCGCGCAGGTAGTCGCCGCTGTCGCGCGGGTTGCCCAGGCTGGGTTTCTCCAGCAACTGTTCGGCCAGGCTACGCCGAGCCAGCTCCAGTGCGGCGGCGATGCGGGCGCGCTTGGCCGGACCCAGTCCACCGACGCGGATGTTGTGCTCGGTCCGGCCGAGCAGGGCGCCCAGGCTGCCGGCGGTGTTCAGCAGTTCGCGACCCAGCGCCAGCGCGTCCTTGCCGCGGCTGCCGCTGCCCAGCAGCACCGCCAGCAGTTCGGCGTCGGACAGCGCGCTGCTGCCGCGCGCCAGCAGTTTTTCACGGGGACGTTCGCCTTCGGGCCAGTCGCGGATGCTCATGCTCCCCAACTTGCCCGTTGATGCTGCCGCCGGGCAGCGGGCAAGACGAGTGAATCCGGTAAGCTAGGCCTCTGCCCGATTGTCAGGCCCGCCTTACATGAGTCTTGCCCAACGCCGCATCCTGCTCGGAGTGTCGGGTGGCATCGCCGCCTACAAGTCCTGCGAACTGGTTCGCCGCCTGCGTGACCTCGACGCCGAGGTGCGCGTGGTGATGACCGAGGGCGCCACCCACTTCGTCAGCCCGACCACGTTCCAGGCGCTGTCCGGCCAGAGCGTGCGGGTCAGCCTGTGGGACGCGCAGGCCGAGGCGGCGATGGGGCATATCGAGCTGGCGCGCTGGGCGGAACGCGTTCTGGTCGCACCGGCCAGCGCCGACCTGCTGGCGCGGCTGGCACACGGCATGGCCGACGACCTGCTGACCACGCTGTGCCTGGCCAGCGCCGCGCCGCTGTACCTGGCGCCGGCGATGAACCAGCAGATGTGGGCGCACCCGGCGGTGCAGGCGAATATCGCCACCCTGCGCCAGCACGGCGCGCAGCTACTGGGGCCGGCGGTGGGTGACCAGGCCTGCGGCGACGTCGGCAGTGGTCGCATGCTGGAGCCGCACGAATTGCGTGATGCGCTGGTGGCCTCGTTCGGCGATCGTTCGCTGGCCGGGCTGAAGGTGCTGGTCAGCGCCGGGCCGACCTACGAGGACATCGACCCGGTACGCTTCATCGGCAACCGCAGCTCCGGCCGGATGGGTTTCGCGGTGGCCGAGGCCGCTGCGCAGGTTGGTGCGGAGGTGACCCTGGTGGCCGGGCCGGTGAGCCTGGTCACACCGCCCGGCGTGACCCAGCGCATCGATGTGCGCAGCGCGGCGCAGATGCACGCGGCGGTACTGCAAGCGGCGACGCAGGCGGACATCTACATCGGCGCGGCGGCGGTCGGCGACTATCGCCCGCAGGAAGTGTCCGCGCAGAAGCTGAAGAAGCGCGACGGCGGCGAACTCACCCTGCGCCTCGGCGAGAATCCGGACATCCTGGCCAGCCTTTCCGCGCAAACCGCGCACCCGTTCCTGGTCGGATTCGCCGCGGAGACGCATGATGTGGCGAGCTATGCGCAGGGCAAGCTGCGCCACAAGGGGCTGGACATGATTGCGGCAAACCAGGTGGGCGGCGGCCTCGGCTTCGAGGCGGCCGACAATGCGTTGACGCTGTACTGGGCCGATGGCGTGGCCGAGCTGCCGCGGACATCGAAAGCCGAACTGGCGCGCCGGCTGATCGCCCACGTGGCCGAACGCTACCTGGCGACGCGCGGATGACGATCGAGGTCGAGCTGAAGATCCTCGATCCGCGCCTGGGCGACAGCATCGCGCTGCCGCAGGCCGCCACGCCCGGCAGCGCCGGCATGGACCTGCGCGCCGCGCTGGATGTGCCGCTGACCCTGGCGCCGGGCGAAAGCGCGCTGGTGCCCAGCGGCATCGCCATCCACATCGGCGATCCGGGCTGGTGCGCGCTGATCGTGCCGCGCTCGGGGCTGGGTCACAAACATGGTCTGGTGATGGGCAACCTGGTCGGGGTGATCGACGCCGACTACCAGGGCCCGTTGATGATTTCGTGCTGGAATCGCGGCAGCCAGCCGTACACCATCGCGGTGGGCGACCGCATCGCCCAGCTGCTGCTGGTGCCGGTGGCGCAGGCGCGGTTGAACATCGTGACCGACTTCGCGCCCAGCGAGCGTGGTGGCGGCGGGTTTGGCTCGACCGGTATCCAATAACCAGCAGGGTCGGCCCGGGCAATCGGGCCAGCCTACAGTGACAGTCGCAGGGGTGGGTATGGCGTTGAACATCGCGAACGAACGGCTGCGCAACCTGCAGGTCGACTGGCGGGACCTGTTGCCGCTGGCCGGCGCCACCGCGCTGCTGCTGCTGGGACTGTTCTGCGCCTGGCAGACTTGGCTGATTGCCGACGAGGGCCATGCGATCCGGCGCGTGCACCAGGCCCAGGACGAGGCCGTGCAGGCGCTGTCCCGGGAAATCGCCAGCCAGCGTGGCGCGGTCGAGAAGGTACTGGCCGGGGTGGACCCGGCGACCCTGTTGAGCAACCCGGCGCAATCCGCCGCGGCGCTGCGCCAGCAGCTGCCACAGGCGAAGAGGCTGGATATCTACAGCGGCGACCTCAACGAGGTGCTCAAGGCCAATTACCGCGAGTTCGGCTACGCCAAGGCGGCCCAGCTGATGGCCGCGCAGAGTGCGGAAGGCGTGCCGCTGGCGCAGAGCGTCTCCTACGGCAACGGCGATCGCCGGCTGAGCCTGGTGATTCCGCTGGGGCCGCCGCAGCAGGCCCAGGCCTGGGTCTGGGTCGAGTTGCCGTTTGCTCCGCTGAGGCAGCGTTTCGACGCGATTTCGCCGGCCGGTGGCCGGCTCGACCTGCGTCAGGGCGACGATCGCGGCAACGTGCAGCTGTTCTCGCACGGCAACGGTTCGGTCGAGGCCGAGGTTGCCGGCAAGCCGGTGGCGGGCAGCGCGTTCAGTGTGGGCGCCGGCCTGCCCGGCGCCTTCATCGTGTTGCCGCGCTGGTGGCTGTTGAGCGGGCTGCTGGCCCTGCTCGGTCTTGGCGGCGGCGGTTATCTGCTGTACCTGCGCCAGCGCTGGAAAGCGCAGCCGGAAGCCGAGGCGCCCGATCTGCCGCTGCCGGCGCGCCAGAGTGCCCCGGCCCGGGCCAAGCCGCCGGAGCCGTCGGCTGCCGCGGCGGTCGGCGTGGACCCGAGCATCTTCCGCGCCTACGACGTACGCGGCGTGGTCGGCAAGACCTTGAACAAGGAGGTGGCGCGCGCGCTGGGCCAGTCGATCGGCACGCTGATGGCCGAGAAAGGCCTGCGCGAGATCGTGGTCGGCCGCGACGGCCGGCTGTCCGGGCCGGAACTGGCCGGGGCGCTGGCCGAAGGCCTGCGCGAGGCCGGGGTGGACGTGATCGACATCGGCGCGGTGCCGACACCGGTGGTGTATTACGCCACCTACCGCTTCAACACCGGTTGCGGCGTGGCGGTCACCGGCAGCCACAACCCGCCGGACTACAACGGCTTCAAGATCGTGGTCGGCGGCGAGACCCTGTCCGAAGGGGCGATCCAGGACCTGTACCAGCGCATCGCCGGTGGCGCGCTGGCCAGCGGCGGCGGCGGTGGCCTGCGCCAGGTCGACGTGGCCCCGGACTACATCGAGAAGATCATCTCCGACGTGCTGGCCGAGCGCCGCCTGAAGGTGGTGGTCGACTGCGGCAACGGCATTCCCGGCGCGATCGCGCCGCAGGTGCTGGAAGGCGTCGGTTGCGAGGTGATCCCGCTGTACTGCGACGTCGACGGCACGTTCCCGAATCATCATCCGGACCCGTCCGATCCGGCCAATCTGGAAGACCTGATCCACGCCGTGCGGCAGACCGGCGCCGACCTGGGCATGGCGTTCGACGGCGATGGCGACCGCCTCGGCGTGGTCACCCAGTCCGGCGAGATCATCTACCCGGACCGCCTGCTGATGCTGTTCGCGCGCGACGTGCTGTCACGCCAGCCTGGCGCCACGGTGATCTACGACGTGAAATGCACCAGCCACCTGAAGGGACAGATCCTGGACGCCGGCGGCAGCCCGCTGATGTGGCGTACCGGGCACTCGCTGATCAAGGCGAAGATGCGCGAGACCGGTGCCGAGCTGGCCGGCGAGATGAGCGGGCACTTCTTCTTCAAGGAGCGCTGGTACGGCTTCGACGACGGCATCTACGCCGCCGCGCGGCTGCTGGAGATCCTCGCCGGCGACCTGCAAGGGCGCAGTGCCGAGCAGATCTTCGCCACGCTGCCGAAGAGCGTTTCCACGCCCGAGCTGAAGGTCGAACTGGCCGAGGGTGAGCACTACCGCTTCATGGACCAGCTGCGCCAGCAGGCCAGCTTCGAGGACGCCACCCTGATCACCCTCGATGGTTTGCGCGCGGACTGGGCAGATGGCTGGGGGCTGGTGCGCGCGTCGAATACCACGCCGGTGCTGGTGCTGCGTTTCGAGGCGGACAACCCGGCGGTGCTGAAGCGGATCCAGCAGGTCTTCCGCCAGCAGCTGCTGGCGGTGGACCCGGGATTGAAGCTGCCCTTCTAGCAGCGCCCGGGTGCGGAGTGAGGGCTCCCTCCGCGGGGGAAGTGGTGCGCAGGGCAGGATGGCCGAGAGGTTCACCCCGCTGGCGTCGCCCTACTTCGCCGCCCGCTCCTGCGCCGCCCTGACTTCGCGATAGTGCGCCAGCTGCCCGGCCTGCTGTTGCACGGTTTCGGCGCGCAGGGCCTGCTGGTGGCGCAGCGTGTCGCGCAGTCCGGCGACCACGTTGCGCTGCTGCGTGAGGCTGTCGGCCAGGGGTTTCGGCACCGGGCTCTTGGCGTTCTCCAGATCAGCCGCGCGGCCGAGCAGGTCGGTCAGGGCCTTCTCCTGGCTGCGCAGGTTGATCTGGCTGGTGTGGATCTGCTGGTCGATCATGTCCAGCGCCTGGTGCAGCGAGATCTGGTAGGACTCCTCGTCCGGGTAGGCCGCCAGCATCTGCGAGTCGGCGTTCGCGCGTTCCTGCGCGGCGCGCTGCTGGGCCGCCTGTTCGGCCGCCAGCTTGTTGGCGGCGGCGCGTTCGGCGGCATTCAACTGGCGCGGCACGCGTTGCACCACGAGGCCGCGGTCGTTGACCAGGTCGTAGCCGTACTTCATCGCCTCGGCGGTGAGGCTGTCGCTGAAGTGCATCAGGCCTTGAGCGTCGTACCACTTGTAACGGATGTTGCCGGTGTTCTGGGCGTGCGCCGACAGGCTTGTGGCCAGCACGACGGCAGCGATGACGAGCAATGGTTTGCGCATGGATACCCCTCTCGTTGCCCAGTATAGCCAGCGCCGTCGCGCTGCCTAGCTCCGTGCCGGCGCTAGCGGCCGCCAGTGTGACCGGGTTCGCTTGAGCCTGTCGAACTCAGCGCTGAACCCCGTAGCGCTCGCGGTAGGCCAGCAGCCGGGCGTGCTCGGCGGCCAGCCGGGGGTGTTCGCCGGCGTAGGCCAGCACGTCGTCGAGGCTGGTGATCGCGATCACCGGGATGCCGTAGTCGGCGGCTACTTCCTGCGCGGCGGAGCGCTCGCCCTGACCGCGCTCCTGCCGGTCCAGCGCGATCAGCACGCCGGCCGGTTCGGCGCCGTGCGCACGGATCAGCGCCAGCGACTCGCGCACCGCGGTGCCGGCGGTCATCACGTCGTCGACGATCAGCACGCGGCCCTTGAGCGGAGCGCCGACCAGCACGCCGCCCTCGCCGTGATCCTTCGCCTCCTTGCGGTTGTACGCCCACGGCAGGTCGCGGCCGTGACCATCGGCCAGCGCGATGGCAGTGGCGGCAGCCAGCGCGATGCCCTTGTAGGCGGGGCCGAACAACATGTCGATGGCGATGCCGGAATTCACCATGGCGGCGGCGTAGGCGCGGCCGAGCTGGGCCAGCGCGGCACCGGAATCGATCCGTCCCATGTTGAAGAAGTACGGGCTGTGGCGGCCGGATTTCAGGGTGAACTCGCCGAAGCGCAGCACCTCGCGTTGCAGGGTGAGTTCGATGAATTCGCGCTGGTAGTCGTGCACGGTGGATCTCGCAAGCGGTGAAAGCCGGACGGCGGGCGCCATGGTACAGCCCACGGCGGCGCGGACGGGGTGGCGCGGTTGCTATGATGGCCGCATTGCCCCGGTAGTCAGCATGCGCATCGTCACCCTGAACGCCAATGGCATCCGCTCGGCCGCGACCAAGGGCGTGTTCGACTGGTTGCGCCAGCAGGATGCCGACGTGGTCTGCCTGCAGGAAACCAAGGCGCAGGAGGACCAGCTGGGCGACCCGATGTTCCGCCCCGACGGCCATCACTGCTTCTACCGCGACGCCAGCAGCAAGAAGGGCTACAGCGGCGTGGCGATCTACGCCAAGCGCGAGCCCGACCAGGTGCTGACCGAACTGGGCTGGGACGAATTCGACGACGAGGGCCGCTACATCGAGGCGCGCTTCGGCAAGCTCAGCGTGGTCTCGCTGTACTTCCCGTCCGGTTCCTCCGGCGACGAGCGCCAGCAGTTCAAGTTCAGGGCGATGGAGTGGATCACACCGATCTTTGACCAGTGGCTGGAGAGCGGTCGCGACTACGTGATCTGCGGTGACTGGAACATCGTGCACACCAAGAACGACATCAAGAACTGGTCGTCCAACCAGAAGAACTCCGGCTGTCTGCCGCAGGAGCGTGCCTGGCTGGACCTGCTGTTCCACCAGCGTGGCTGGGTCGACAGCTTCCGTGCGATCAAGCCGGACGCCGTCGAGTACACCTGGTGGTCGAACCGCGGCCGCGCGCGTGAGAGCAACGTGGGGTGGCGGATCGACTACCAGGTGGTCTCGCCAGGTCTGCGTGAACGCCTGAAGGCTTGTTCGATCTATCGCGACGAACGCTTCTCCGACCACGCGCCGTACACCGTCGACTATGCCGACTGAGTCGGCAGGCCGGCCGGCCAGGCCGTCGGTATGGCGTGCGTTCGCCCAGCCGGCGGCGTGGACGATGTTCCTGTTCGGCTTCTCCTCCGGCCTGCCGTTCCTGCTGGTGGCCGGCACGCTGGCGTACTGGCTGAAGGAAAACGGCATCGAGCTGAAAGACATCACGATGATCGCCAGTGCCGGCATGACCTACGCGTTCAAGTTCGTGTGGGCGCCGCTGCTCGACCACTGGCGGATTCCGGGTTTCGCCCGCCTCGGCCAGCGCCGCGGCTGGCTGCTGTTCGCGCAGCTGGGCGTGGTGCTCGGACTGCTGGCGATGGCGCTGCTGACGCCGGTGCAGCTGGTGCCGTTCGTGGCGGCCACGCTGGTGGTGGCGTTCTTCGGCGCCACCCAGGACATCGCGGTGGACGCCTACCGTATCGAGATCGCGCCGATCGAGGCGCAGGGCGCGCTGGTCGCCACCTACTCGCTCGGCTACCGGATCGGCCTGCTGCTGGCCGGCGCGGTGGCGCTGATCCTGGCCGACCACCTGCCGTGGCGGCTGGTCTACGCGCTGATGGCGCTGGCGATGGCGGTGCCGGTGGCGACCACGCTGGTCGCGCGCGAGCCGGACGTGTTGCGGGTGCGGGCCGCGCGCTGGCGCGACGCGATGCGCGAAGGCGTGATCGATCCGTTCGCCGATTTCTTCCGTCGCTACGGCTGGGTGCTGGCCGGGGTGACGCTGCTGTTCCTGCTGTTGTTCAAGATGCCCGAGCAGGCCACGATCGGCGGCATCATGAGCCCGTTCTACCGCGACATGGGTTTCTCCAAGACCGAGATCGGCACCATCACCAAGATCTACGGAATCTGGATCGGCATCGTCGGCGTGTTCCTCGGCGGTGCCGCGGTGGCGCGCTGGGGCGCGTGGCGCCCGCTCGGCGTCACCATCGTGCTGTGCGGCTGCAGCAACCTGCTGTACCTGCTGCTGATCGCCCATCCCGGCAACCTGCTGGTGCTGACCCTGGTGATCTCCGGCGAGAACCTGACCCTGGGCATGCTGGGGCCGCCGACGGTGGCGTTCCTGTCCTCGCTGGTCAACCGCCAGCACACCGCGACCCAGTACGCGCTGCTGAGTTCGCTGGTCAACCTGCCCGGCAAGCTGCTCGGTTTCTTCGCCGGCGGCATCGCCACCGCCACCGGCTACGGCGGCTATTTCGTCATCACGGTGCTGGCAGTGCTGCCGGCGATGCTGCTGTTCGCCGGCCTGTGGCGCTACTTCCGTGGCGCCGAGCGCGCGCGCGCGGCAGTCGAAGCCGCTGCGTAGGCGGCCAGCCGGAGCAGCGTGGCGGCGGTCACAATGGAACTGCCAAGTCATCCACGAAATCGCGGCCGCGGCGCCCGGTTCTACCAAGGCTGTGCCAGCATCCGCACGACAGGGGCACGTGTAACATGGAGTGACGCTTGTGCCGGACATGATCTTGCAGCACGTCGACGGTCTGCTCACCGAACGCATCCGGGCGTTGGCCAGGGATCGTCAGTGCACGGTCAATGACGTGATGCTGCACGCCTTGCGCATGGGCCTGGGCATCTCCGTCGCCCAGGGTTTCAGCGAGAGCCTGCGCGACCCGGAAACGCTGGCCGTACTCGAAGGTCAGTGGGAAGCCGCGGAGCAGGGGGCGTTCCAGGAAGCGCTGTGCGCACTGGCGCAGACGAATCCGACCCAGCTGGCACCGGAGCGTATCGGTTACGGCAAACCCGCGGCGGGTGCGGAGTAGATCGCACCCAGGACCCGCGGGCCACGTGCACCGGTGACCGCCGGCAGGTTGCCGGGCAGGCCGAGCAGGCGCTGTCGCGCCAGCCAGGCAAACGCCGTGGCCTCGAGGAAGTCCGGGTCGATGCCGTAGCGCGACGTGCCCAGCAGCACGCGAGGCGCCAGCAGTTCGCCCAGGCGTCGCATCAATGCACCGTTGTGCACGCCGCCGCCGCAGGCCAGCACCTCGTCCGCTTCCGGCGCGTGCCGCGTGATCGCCGCGGCCACGCTGCGCGCGGTGAGTTCCAGCAGGGTCGCCTGCATGTCGGCCGGATCCAGCCCGGCGAGCGGCGCGTGCGTGGCCAGCCAGTCCAGGTGGAAGTATTCGCGACCGGTACTCTTCGGTGGCGGCAGCGCAAAGTAGGGATCGGCCAGCAGGACATCGAGCAGGCCGGCATCGGGCCGGCCGCTGGCCGCATACGCGCCGTCGCGGTCGAACGGCTCGCCGCGCTGGCGCAGGCACCAGGCATCGAGCAGGCCGTTGGCCGGGCCGGTGTCGAAGCCGAGCACGCGGCCGTCGCTGCCGAGCACGGTGATGTTCGCGATGCCGCCGAGGTTGAGTATTACCCGGGTGTGTCCCGCTCGGGCCAGCAGCATCGCGTGCAACGCCGGCAGCAACGGGGCGCCCTGCCCGCCGGCGGCGACGTCGGCTCGGCGGAAATCCGCCACCACGTCGATGCCGCAACGTTCGGCGATCACGCTGGGATCGCCCAGCTGCAGCGTGAACGGATACGCCCCGGCGGGGCGATGGCGCAGCGTCTGGCCGTGCGAACCGATGGCGCGGACGGCTGCTGCGGGCGTGCCGCTGCGTTCGAGCAATTGCATCGCGGCGTCGGCGAAGCCGTGGCCGATTTCGACGTCCAGCCGTCCAAACGCATCCAGGTCCAGCGCGGTTTCGCCCTGGGCCAGGGCCAGCATCCGTTCACGCAGCGTGGTGGGCCAGGGATGCGCGTGGCTGGCCAGCAGTTGCGGTGCGCCGCGGCTGAAGCTGACCAGCACACTGTCGATGCTGTCCGCGCTGGTGCCGGAGATCAGCCCGAGGTAAAGCGCCGAGGCATCGTCGTCCACGCGCGGCGGGCGCTCAGTTGTCGTGGTTGGCGGGGGCGCTGACACGTGCCAGCTTGATGCGGGCGTCCAGTTCGGTCAGCCGTGCCAGCTGGGGTTTCACCACTTCGGCCTTGAAACGCGCCATCTGCACGGCTGGCAGCGGCTCGGGCTTCGGCAGCGTGACGGTCTGCGGGTTGCGCTGCACGCCGTTGACGCGGAATTCGTAGTGCAGGTGCGGGCCGGTGGCCAGTCCGGTCATGCCGACGTAGCCAATCACTTCACCCTGGCGGACGCGCTCGCCCACGTGCTGGCCCTTCACGAAGCGCGACATGTGGCCGTAGGCGGTGCTGATGCTCCTGTCGTGCTGGATCACCACGAAGTTGCCGTAGCCGCGTTCCCAACCGTGGTACTTGATCACGCCATCGCCGGCCGCGTGGATCGGGGTACCGCTGGGGGCGGCGTAATCGACGCCCTTGTGCGCACGCATGCGGCCGAGGATCGGGTGCATCCGTGCCGCGGTGAATTGCGAGGAGATGCGGGTGAAGTCGACCGGGATGCGCAGGAACGACTTCTGGATCGGCCGGCCGTCCTCGCTGTACCAGCCGTAGCTGCCGTCGGCCTTCTTGAAGCGGTAAGCGGTGTAGCGCTGGCCCTGGTTGATGAACTCGGCGGCGATGATGTTGCCCTGGCCGTAGCGCACGCCATCGCGGTAGATGTCGTCGTAGATCACCGTGAAACTGTCGCCCACGCGCAGGTCCTGCACGAAGTCGATGTCGTACTTGAACAGGTCGGCGAGCTTGCCGACCATCGCCGCGTCCATGCCGGCCTGGTCGCCGGCGGCGTACAGGCTGCTGCGGATCACGCCATGCGCCACCTGTTCACGCAGGTCCATGTCGCGCTGCTGGATCGCGACGGTGGGCTGCGCACCGTCGAGGCGGATGGTCGCGCGGCTGGCCTGGTCCTGGTCGAAGCGGAAGCCCTTGAGACTGCCGTCACTGCCGAGCAGAAAGTCGAATTCCTGGCCCGGACGAATGCTGTGCAGGGCGGATTTCGCGCCGCCGGCGGTGTCCATCACCTTCTGCAGGTCGGCCATGCCGAGGCCGCGCGCAGTGAAGATGTCCGACAATGTCTGTCCCGGCTGCACCCGCACTACTTGCCAATCGTCCACGGTCGCGGTGGTGACGCTGACCGGCGCGATCTTGGGCAGCGCCAGCGGCAGCAGTGAATGGATTTCCGGCGCGGGCGCGGGACGCATGGCGCTGGCCCAGGCGGGCATGATGAAACCGGACAGCAAGGTGATCAGCAACGCGGTGCCGGCGAGCACCAGACGTTCGCGGTGCCAGTGGATCGGCTCGATCTCGCCTGTGCGATTGAACGACCAATGTGCACAGCGCTCATAGAAATGGGAGTGCCGACGTTGTGCCTTGCGACAGATCGCCTGCTTGCGAGCTTGCCGCGCCCCCTGCTTTTCTTCTGCCATGCTGTACACGCCCGCGCTACAAAGTAACAAACTGCGCGTACCATAACGGTCATGTGCAAAGGGCGTCAACGCCTTTCGTATCAAGGGTTTGCATCGCATTTCTGGTTAACACACAATTAACGTTGACGGCACGGTCACATTGCGGACCGCGGCCCACTTCATCAGAGGGAGACCCATGAGCGAGCTTGAGCAGGCGCTGGCCACGATTGCGCGCGGCGCCGACGAAATCATCAAGCGGGAGGATCTGGCCGGGCGCCTAAAAAGCGGTCGCCCGTTGCGGATTAAGGCCGGCTTCGATCCGACCGCACCGGATCTGCACCTGGGTCATACCGTCTTGCTGAACAAGATGCGTCAGTTCCAGGACCTGGGCCACCAGGTGATCTTCCTGATCGGCGACTTCACCGGCATGATCGGCGATCCCACCGGCAAGAATGTCACCCGCAAGCCACTCAGCCGCGAAGACGTGCTGGCCAACGCCGAGACCTATGCCGAGCAGGTCTACAAGGTGCTCGACCGCGAGAAGACCGAGCTGCGCTTCAATTCCGAGTGGTTCGGCAAAATGAGCGCGGCCGACATGATCCGGCTCGCCGCCCAGCACACCGTGGCGCGCATGCTCGAGCGCGACGACTTCACCAAGCGTTACGCGGCGCAGCAGCCGATCGCGATCCATGAATTCCTGTATCCGCTGGTGCAGGGCTACGACTCGGTCGCGCTGAAAGCGGATGTGGAACTGGGCGGCACCGACCAGAAGTTCAACCTGCTGATGGGTCGTGCGCTGCAGGAACACCACGGCCAGCCGCCGCAGGTCGTGCTGACCATGCCGTTGCTCGAAGGCCTGGACGGCGTCAACAAGATGTCCAAGTCGCTGGGCAACTACATCGGCATCAACGAGCCGGCGATCGACATCGTCACCAAGACCATGAAGATCGGCGACGAGCTGATGTGGCGCTGGTTCGAACTGCTCAGTTTCGACGTGTCGCTGGACGAACTGGCCCGGATGAAACAGGACATCGCCAGCGGCGCCCTCAACCCGCGCGACGCCAAGCTGCGTCTCGCACGCGAACTGGCCACGCGCTTCCATGGCGTGGCCGCTGCCGAACAGGCGCTCGCCGGGTGGCATGCGGTGGTCCGTGGCGAAGGCGATACTTCGCTGCTGCCGCAGGCCGATATCGTGGTGCCGGCCGAGGGCATGCGCCTGGCGACCCTGCTCACCGCGGCCGGGCTCACCGCCAGCAACTCCGAGGCGAATCGGAAATTGAAGGAGCGTGCCGTGCGCATCGATGCCGAAGTGGCGGAGGATGCACAACGCGTATTCCACGCCGGCTTTGAAGGCGTGCTGCAGGTGGGCAAGCGCAACTTTGCCCGGGTGAGACTCGTGCCTGCCTGATGCGTGCGCTCCGGCGAGGGATGGCGTTGTGCAAGCACGCCCGAGAGAAAAATTTGCCGTCACTGCAGTTGTTTACGCAGGTTCCGTGAAATTTCTCTCAAGAAACACTTGCCAAAAAAAGCACAGGCCGTATTATTCGCGGCCCGCAGTCGCCCAACGTCGCAAGACGGACTGGCGGGACCTCGAAGAAGCTTCACCGAGGGTGTTGACGGTCAAGAAAAGCGATGTAGAATGGGCGGCTCACCCGGGACGAAAGGTCTTGGGGCGATCACCGAAACGGTGGTTGGCGAAAGAAGATCTTTGACAGTGTGCGCAGGTGAATTGTGTGGACGTCTTGTGCTGGAGGGTTACGACCTGTCCAAGCAATGCAAGCGTCCCACCAAGTAAAAAGTCAGTAATGAGTTTTGACTGGTTGGGAAGAACGCTTCAGAAAGATAGATGGCCAAGCCCGCGAGGGTAAGGTTGTCGAAAACTTAAGTGAAGAGTTTGATCCTGGCTCAGATTGAACGCTGGCGGCATGCCTAACACATGCAAGTCGAACGGCAGCACAGTCGTAGCAATACGATGGGTGGCGAGTGGCGGACGGGTGAGTAATGCATCGGGATCTACCCTGACGTGGGGGATAACCTCGGGAAACCGGGACTAATACCGCATACGTCCTATGGGAGAAAGCGGGGGACCTTCGGGCCTCGCGCGGCAGGACGAACCGATGTGCGATTAGCTAGTTGGCGGGGTAATGGCCCACCAAGGCGACGATCGCTAGCTGGTCTGAGAGGATGATCAGCCACACTGGGACTGAGACACGGCCCAGACTCCTACGGGAGGCAGCAGTGGGGAATATTGGACAATGGGCGCAAGCCTGATCCAGCAATGCCGCGTGTGTGAAGAAGGCCTTCGGGTTGTAAAGCACTTTTATCAGGAGCGAAATACCACGGGTTAATACCCTATGGGGCTGACGGTACCTGAGGAATAAGCACCGGCTAACTTCGTGCCAGCAGCCGCGGTAATACGAAGGGTGCAAGCGTTAATCGGAATTACTGGGCGTAAAGGGTGCGTAGGCGGTTCGTTAAGTCTGTCGTGAAATCCCCGGGCTCAACCTGGGAATGGCGATGGATACTGGCGAGCTAGAGTGTGTCAGAGGATGGTGGAATTCCCGGTGTAGCGGTGAAATGCGTAGAGATCGGGAGGAACATCAGTGGCGAAGGCGGCCATCTGGGACAACACTGACGCTGAAGCACGAAAGCGTGGGGAGCAAACAGGATTAGATACCCTGGTAGTCCACGCCCTAAACGATGCGAACTGGATGTTGGTCTCAACTCGGAGATCAGTGTCGAAGCTAACGCGTTAAGTTCGCCGCCTGGGGAGTACGGTCGCAAGACTGAAACTCAAAGGAATTGACGGGGGCCCGCACAAGCGGTGGAGTATGTGGTTTAATTCGATGCAACGCGAAGAACCTTACCTGGCCTTGACATGTCCGGAATCCTGCAGAGATGCGGGAGTGCCTTCGGGAATCGGAACACAGGTGCTGCATGGCTGTCGTCAGCTCGTGTCGTGAGATGTTGGGTTAAGTCCCGCAACGAGCGCAACCCTTGTCCTTAGTTGCCAGCGAGTAATGTCGGGAACTCTAAGGAGACTGCCGGTGACAAACCGGAGGAAGGTGGGGATGACGTCAAGTCATCATGGCCCTTACGGCCAGGGCTACACACGTACTACAATGGTCGGTACAGAGGGTTGCAATACCGCGAGGTGGAGCCAATCCCAGAAAGCCGATCCCAGTCCGGATCGGAGTCTGCAACTCGACTCCGTGAAGTCGGAATCGCTAGTAATCGCGGATCAGCTATGCCGCGGTGAATACGTTCCCGGGCCTTGTACACACCGCCCGTCACACCATGGGAGTGGGTTGCTCCAGAAGGCGTTAGTCTAACCGCAAGGAGGACGACGCCCACGGAGTGGTCCATGACTGGGGTGAAGTCGTAACAAGGTAGCCGTATCGGAAGGTGCGGCTGGATCACCTCCTTTCAAGTAATAGACGGCGTGAGTCTTCACGCAAGACGTCCACACAAGACACCTGTACTTCACGCGACATCCTGTCGCGAAGAGCGTAGATCAAGACCGACCATTCATGGTCGGACTCTTCATCAACAGCGGCTTCGAATCTGGGCCTAGGCAGTTTGTCCAGGTAGTTTGGCTCGCGGGTTCTGGGGTTCATCCTTCATGGGTCTGTAGCTCAGGTGGTTAGAGCGCACCCCTGATAAGGGTGAGGCCGGTGGTTCGAGTCCACCCAGACCCACCATTATGCCAAGGTTTCCTTGGGGCCTTAGCTCAGCTGGGAGAGCACCTGCTTTGCAAGCAGGGGGTCGTCGGTTCGATCCCGACAGGCTCCACCAAGGTTCGATCTACGCGTGAAGTATCAGCACACAAAAGATTTTTGAAATCATCCGGCATTGAGGCCGGCGTGATGTTCTTTGAAAACAAGTAAACGAGTGACAAGCGTCTTGGTTCGAACCGAACCGAGGCAAGTGTTAAGGCACGAAAACGAAGTAACTTGGCTGCACCTGAGGAGGGTGCATGCCCCGAGGCGACTTGGGGTTATATGGTCAAGCGACTAAGCGTATACGGTGGATGCCTTGGCAGTCAGAGGCGATGAAGGACGTGGCAGCCTGCGAAAAGTGTCGGGGAGCTGGCAACAAGCTTTGATCCGGCAATGTCCGAATGGGGAAACCCACCGCGCAAGCGGTATTGCATGGTGAATACATAGCCATGCAAGGCGAACCCGGGGAACTGAAATATCTAAGTACCCGGAGGAAAAGAAATCAACCGAGATTCCCTGAGTAGCGACGAGCGAACGGGGACTAGCCCAAAAGCACATTGTGTTCTAGTCAAACGGCATGGAAAGGCCGGCCATAGATGGTGATAGCCCAGTCGACGAAAGGGCACTTTGTGTGAAATTGAGTAAGGCGGGGCACGTGAAACCTTGTCTGAACATGGGGGGACCATCCTCCAAGGCTAAATACTACTGACTGACCGATAGCGAACTAGTACCGTGAGGGAAAGGCGAAAAGAACCCCGGAGAGGGGAGTGAAATAGACCCTGAAACCGTATACGTACAAGCAGTGGAAGCCCGCAAGGGTGACTGCGTACCTTTTGTATAATGGGTCAGCGACTTACTGTCAGTGGCAAGCTTAACCGTATAGGGGAGGCGAAGAGAAATCGAGTCTGAATAGGGCGCATAGTCTCTGGCAGTAGACCCGAAACCGAGTGATCTATCCTTGGCCAGGTTGAAGGTGCGGTAACACGCACTGGAGGACCGAACCCACATCTGTTGCAATAGATGGGGATGAGCTGAGGATAGGAGTGAAAGGCTAAACAAACTCGGAGATAGCTGGTTCTCCTCGAAAGCTATTTAGGTAGCGCCTCGGACGAATCTTCCTGGGGGTAGAGCACTGTTATGGCTAGGGGGTCATCGCGACTTACCAAACCATGGCAAACTCCGAATACCAGGACAGACTATCCGGGAGACACACGGCGGGTGCTAACGTCCGTCGTGAAAAGGGAAACAACCCAGACCCGCAGCTAAGGTCCCAAAGTCATGGCTAAGTGGAAAACGATGTGGAAAGGCATAGACAGCCAGGAGGTTGGCTTAGAAGCAGCCATCCTTTAAAGAAAGCGTAATAGCTCACTGGTCGAGTCGGTCTGCGCGGAAGATTTAACGGGGCTAAGCCATGCACCGAAGCTCGGGGTGTGCACACTTGTGTGCACGCGGTAGAGGAGCGTTCCGTAAGCCTGTGAAGGTGGATTGTAAAGTCTGCTGGAGGTATCGGAAGTGCGAATGCTGACATGAGTAACGATAATGGGGGTGAAAAGCCCCCACGCCGAAAGCCCAAGGTTTCCTCGCGCAACGTTCATCGGCGCAGGGTGAGTCGGCCCCTAAGGCGAGGCAGAAATGCGTAGTCGATGGGAAGCTGGTTAATATTCCAGCACTTTTCTACAGTGCGATGTGGGGACGGAGAAAGTTAGGTCTACCGGGCGTTGGTTGTCCCGGGGAAAGGCGGTAGGCATGGGTCTTAGGCAAATCCGGGACCCTTTATGCCGAGCACCGAGACGAGTCCTATTGGACGAAGTGACCGATACTACGCTTCCAGGAAAAGCCACTAAGCTTCAGCTGTAGAAAAACCGTACCGTAAACCGACACTGGTAGGCAGGGTGAGAATCCCAAGGCGCTTGAGAGAACTCGGGTGAAGGAACTAGGCAAAATGGCACCGTAACTTCGGGAGAAGGTGCGCCCATCGACGTGGTCACGTGCGTGACTGAGCGTTGATGGGTCGCAGTAACCTGGCCGCTGCGACTGTTTATCAAAAACACAGCACTCTGCAAACACGAAAGTGGACGTATAGGGTGTGACGCCTGCCCGGTGCTGGAAGGTTAATTGATGGGGTCAGCCGCAAGGCGAAGCTCTTGATCGAAGCCCCAGTAAACGGCGGCCGTAACTATAACGGTCCTAAGGTAGCGAAATTCCTTGTCGGGTAAGTTCCGACCTGCACGAATGGCGTAACGACAGCGGCGCTGTCTCCACCCGAGACTCAGTGAAATTGAATTCGCTGTGAAGATGCAGCGTTCCCGCGGCAAGACGGAAAGACCCCGTGAACCTTTACTATAGCTTTACACTGAACGTTGAGTTCTTCTGTGTAGGATAGGTGGGAGGCTTTGAAGTGCAGACGCCAGTTTGCATGGAGCCATCCTTGAAATACCACCCTGAAGTGCTTGACGTTCTAACCTCGGCCCGTAATCCGGGTCAGGGACCGTGTATGGTGGGTAGTTTGACTGGGGCGGTCTCCTCCCAAAGAGTAACGGAGGAGCACGAAGGTACGCTCAGCGCGGTCGGACATCGCGCACTGTGTGCAAAGGCATAAGCGTGCTTGACTGCGAGATCGACGGATCAAGCAGGTACGAAAGTAGGTCTTAGTGATCCGGTGGTTCTGTATGGAAGGGCCATCGCTCAACGGATAAAAGGTACTCCGGGGATAACAGGCTGATACCGCCCAAGAGTTCATATCGACGGCGGTGTTTGGCACCTCGATGTCGGCTCATCACATCCTGGGGCTGTAGCCGGTCCCAAGGGTATGGCTGTTCGCCATTTAAAGTGGTACGCGAGCTGGGTTCAGAACGTCGTGAGACAGTTCGGTCCCTATCTGTCGTGGGCGTTGGAGATTTGGGGGGGGCTGCTCCTAGTACGAGAGGACCGGAGTGGACGTTCCGCTGGTGTTCGGGTTGTCTCGCCAGAGGCATTGCCCGGTAGCTACGAACGGAAGTGATAACCGCTGAAAGCATCTAAGCGGGAAGCACGCCCCAAGATGAGATCTCCCGAGAGCTTGACTCTCCTTAAGGCACCATCAAGACCAGGTGGTTGATAGGTCAGGTGTGGAAGCGCAGCAATGCGTTCAGCTAACTGATACTAATGAGCCGTGCGGCTTGACCATATAACCCCAAGACGCTTCGTTTGTTCCCGAAGCTTGTCTGATTCGAATTCACCTCGACGCTTGTCACTCGTTTACACCTTATTGACGCGAAGTCCTTTTCGCGAAGAGCAAAACCCGCCATCCATGGCGGACTCTTCAGAAAGGCTTTGTCTCCAGACTGAAGCGGGCGCATCTTGCGCTGCTTCAACCCCTTCCCTGGCGGCCATAGCGGCGTGGTCCCACCTGATCCCATCCCGAACTCAGAAGTGAAACGCGCATGCGCCGATGGTAGTGTGGCTTTGCCATGCAAGAGTAGGTCACCGCCAGGGGCTTTATCCTGAAACACCCTCACCGGCAACGGTGGGGGTTTTTCTTTTTGCGCCGCTGGCACCGCTGGCCGTGACCAACAACGGCTGCCGGTCGGCTGACAGGCCGATTGATTGCCTTTATGTGGGTCGTCCGTCATCGCCTATGATGTCGGCACGCCGCGATCCGCGCGCATGCCTGGGGAGCGCCCTTGTTTGTCCACGTCGAAACGCGCCGCCGCCCTCGCTGGCACTGGGCCACCTTGCTGATGGTGACGGTCTGCGTGGTATGTTTCGTGGGGCTGGCGTTGATGCCTGCCACGCAGCGAATCTCCCTGTTGCTGGAATGGGGTACGGTGCCGGCGAATATCTTCGACCCGCATGAGGCGCTGCTGCCGCAGCTGACCGATCCGGCCTTGCTGCGTCTGTTCACGGCGTTGTTCATCCACGTGACCTGGCTGCATCTGCTGAGCAACCTGCTGTTCCTGGCGATCTTCGGGCTGCCGGGCGAGCGTGCGTTGGGTTCGCTGCGGTTCCTGCTGCTGTTCGTGGTCGGCGGGGTCGTGGCGAATCTGATCGGCGCGTTGTCCCTGACCGGTGTCCGCCTGCCGATCATCGGTTGCAGCGGCGCGGTATCGGCGGTGGTCGGCACGTATGTGGCACTGTTCCCGCGTGCGCGGCTCGGCCTGGTGCTGCCGCTGGGGCTGTACCTGGAATTCGTGCGGGTGCCGGCGTTCCTGCTGATCGGCCTCTGGGTTCTGCTGCAACTGCTGTTCAGCTATGCGGGGCCGAGCTATGGCGCCTATGTCTGGTGGGCGCACATCGGCGGTTTTCTGTTCGGCGTGGTGTTTGCGTTGTTCTCGCGCGATGCGATCGCCCGCCGCCTGCGCAGCTGAGGTTTCAGCCCGCGGCCGCGATCCAGCGGTGGCGGCGTGAGAACTGGCGCAGCAGTCCGCGGGCGATCGGCGTGGCGGCCACTGCGCTGTAGATTTGTTGCGGGTCCGAACCCTCGCGCTGCATGTCGGCATGCTTGCGACGGATATAGGCGCGCATCACATCGGCATTGAACTCGGGGTGGAATTGTGCGCTGAGCGCATGTGGTCCGTAACGCAGCAGTTGATGCGGATCCCGCGCCGATCGAGCCAGTACGGCAGCACCACCCGGTGGCTCGATCACGCTTTGTTCGTGCGTGGTGTGCGCGCGGAAGCTGGCCGGTAGCCCACGCGCCAACGGATCCAGCGCCCCGGTAGCTGACAACTCGATCGCCTGGGTGCCGATTTCACGACCGCCCGGCAGATAATCGACGCGTCCGCCCAGCGCGTGGGCCATCAGCTGGTGGCCGTAGCAGACGCCGAACAAGGGCAGCTCGACGTCCATCGCATCGCGGATCCAGCCGGCGGTGCGTTCGCTCCATACCGAGCGTTCGGTGACCATGGCTGCCGAGCCGGTGATGATGGCTCCGGCGACCTCCCGCGGCGCTGGTAATGCCTCGCCGGCTGCGACATCGACAATCTGCAGCTGCTGTGGGTGCAATCTAGCGCCAAGCCGAAACCAGTGGGGAAAGTCGCCGTGACGGGCCCGGATGCGGTCCGGCGCGCGACCGGTGCGGATGATCAGTACGGATTTCATGCAGGGAGTCGGTCACGCATCATCTGGACGTCTTTACGGCTGAGTATCATCGAATGCGTCGATCGGCGGCAAGACAGTGAGGACTTCCTGCACGGTGGTCAGCCCGGCCGCCACCTGATCCGCCGCAGAGATGCGCAGCGGGCGCATGCCCTCGGACAGGGCCGCCTGACCGAACCCGCTCAGGTCGAGCTGGGCCGAGATCATGCCGCGCAGCCGCGGCGACAGTTTCAGCATCTCGTAGATGCCGGTGCGGCCGAGGAAGCCGGTATTGCGGCATTCCAGGCAGCCGACCGGCTGGAACACCTGCGGCGGCACCGGCATGTTCCAGCCATGAGTGAGTACGGTCCAGGCCTGCGGGTCCTGCGCGGCTGCCCGCTTGCAGTGCGGGCACAGCGTGCGCACCAGTCGCTGCGCCACCACGCCGGTGAGGGTGGACTGGATCAGGTAATGCGGCACGCCCAGGTCGAGCAGGCGGGTGACCGCGCTCGGTGCGTCGTTGGTGTGCAGGGTGGACAGCACCAGGTGGCCGGTGAGCGAGGCCTGCACCGCCATCTGCGCGGTCTCCAGGTCGCGGATCTCGCCGATCATGATGATGTCCGGGTCCTGCCGCAGCAGCGTGCGCACACCGGCGGCAAAATCCAGCTCGATCGCCGCGTGCACCTGCATCTGGTTGAACTCCGGCGAGACCATTTCGATCGGATCTTCCACCGTGCATACGTTGAGCTCCGGCGTGGCCAGGTGCTTCAGCGTGGAATACAGCGTGGTGGTCTTGCCCGAGCCCGTGGGGCCGGTCACCAGCACGATGCCGTGCGGCCGCTCGACCATGCTGCGCCAGTTGGCGCCCTCACCTGGCGAGAAGCCGAGCTGGGCGAAATCCTTCACCACCAGATCGGGGTCGAAGATGCGCATCACCACCTTCTCGCCGAATGCGGTGGGCATGTTCGAGATGCGCAGCTCCACCTCGCGACCGGATGAGGAGCGGGTCTTGATGCGGCCATCCTGTGGGCGGCGCTTTTCGGCCACGTCCATGCGCGCCAGGATCTTGATGCGCGCGGTCACTGCGGTCATCACCGGCGAGGGCAGTTCGAACACCTTCTGCATCACGCCGTCGATGCGGAAGCGAATGTGCCCGGTCTCTCGGCGTGGTTCCAGGTGGATGTCCGAGGCACGCTGCTCGAACGCGTACTGCAACAGCCAGTCGACGATGTGCACCACGTGGCGGTCGTCGGCGCCGACTTCGCCGCTCTTGCCCAACTCGACCAGCTGCTCGAAATTGAGGATGGCGGAAGAGGCATCGCTGCCGCCCTTGGCGTCCTGCGCCAGCTGGATCGAGCGCTGGACGCCGTAGAACTCCTGCAGGTAGCGGTTGATGTCGATCGGGCTGGCCACCACGCGCTTGATGTCCCGCCGCAGCATCTGCGCCAGATCCGGCGCCCAGCCGGCTTCGAACGGCTCGCAGGTGGCGAACGTTACTTCGCCCGGTGCGGCCGCGATCGGCAGGATGCGGTGGCGCTTGGCATAGGCGTGGCTCACCACCTGGGTCGCTGCGGCGACGTTGATCTTCATCGGGTCGATCTTCAGGTACGGCAGCCCGGCATGGCTGGCCAGCCATTCGGTCAGGCCCTCCAGGCTCAGTGGGCGGCCCGGATCGTGCTGGTTCGTCAACCTGGCGTTCGCGATCAGCACCAGCGGATGCAGCTCGACCGTGCTGCGACCGGCCCGAACACCCATGCGCACCTGTTTGGCATCATCGGCCAGCAGGTAACCGTCGACCACCAGCGTCGCCAGCAGTTCGTCCAGCTCCAGTCGGCCACGCCGGCCGAGCAGGGATGCAATTTGAGGTGAAGCGGCCATCCGGATGCGTCCCCCGCGATGCGCTTCCCGACCGGAATCCGGCGGAAAAGCGCGCTGCAGCTATACTAACGCGCTTTACCCAAGGTCACGGAAAACCATGTCCGCACGCACCTTCCAGGATGTGATCCAGACCCTCAACCGCTACTGGGCGGCGCAGGGCTGTGTGCTGCTGCAGCCACTCGATACCGAGGTCGGCGCCGGCACCTTCCACCCCGCCACGTTTCTCCGCGCGCTTGGCCCCGAGCCTTGGGCGGCGGCCTACGTACAGCCCTCGCGCCGGCCCACCGATGGCCGCTACGGCGAGAATCCGAACCGGCTGCAGCATTACTACCAGTACCAGGTGGTGATGAAGCCCAATCCCGAGAACATCCTCGATCTTTACATCGGCTCGCTGAAAGAATTGGGCCTCGATCCCTTGGTGCACGACCTGCGCTTCGTCGAGGACAACTGGGAGTCGCCGACCTTGGGCGCCTGGGGCCTGGGCTGGGAAGTCTGGTTGAACGGCATGGAAGTCACCCAGTTCACCTACTTCCAGCAGGCTGGCGGACTCGAATGCCGCCCGGTGACCGGCGAGATCACCTACGGCCTGGAGCGGCTGGCGATGTACCTGCAGAACGTGGACAACGTCTACGACCTGGTCTGGACCGACGGCCCGCGCGGCATCGTGACCTACGGCGACGTGTTCCACCAGAACGAGGTGGAGCAGAGCACCTACAACTTCGAGCACGCGAATGTGCCCGAGCTGCTGCACTGGTTCGACGTGTGCGAGGCCACTGCCAACCAGCTGGTTGCGGCGAATCTGCCGCTGCCGGCGTATGAGCAGGTGATGAAGGCCAGCCATACCTTCAACCTGCTCGACGCGCGCCGCGCGATCAGCGTCACCGAGCGCCAGCGCTACATCCTGCGCGTGCGCACGCTGTCGCGCAGCGTGGCCGAGACCTATGTGGCGCAGCGCGAGAAGCTCGGTTTCCCGGGCCTGAAGCACGCGTCGTCCAGGAACGCGAAGGAGCAGGCCGCATGAGCGTCGCCAAGTCGCTGTTGATCGAACTGGGCACCGAGGAGCTGCCGCCGAAGGCGCTGGATGAACTGTCCGCCGCTTTCCTGCGCGGCATCTGCGACGGCCTGGCCAGGCGCGGCATCGACGCCGGGCTCGATCTGGCCCAGGCCTACGCCTCGCCGCGCCGCCTGGCCGCGTATATCCCGGCGGTAGCCGTGACTCAGCCGGAGCAGGCGCTGGAACGCCGTGGCCCGGCGCTGGCCGCGGCACTCGATGCGGCGGGCCAGCCGTCGAAGGCGTTGCTTGGCTTCGCGCAGTCCTGCGGCGTCGGCGTCGAACAGCTGGAAAAACTGGAAACCGACAAGGGCGGCTGGTATGTCTGGCGCACGGTCAAGCCGGGCCAGCCGGTGGCGGCGCTGCTACCGGAAATCATCGACGAGGCGCTGAAGACGCTACCAATCCCGCGGCCGATGCGCTGGGCCGACCATGACTACAGCTTCGTGCGCCCGGCGCACTGGCTGGTGATCCTGCACGGCGCCAACATCATCGACGGCAGCGTGCTGGGCCTGCACAGCGGCCGCAAGTCGCGCGGCCACCGCTTCATGCACCCGCAGCCGGTGCACCTGGCCGACGCGGATGGCTGGCTGGATGCGATGCGCGCCTGCAACGTGCTGGCCGATCCGCACGAACGGCGCCAGCGCATCCGCGACCAGGTCGGCGTGGCCGCCGCGGTCACCGGCGGCCTGCCGCGGCTGGACGATGCATTGCTGGACGAGCTGGCCAACCTCACCGAATGGCCGGTGGCGATCGCCTGCACGTTCGAGCGCGAGTTCCTCGGCGTGCCGCCCGAGGCGCTGGTGACCACCATGGTGGCGAACCAGAAGTTCGTGCCGGTATTCGACGCCGACGGCAAGCTGACCGAGCATTTCATCGGCATCGCGAACATCGAGAGCAAGGACCCGGCCGAGATCCGCAAGGGTTACGAGCGGGTGATCCGGCCGCGCTTCGCCGACGCCAAGTTCTTCTGGGACGAGGATCTGAAGACGCCGCTGGCCGGCTACCAGGAGCAGCTCAAGGGCGTCACCTACCAACAGGCGCTGGGCAGCCTGTGGGACAAGAGCGTGCGTGTGGCCGAACTGGCACGGGTCGTCGCGAACCGGGTCGGCGTTGATGCCGCCTCGGCCACCCGCGCCGCCTCGCTGAGCAAGTGCGACCTGCTGACCCGCATGGTCGGCGAGTTCCCCGAACTGCAGGGCGTGATGGGTCGCTATTACGCCCGCCACGACGGCGAGACGACGGCGGTGGCCGAGGCGCTGGACAGCTACTACCAGCCGCGCTTCGGTGGTGACACCATCGCCGCCGACCGGCTCGGCCAGGTACTGGCCGTGGCCGAACGGCTGGACACCCTGGCCGGCATCTTCGCGGTAGGCATGAAGCCCGGCGGCAACAAGGATCCGTTCGCCCTGCGCCGCGCCGCGCTGGGCCTGGCCCGCACCTTGATCGAGGGCGGCCTGGAACTGGATCTGCGTGCCAGCTTCATCGAAGCGCTGGAACTGCTGCCGGACGCGGCGCTGGCGGCGGGTCTGAAGCCGGGCAAGGATGGCAAGCCGCCGGCCCTGAACGCGGGCCAGCGGCGGGCGATCCTGACCGACGAGCTGTACGACTTCGTGTTCGACCGCCTGCGCGGCTACTACGCCGAGCAGGGGTTCGACAACACGCAGTTCGAGGCGGTGCTGGCGGTGCAGCCGGTCAGCCTGGCGGATTTCGACCGCCGCCTGCGCGCGGTGGCGGAGTTCGGTCGCCGCCCGGAAGCCGCCAGCCTGGCCGCCGCCAACAAGCGGGTCGCCAACATCCTGCGCAAGCAGGCCGAAGAGGCCGGCGCGCCGCCGGTCGGCCGGGTCGTCGACCCGGCGCACTTCGAGGCGGATGCGGAGCGCGACTTGGCCGATGCATTGGCCTCGGCACAGCAGGACAGCGCGGCTGCCCTGGCCACCGGCGACTACACCGCGGTGCTGGCTCGCCTGTCGCAGCTGCAGGCATCGGTGGATGCGTTCTTCGACAACGTGCTGGTGAACGCTGATACCCCGGCAGTGCGCGCCAACCGGCTGGCCCTGCTGAGCCAGCTGAAAGCCCAGTTCAGCGCCATCGCCGACATCGCCCTGCTCTGAGTCCGAGAGCAAGCCATAAAAAACGCGGCAGCCTGGTTGGCTGCCGCGTTCTCTTGGTGGTGCACCAGATCGTGAGTCAGGCCGTGTTGCGCTCCTGACGGATCCGCTCGGCCAGCCGCTGGTTGAACGTCACCATGGCGAGTGGATCCACGTGAGTCCCGCCGGGACCGAGCATCTCATAGAGTTGACTGAGCAGGTCGGTGTTCTCGGACAGCGACAGACGGCTGTCGGCCAGGCTCAGCTCCGATTGCAGGATGCGTACGGCAGTATCCAGCCGCTGCGCATCGACCGCCGTGGTGGTGGCGATGTGGTCATGCGCAGCACCCAGGCGAGCATGGGCGCGCTGCGGCGAGGCCTTTTCCGAGCTGTACTGCTCATCCATGCCGACGGGGCTGGGGTCGACCTGCAGCGTTCCCTCGCCGGCCACCAGCCAGACCAGCGAGATGCCCAGCGTTTTGGCCAGTGTCACGCAACGTGCGCGCGATGGATCGGTGTTGCCGTCGCGCCAGCTGCGTACCACGCCCTCGGAGAAGCCGCACATTCGGGCGATCTCCGTGGCACTCCCCACGCGCTGGATCAGCAATTTGATGCGTTCGGCGAAAGTTTCTGCGTCTTGCGGGGCAGTAGGCATTTGCGCGTCCATCAGGAAGACCGCCTTGTGTAGTGGGTCTAGTGTAAGTTTATGTCACAAGTCAAGTGTAGAAATCTGCGAATTTAAGTTAAGAGCCGGTTGACCTGCGCGTTTTCTTGAATTAACGTCGCAATAACTTACGCGTCTGTTTGCGTAAGAAACCTAGTCTAAATCATATGGATCGGCATGGGCTTGCAGAGTTTCCAGGATGCCGCCCTTGGATGTCACGAACACACAAAAGTTTCTTGTGCCCGGATCTTTCGGGCCGAACCATGGGGAGTCACCACGATGAATTCGCGTAAAAATTTCAAGGCGGGGCAGCTGCAGCGCACCGCGCTCGCCCTGGCGCTGGGTCTGGGCTTCAGTGGCATGGCCTTCGGTCAGGCGACCACCGGCAGCATCTTCGGCCAGGCGCCAGCTGCCTCTGGCGAGACCGTCACGGTAAGTGGCTCCACCGGTATTACCCGCGAGGTTGCTGTTGACAGCACCGGACGCTACCGCGTCGCCAATCTTCCGCTCGGCACCTACACGGTCACCCTCAAGAAGGATGGCGTGACGGTCGACACGCGTGACAATGTCAACCTTGTTGTTGGCGCCGGTACGGCGGTGTCCTTTGCTGGCGTGGAAAACGCCCAGAACCTGGGTGCGGTGACGGTTCAGGCCAATGCGCTTCCCGTGATCGACGTCTCCTCGGTTGACTCGCGCACGGTCATCACCGCCCAGGAACTGGCCAAGCTGCCGATCGGCCGCAACGCCGAGTCGATTGCCCTGCTTGCTCCGGGCGCGGTCGCCGGCAATGGCGCCTTTGGCCGGACGGTTTCGTTCGGCGGTGCCGGCGTCACTGAGAATGCCTACTACATCAACGGTTTCAACACGACCGATCCGCTGAAGGCTCTGGGTGGCGTTGGCCTGCCGTATGGCTCGATTGACCAGCAGGAAACCTACACCGGCGGCTACAGCGCCATGTACGGTCGTTCGGATGGCGGCGTGATCAGCCAGGTCGGCAAGCGCGGTACCAACGAGTGGCATTTCGGCGCCCAGGTGACTTGGGCGCCCAAGTCGCTGGCCAATGATCCGGAAAACATCTACTACCCGAACAATCAGCTGCCGCCGGGCTATGTCTATACCAACCCGAACCTGCCGGGCACGATCTATCGCAATCGCAAGAACAACACCAGCTGGGATACCACCTATTCGGTCTATGCCGGTGGTCCGCTGATCCGCGATCGCCTGTACATGTTCGTGTCGGCCGAGTCCGAAAAGCAGCGGGGTACGAGCACCTCGACCTCCGCCGCTGGCGTGCAGACAGTCAACGAGTACAAGTACAGCCTGCCCAAGCTGTACACCAAGTTCGACTGGAACATCAACGACAGCAACATCCTGGAATACACCCACATCAAGAGCAACACGTCCTACAGCGGCGACCTGTATAACTACAGCTATGCCACCGGCATGCACAGCGCCGGGATCACGGGCCATCCGACCTCGACCAAGGACGCCAACAGGTACGATATCGCCAAGTACACCGGTTACATCACCGATGACCTGACGCTGTCGGTGACTTACGGCAAGAGCAAGACCGAGAACTACACTGTCATCCCGGGGCTCAGCGCCACACTGCCGTTCCTCTCGGGCGTGACCAACCAGAATCCGGCCATCACCGGTGGTACCCCGATCCGCAACGGTGTTACGGATTACGTGATCACCACGCCGGATGCGGGCAGCAAGACGCGCGGCCTGCGCGCCGACTTGGAATACCAGCTGGGTGATCACCACCTCGCGCTCGGTATCGACAACCAGTCCTACTTCGCCCACAACCAGGGCCAGGACATGGGTGGCCCGGGTTACCTCTGGATCTACAGCAAGTCCGGCAAGCCGACTGCGCCGATCAATTCGGCGCTCGGTGTCGGTGCTCCGGGCGGCAATGGCTACTACGTCCAGAAGTACATCTTCAAGACCACCACCAGCATGTCGGTCAAGCAGAAGGCGTTCTATCTGGAAGACCGCTGGCAGGTCAGCGACAACGTGATGCTCAGCCTGGGCGTGCGCAACGATCACTTCACCAACTACAACAGCGCAGCCAAGCCGTACGTCGATCAGAAGAACCAGTGGGCACCGCGTCTGGGCGCCAGCTGGGACGTGTTCGGTGACTCCTCGTTCAAGGTTTATGGCAACCTCGGTCGCTACTTCCTCGCGCTGCCCAACAGCGTGGCCATTCGTGGTGCCTCTGCCTCCACTTTCACGCGCGAGTACTCCACCTACACCGGTATCGACCCGGTGACTGGTGCCCCGACCGGTCTGACCGCACTGGGTCCAGGTCCGGTGTCGGCCAACGGCGAGTACGGTATCGCACCGGACAACAAGACCTTCGCCCCGACCGATCTGAAGTCGCAATACCAGGATGAAGCCATTCTTGGTTTCGACAAGACGCTGGGCTCGGATTGGGCCTATGGTGCAAAGGCGACCTACCGCAAGCTGCAGTCTGCGATCGATGACGTCTGCGACGGCGGCAAGATCGAAGACAAGCTGATTGCGCAGGGCGTCGATACCTCCACGCTCGACATTCACAGCTGCTATATCTTCAACCCGGGCCGCACCAACACCTTCCTGCTCAACGACTCGAACGGCGGCTACAAGAGCGTCCAGATGTCGCAGGCTGACTGGGGCTTCAACCAGGGTGCCAAGCGTAAGTACTACGCGCTCGACATGTACCTGGAGCACCCGTTCAACGGCAAGTGGCAGGCACGCGTGGACTACACGTTCTCGCGCAGCTGGGGCAACACCGAGGGTCAGGTGCGTTCCGACCTGGGCCAGGATGACGTGTCCAAGACGGAAGACTGGGATGCAGCCGAGCTGATGATTGCCAGCGGCGGCCTGTTGGCGAACAACCGCCGGCACCAGTTGAAGATCCGCGGCAGCTACCAGCTCACGCCGGAATGGCTGCTCTCCGCCGCAGCGCGCATCCAGTCGGGTACGCCGAAGACCTGCTTGGGTCGCTTTGGTGCCAACCAGACTGATCCGATCGGCTACGGTGGCGACTACCACTTCTGCTTCGGTCAGCCCAGCGGTCCGGGTGCGGTGGGCAACACGCCGTGGACGGAGAAGGTCGATCTGGCGGTGACTTACCGTCCGGCGTTTGCCGACCACAAGCTGGGCTTCTCGCTCAACGTCTTCAACGTGCTCAACCAGCGTCGGGTTACCAACACGACCCCGCGCTCGCAGACCGACGTGGGTACGGTTTCGAACACCTATGGTCTCGGCACCTACTTCCAGTCGCCGCGTTACGTGCGTCTCTCCATGACGTACGACTACTAAGCAACACGTACAAAGGGATGAGCATGCTGTTCTGACGCTCTGAACTTGCCTTGAAGAAACGCCACCCTTGATGGGTGGCGTTTTTTTGTGTCTGGTTGTGTCCGCAAGTCACACGCGGCAATACTTGCCAGGTCCCCTCGCACCCTCCGCGGTGGGCGTGGCGGCACCAACCCAGGACATCGCATGAGCCAATTCGCATTGCTGGGCAAGCGGCGCTTTGCACCGTTCTTCTGGACCCAGGCGCTGGGGGCGTTCAACGACAATGCATTCCGCAATGCGCTGGTGATGCTGGTGGCGTTCCAGATGGGGCTGGACGATCACACGGTGTCGCTCTACACCAACCTGGCACCGGCACTGTTCATCATTCCGTTCTTCCTGTTCTCCGCCACGGCGGGCCAGCTGGCCGAGAAGTACGAGAAGAGCCGGATCACCCGCTACGTGAAGCTGTTCGAGATCGGCGCGATGGCGCTGGCCGCGTACGGTTTCTACACGCACCACACGTCGCTGCTGCTGGTCGTGCTGTTCATGATGGGCATGCACTCGACCATGTTCGGGCCGATCAAGTACGCGATCCTGCCGCAGGCGCTGAAGCCGGCCGAGCTGGTCGGCGGCAACGGATTGGTGGAGATGGGCACGCAGATGGCGATGCTGGTGGGCATGATCGCCGGCAACTCGCTGATGCTGGTGGCCGGCGTGGGGCCGCTGCTGGCGTCGGGTGCCACCATCGCGGTGGCGGTGGCCGGCTATCTGGCCAGTCGCCGGATTCCGCCGGCGCCGGCGACCGCGCCGGAATTGAAATTCAACTGGAATCCGTTCAGCGAGACCGCGCGGGTGCTGGCGATCACCCGCGCCGATCGCGCGGTGTTCAACGCGGTATTGGGCATCTCGTGGTTCTGGTTCTTCGGCACGGTGCTGATCGCGCAGTTGCCGATCTACACGCGCGAGACGCTGGGCGGCGACGGCTCGGTGAACACGCTGGTGCTGACCCTGTTCTCGATCGGCACCGGCCTCGGTGCGTTGCTGTGCGAGAAGATGTCGGGCCGGCGGGTGGAGATCGGACTGGTGCCACTGGGCGCATTCGGGCTGACTGCGTTCGGCGTGGACCTGTACTTCGCGCGGCACGGTGTGGCGTCCGTACGTGGGCTGGACTGGCTGGCTTTCCTGCGCGGCGCGGGCAACTGGCGTGTCGCGCTCGACCTCACCCTGATCGGCATGTTCGCCGGCTTCTATGTGGTGCCGCTGTTTGCCTTCGTGCAGGCGCGCGCGCCGCGCGAGAAGCTGTCGCGGATCATCGCCGGCACCAACATCCTGAACGCGCTGCTGATCGTGCTGGCGGCCGGTTTCGGCCTGGGGCTGGGTGCGCTGGGCCTGGATGCGTCGCAGATCTTCCTGGCCGCGGCGCTGCTCAACGTGCTGGTGGCCTGGTACATCTTCACCCTGGTGCCCGAGTTCCTGATGCGCTTCATCACCTGGGTGCTGGTAAACACGCTGTACCGGGTGCGCGCCGATGGTGCCGGACAGATTCCCGAGGAAGGGCCGGCGCTGTTGGTGTGCAACCACGTCAGCTTCATGGACCCGCTGTTGCTGATGGCGAACTTGCGCCGGCCGATGCGCTTCGTGATGTATTACAGGATCTTCAACATCCCGCTGTTGAGCTTCGTGTTCCGCACTGCCAAAGCGATCCCGATCGCCGGCCACAAGGAAGATCCCGCGGTGCTGCAGCAGGCCTACGACGCCATCGATGCGGCGCTGGCCGAGGGCGAGGTGGTGTGCGTCTTCCCGGAAGGCGGCTTGACCGGTGACGGCGAAATCGCGCCATTCCGGCCCGGCGTGGAGAAGATCCTGGCGCGGCGGCCGGTGCCGGTGGTGTCGATGGCGTTGCGCGGCCTGTGGGGCAGCGTGTGGAGCCGGCGCGACTCGATGCTGCGCCGCGCGCGCCTGCCGCGGCGGTTCCGGGCGCGGGTGGAACTGGTGGTGGATGCCGCGCAACCATCATCGCAGGTCACGGCGGCGTCCCTGGAGGCGCGGGTGCGCGAATTGCGCGGCGATCTCGCGTAACGTCGACGCCCGCGGCGGGCGTCGGGCGGATCAGCTCACCCAGCCGCCGATCACGATCAGCGCCACCACGCTGAGCCAGACCAGCAGTGCCCGCAGCAGGGCACTGCGCAGACGCCGCAGCTCGGCCAGCGGATCGCTGTGCTCCTCGGCGTAACCGTCGCCGGCCTCGATGTCGATCAGCACGTCGGCCTGTGCCGCGGCACCCAGGAAACCCGGGCCGGCGCCGTACCAGCTGGTCGGCGCGGCCTGGCTGTGCCAGCGCCGCCAGGCACCGATCACCGCTTCCCAGTGGCCGACCACGGCCAGGGTGAAGGTCAGCAGCTGCGCCGGCAGCCAGTCCAGCGCGTTGGCCACGTAGCCGGCGGCGCGGCGGCCGTCCGGATCGAGCCGCAGCGCGTCGTTGCGACCCAGCGTCTGCGCCAGCCGGTACCCCAGCGCACCGGCCGGGCCGAGCAGGAAGAACCACAGCAGCACGGCGAAGCGCCGGCGCAACGCGGCATAGACGATCGCTTCGCCCAGCGCCGGCGCGTTCCACGGAATCGGCTGACCATCGTCGGCCAGCGCCTGCGCCGCGGCTTCGCGGCTGGCGCCGTCCGGGGCGTCCAGGATCGCCTCCAGGTCAGCTTCGAATTCGCGCGGGCCGAAGCAGTACAGCAACACCACCAACGCAAACAGCAGCGGCAGCAACTCGCCCAGCGGCGAACGCCCGAGCAGCCACTCCAGCAGCGCGCACAGGATCAGCGGCAGCAGCAGGGCCAGCGCCACGCGACCGCCGCCGCTGGTGTCTGCCAATTGCGCCACCCAGCGGCGGAACAGGCCGTCGCCGCGCCAGCGTGCCAGTTGCGGCATGAGGTGCAGCAGACCGAGGGCGACGAGGGCAACGAGCAGACGGATGGCCATGACGGAGGAACTCGCAGACAGTGGCTGCATTGTAAGCGACGTGCCGGCGTCGGTATCACCCGGCGCGGTCAGTTGCCGAAAATCGCGCGATGCGAGATCGCATCGACGGTGCCGTCGGCCGCCGCACGATCGAGCTGCGGGCCGCAGCCGTCGGCGTCAAGCGCCCGTTCGACCAGCTGACGCGTAACGAACTGGTTGGCGCTGCGTTCCATCTTCATGCGCTCGTACTTGCAGCGGCTGGCGGTGGTCATCGCGCGCACGGCCTGCCGCAGGCTCGGCCCGCTGCGCAGCAGGATACCGGCGCGTGGCGGCAGGCCCGAACCCGGCAGGCGCACGCGTGGCGCCCATTGCGTGTTGCCCGCCCCGGCAAGGGCAGCGTGGTAGTCACCGGAGCCGTCCGGCAGGTTTGCCGGCGGGGAGGTGACGAGCACCTGCGATGACGCAACGGCGCCCGGTGTTTGCGCTGCGGCCGCCGACCTTGCCAGGCGCGTCGTCCGGGGTCGCGGCAGTCGTGGCGGCGGGTTGGTGGATCGCGGCCTGTCGGGCCGTGCGACGAAGCTGAGCTGCAATGCCTCGCCGTTGTCGTGGCCGGTGGTGCGCGCCGCTCGGTACGGCAGCGCGGGGCGCAGCACCAGCGCCAGGGTGAGCAGGTGCAGCGCCGTGACGCTGCCGAGGATGACGCCGCGACGGCATGCGGCCCGCCAGGAGCGCGCAGGCGAAGACTCGCGGGCAGAGTGCGGGGTGCTTCCGTGCGCCATCGCCGCCGATCCTTCGTGGTGGATGCGGCTGGGACCGGAGGATTGACGCGAAGTTCGCGCCGGGGTCAGCGCGGTGTGGCGCCGGCGACCAGCGCATCCAGCTCCAGCCCCGCGCGCTGCCGCAGCCAGTGCGCCAGCAACTGGTAGGAGACCGACAGGCGCGTGGATGGCAGGAAGCTGCCGTCGGCGATGCCGTCGATGATCTGCTCGGGGGTGAACCAGCGTGCGTCTTCCAGCTCGTGGTCGCGCCTTGCGATGTGCCGCGAGCGCGCCGTGGCGATGAAGCCGACCATCAGCGAGGCGGGCATCGGCCACGGCTGCGAGGAGTGGTAGCGCACCTCGTCGACGATCACGCCGGCTTCCTCGGCCACTTCGCGGCGCACCGCGTCCTCCAGCGCCTCGCCCGGCTCGACGAAGCCGGCCAGGGTGGAATAGCGGCCGGGCGGCCAGCCGGCCTGGCGGCCGAGCAGGCAGGCGCCGTCGTGCTCGACCAGCATGATCACGGCGGCGTCGGTGCGCGGGAAGTGCAGCCGCGCGCAATCCGGGTTGGTGCATTGCGCGCGATGGCCGGCGGCGACCAGCAGCAGCGGCGCGCCGCAATGCGCACAGAAGCGCGTCTCGCGCTGCCAGTGCGCCAGGCCCTTGGCGTAGGCGAACAGGCCGGCCTCGTCGGTCGCCAGTTGCAGGCCGGCGCCGCGCAGGCTCATGCGGCGTGCGTCGAGTGCATGCTCCAGCTCGGCGAGGCGCGTAGGGTCGTCCGCCACCAGCAAGAAATGCGGACGCTCGTAGGCGATGCCGAGCAGGCTGGCGCGCTGCTCGCCGAGCCACCGTTCGCGCTCGTCGCTGTCGAGCCAGCGCAACGCATCCCGGTCGCGGTGCAGGAAGGCTTCGCCGGCATGGTCCAGCAGCAGGTAGCGCGCTTGCGGCGAGCGGGCCTGTTCGACGATCCACACCGACTCGTCGCGCGACTCGGCGACGCGATCGAGGACCAGGCTGAGCCCGGCGAACGTGTTCGGCGGCGGCAGTTTGGCCCGATCCATCGGCGGCGCGCTCAGGCCGAGAACGAGGAGCCGCAGCCGCAGGTGGTCTTGGCGTTCGGGTTGCTGATCACGAACTGCGCGCCGCTGAGGTTCTCGGCATAGTCGATCTGTGCGCCGCCCAGGTATTGCAGCGACAGCGGGTCGCACAGCAGGGTCACGCCGTCGCGCTCGATCGCCAGGTCGTCCTCGGCCTGGGCCTCGTCGAAGGTGAAGCCATACTGGAAGCCCGAGCAGCCGCCGCCGGAGATGTATACGCGCAGCTTCAGCGCCGGGTTGCCTTCTTCGGCAATCAGCTCATGCACCTTGTGCGCGGCGGCGGCGGTGAACACCAGCGGGGCACCACTGCTGCGGTAATCGGGGATCGCGACGAGAGTTTCCATGGGCATCTAGATGGGGGCGGGGCGGACTGGAGCCAAGCATACCGCTTCAGGCCGGCATGGCCTCGTCGAGTTCGGCGTCCGGCGCCGGCAATTCGCGCGGGGCGTCTCCGGCCTGGCGCGAGATACGCCCGTTGACCTGCGCACCGGCGGCCATTTCCAGCGTGTGGTAGCGCAGGTCGCCGTCGATGCGTGCCTGCGGCGCCAGTTCCAGCCGCACGCTGACGTTGACGTCGCCGGTCACGTGGCCATTGATCACCGCCTGCGGCACGTGGATCTCGCCGTGCACCTGGCCGTGTTCGCTGAGCGTGAACACGGCGTCCTCGCCCTCGCCCAGCACGCTGCCTTCGATGCGCCCGTCCAGGTGCAGCGCGCCGCTGAAGCGCAGGTCGCCGCGGATCACCGTGCCGCGGGCGATCAGGCTGGTTTCGTTGCTGCTGTTGCGATCGTTGCGATCGCTGCGTCTACGGTTGAGCATCGCGGTCCCCTTCGGTGTTGGTGATGTTTCCGCTCAGTGCGGCGCCCCATGCGACGGCACGGTTGACCGGCTCGCCACTGGCAGGCTGAATGCTGATGCGCAATCGCGTCGGACGGAAATCCGCCGGCAGCACGATGGTGCCGTGCAATTGCTGGAAATAGGTGAAGCGGAACGGCAGGCCGCTCTTCTGCGCGGCATCGCCCAGCGCCGGCCAGTCCAGCCGCGCCACCTGGTCGCCGCGCAGGCCTTCCACGCTGACCAGGGCGTTGCCGGAAATCTCGTCGCCGCGCTTGGCGTTCTGGGTCAGGCTCAGGCTGAGGTTCCAGCCGCGCGAGCCGGCGATCGGCTGCAGCTTCACTTCCTGCAGCTTCAGTCCCTGCCGCTGGGCGTCGCCGCCGACCAGCCGCGAGTAGAAACCCAGGTCGGCGCGCAGGCCGTTGAGTTCTTCCTCGCGCTGGGCCAGGGTGCCGCGCAGCGAGCGGGTGGCGATTTCATTGACCTGGGCCGCCCGCTGCAGGTTGGCGAGCTGCTGTTTCAGATCGTCGATCTGGCCGAGCAGGGCGCGTTGCTGGCGGTTGTCCACCGCGGCCGGAGCATTCGCCTGCCGGCTCAGCGCAGCAACGACCAGGCTGACCACCAGCAGGCTGCCGAGCCAGGCCAGGCCCAGCCACAGCCAGCGTCGGCGGTGGCTGGCGTCGTCGTGCCGGCGCACGACAAAACGCGGTGGTGGTCGTGAGGCCATGCGGCGCGTTCCGGGGAAAACCGAAGGTATAGCCCCGGCGTGACGAAAGCGTCAAGGAACGGGAGCACGCTTCAGGGCGCTGCCGGCGGGTGGGTGACGGCCGGCAAGCCGCGTGGCTCAGCCCTGCATCTTGCTCTGCAGGTAGCGTTCCGCGCCGATGTCCTTGACCAGGCTGAACTGGGTTTCCAGCCAGTCGATGTGTTCTTCCTCGTCGTGCAGGATGTTTTTGAACAGATCGCGGCTGATGTAATCGGCAATGCCTTCGCTGTAGGCGATCGCCTCGCGCAGGTCCTTCACCGCGGCCAGTTCCAGGTCCAGGTCACCCTGCAGCGATTCCAGCGGGTTCTCGCCGATGCGCAACTTGCCCAAGTGCTGCAGGTTCGGCAGGCCGTCGAGGAACAGGATGCGCTCGATCAGGTGATCGGCGTGCTTCATCTCCTCGATCGATTCCTTGTACTCGTGCTCGGCCAGCTCGGTGTAGCCCCAGTTCTTGAGCATGCGGCAATGCAGGAAATACTGGTTGATCGCGGTCAGTTCGTTGTAGAGCACCTTGTTGAGGAACTCGATGACCCTGGCATCACCTTTCATGGTTTCCACTCCGATCGAAGACAACACGGACTATACAAACTCCGCGTGTGATCGGTGGCAAGGTGAATGGCAACGATCCGTCGCCGCAGAGTCGGGGACTTCGCAGCGGGGCGATGAAAGGGAAGCTCAGGCGGTGGCGAGCGGCAGCGAACAGGTGAACTGCGACAAGGCCTGGTCGAACGTGGCACGCGCTTCCTGCTCGCAGCACCCGCAGCAGTCCGAGCAGCCGGTGCGGGCCTGCAGCTCGGCAAAGGTGTGCACGCCACCGGCGGCTTCGCGGCGAATGTCGTGGTCGGTGACGGCGTTGCACATGCAGATATACATGGTGCGCATTGGAACGCGAATGCGAATGATTGTCAACTATGATTGACTGGCCGCGGCCATCCGTTCAGGCGGCGGCGCGGCCGTCGCGGGGACCGGTGGGCGGGTTCCCGGCGTCCTCGCGCGGCGGCAGGCTGCCCAGCTGGATGCCGAACAGATCCTCGACCAGCGGCGCGAAATGGCGCAGCGCCCGCTCGTACACCTGTCGCTTGAAGTTGACTACGTGCGCGGCGGGGTACCAGAAGTCGACCCAGCGCCACAGGTCGAACTCCGGCTTGTCGCAGGCGTCCAGTTTCAGCGCGTCCTCGTCACCGACCAGCTTGAGCAGGAACCAGACCTGCTTCTGGCCGATGCAGGTGGGCCGCTGGTGGTGGCGCACGTAACGGTTCGGCAGGCGGTAGCGCAGCCAGCCGTGGGTGGCGCTGATCACCTCGACGTGGTGCGCGGCCAGCCCGGTTTCCTCTTCCAGCTCGCGGTACATCGCCTCCAGCGGGGTCTCGTCCGAGCGCATGCCGCCCTGCGGGAACTGCCAGCCGTCGCGATTGACCCGGCGCGCCCAGAACAGCCGGCCATCCGCACTCAGCAGCACGATACCGACATTCGGACGATAGCCATCTACATCAATCATGTCGTCTCCTGGGGTCGAACGGCACCGTATGGCCGGCAAGACCGCAGCGAAGTCCTGCCGCCGATTCAACCACGGCGCGCAAAGCGGCGGCAAGCGGCAGACTTGAACCTGCCGGGCTACCCGACTAAACTGCCGCGCCCCGCCCGCATCGTTCCGATGCCGGTACGGCGGGTTCCCCCAAGGCTATGTAGCTCAGCCGGTTAGAGCACAGCACTCATAATGCTGGGGTCGGTGGTTCGAGTCCACCCATAGCCACCAAGAACCTATCCGAAGACGTCCACAGAAGTCCAGAAAACCCAGGTTTACCAAGGGTTTAAGCCTCTTCTTTGTCCGTACATGTCCCAGTCTGTCCATTGTAGTTCGATGGAAGCGACGGTAGGTTCGACGGTAGCTGACCCCTCCACCTGAGGTGCTACCGTCATGCCGCTTACCGACATCGCCATACGCAACGCAAAGTCCGCCAGTAAGCCATTGAAGCTGACCGATGGGGGTGGTTTGTACCTGTTATTGAATCCGGGCGGTTCGCGCTGGTGGCGCCTAGACTATCGGTTTGCGGGTAAGCGCAAGACCCTGAGCATGGGTATCCAAGTGATGAATGTGCACAAGGCAAAAGGAAAGCAGTTCGATGGCGTCATCGTGGTTCGCGAAGCAAGGCACGATGGACAACAACTGGTCTCGTCATTCGTGTGGTGGGGCGACCAGCCCCCTTACCATCGCAGTCGCAAGATTCTCAGGGTCGCTATCACGAGAGCAAAAACCCACGCGTTGATGCTTGGGCCCATCTATCCTGCCTGCCCTATCGTTGGCCAACACAAGCTCTAACGCTCAGTTCGTTGCGATTGGTTACTAACTAGCCAGGCTTAGGGCCACACGCTGTGTGGACCGCAAATGACTTCATTGCATGCTGATGTGAGCGACAGCCGTTAGAATGGTCAGGAACCTGTAGTGGTAGTACGAAGCGTCTGACGGTAACTATGACGGTAGGTGCTGCTGATATACTTCAGAGAATTGCATAAGACAAGGGCTTGTAGGCCGTTGTTCGAGTGCACCCATAGCCACCATCTGCCTGTCCGAAGACGTCCAGATACCACCAAGAACCGGGCGTGTACCCTTCCGCCGGTCCATCCATCGCATCACGCAGGCCTACGCCATGCACATCTTCAAGGTATTCCAGCTCGAGGCGGCGCATCGGCTGCCGAACGTGCCGGCCGGGCACAAATGCGCACGGCTGCACGGGCATTCGTTCCGGGTCGAGATCCATGTGGCCGGCGAGCCGGACCCGCAGTTGGGCTGGGTGATGGACTTCGCCGACGTGAAGGCGGCCTTCGCGCCGCTGTTCGACCAGCTCGACCATCACTACCTCAATGAGATCGAAGGACTGGAGAACCCGACCAGCGAGACGCTGGCGCGCTGGATCTGGCAGCGCCTGCAGCCGCGCCTGGTGGGGCTGGACAAGGTGGTGGTGCACGAGACCTGCACGTCGGGCGCGAGTTGTAGCCGCGACAGTCTTTGACGCGTCGCAATGTTTCATCGAAGCGCCATAAACTGGCGTTTCTAAATGAATATTTTCTTACAACGCAAGTAGACCTCAAAAAATATATTGCAATGCACAAAAAGTGCTGTTAGAGTGCCTGCCACTACCCCATCCTCAACGAGGACAACGTCATGACGCAGCAACTCAACAACCAGCTTTTTGCCTTCACCAAGCAGTTCACCGACAGTGCCTTCAAGGCCCAGTCGCTGGCCCTGAAGGGTCTGGAGACGGTGGCCGAGCTGCAGCTCAAGGCGCTCGAGGAGCAGAGCAAGGTCTCCGCCGAGTTCGTCGCCGAGGCACTGGAGACGCGTGACATCAATGGCCTGCGCAGCCTGTGGGAAAAGGGCGTCAGCCTGAGCCGCGAGAATGCCGAGCGCGCAGTGGCGGTTTCGCAGGAAGTCCTGGCGGTCACCCAGAAGACTGCCGAGTCGCTGAATGCGCTCGTGCAGGAACAGCGCCAGGCCGCCAATGACGCGGTTGCCGCGCCGGTCGCCGCTGCCAAGAAGGCTGCCGCCAAGTAATTTCCGCGGTACCGTCGTGCGATATGCAATGAAGCAGGGCCGAACCTTGTGTTCGGCCCTGTTTGTGTGTGCCGTCGCAAGAACATGTGCAGCGGCAATGGGCTGGCAGGCGATCAGACAGTGGATTTGGCCTTGTGGGCACGATGCCGCAGGCCGCACGGCTTGTTCCTGCAATTGCCGCACTGATATACTTTTGCGGATTGGATCGTGGCCCGCAGCTGTATCGGTGCCGCCTGGTGCAGGCCGCGCGGAGACGCTACGTGCTCAACAGTCTTGCCTCTGGTCGACGTCTCGCCTTGCGCATCGTCCTGCTGCAGCTTGCGGTGGCGTTGCTGGCTGGCCTCGTGTTTCTGACGCTGGGGCACCGTGAAGCGGTGTCGGCGGCGGCAGGCGCGGCGATGGTGGCGCTGGGTACCGCGTTGATGTCGACGCGATTCTTCAGCGGCCTCGGCGGGGCGGGCCTGGCGTTGAGCCGCCTGCTGACGGGCATGTTCCTGAAATGGATCGTGATCGTCGGGGGGCTGGTCGTGATCCTGTTCCAATTCAAGTTGCCACCGCTGGCCGCCATCACGGGGTTGGCGGCGGCTTACGCGGTTTATCTGCTGGCGTTCAGATTCAAGGGTTGATCCATGGCAAGCGAGCCGACTGGCGGTCTTACCGAATACATCCAGCACCATCTGACCCACCTCACCCCGCACACCAGCGAGGGCGGTTTCTGGGCGGTGCATGTCGACTCGGTCACCGTGTCGCTGGCGCTGGGCGTGCTGTTCTGCCTGTGGTTCTGGCTGAAGGCGCGCAAGGCCACGGCCGGCGTGCCGGGCAAGGGGCAGGCCTTCGTCGAGATCGTGCTGGAGTTCGTCGACGGCCAGGTCAAGGATGTGTTCCATGGCGACCGCCGCGTGCTGGGCCCGCTGGCGCTGACCGTGTTCGTCTGGGTGTTCCTGATGAACGCAATGGACCTGCTGCCGGTCGACCTGCTGCCGTGGATCACCGAAAAGTTCGGCATCGGCCACTTCCGCGCCGTGCCCACCGCCGACATCAACATGACCTTCGCGATGTCGCTGACGGTGTTCGTGCTGATCATCTTCTACAGCTTCAAGGCCAAGGGCGCCGGCGGCTACATGCACGAGTTGTTCACCGCGCCGTTTGGCAAGCATCCGCTGCTGTGGCTGCCGAACTTTGCACTGAACCTGGTCGAGCTGGCCTCCAAGCCGGTGAGCCTGGCGATGCGACTGTTCGGCAACATGTACGCGGGCGAGCTGGTGTTCATGCTGATCGCCGGTCTGTTCAGCGCCGGCGCCGGCCTGGCGGGTTGGGCGCTGTACGGCGCGGGCATCATCGGCTACACGGTGTGGGGCATCTTCCACATCCTGATCATCTCGATCCAGGCGTTCATCTTCATGGTGCTGACGATCGTGTACATCTCGATGGCACACGATCACCACTGATCCGCGTACCTCGAACTTTTCGCTTCAACCGCTTTGTCCATTTCAGTTTGAATTTCTCAGGAGATCGTCGTGGAACTCATCGCTCACATTGCTCAAGTCCAGTCTTTCACCGCCATTGCACTGGGCCTGATCATCGGCCTCGGCGCGCTTGGTGCCTGTATCGGTATCGGCGTCATGGGTTCGAAGTTCCTTGAAGCCGCTGCGCGTCAGCCGGAGCTGGTGCCGCTGCTGCAGGGCCGCATGTTCCTGCTGGCCGGCCTGATCGACGCCGCGTTCCTGATCGGCGTGGCGCTGGCGATGTACTTCGCCGTGGCGAACCCGCTGCTGTCGAACGTGATGAGCGCTGCCACCGCTGCAGCCGGTCACTGATCGATCGGCTCACGGCGCCGCTTCGGCGGCGCCGCATTCCCGCAATGACGCTTCGGCGTGTTTGCCCGTAATACACAGCAACTACAGGTAACGCAGCGATGAATTTCAACGCGACCTTGATTGGCGAAATGATTTCGTTCGCCATCCTGATCTGGTTCAGCGTCCACTTCATCTGGCCGCACATCAACAAGGCCATCGAAGATCGCCAGATCAAGATCGCCGAGGGCCTGAATGCCGCCGAGCGCGCCCACGCCGAGCTGAAGAGCGCGGACGTGAAGGTGGCCGGCGAGATCAAGCAGGCACGCCAGCAGGCCTCGGAGATCATCGACAAGGCCCAGCAGCAGGCCAACCAGATCATCGACAAGGCCCGTGGCGAAGCAGTCAGCGAGATCAACCGGCTGAAGGCGGCGGCGCAGGACGACATCGCCTCGATGGCACAGCGCGCGCGCGACCAGCTGCGCGAGCAGGTTGGCGCGCTGGCCGTGCAGGGCGCCAGCAAGATCGTGCAGCGCGAGGTTGATGCCTCCACGCACAAGGCCCTGCTCGACCAGCTCGCGGCAGGTCTTTGATCCATGGCCCAGGCAATCACCCTCGCTCGCCCGTACGCCCGTGCCGCGTTTGAAGTGGCGCATGCGGCCGGTTCGCTGGCCGCATGGTCGCAGGCGCTGGCGTTCGCCGCCGCGGTGGCGAAGGACCCGCGCGTGGCCGGCTTCGGCAACGATCCGCGGGTGCTGCCGGCGCAGCTGGTGGCGCTGCATCTGCCCGCCGGCGTGGCCGCTGACAGCCCGTTCGGGCACTTCCTTGCCGAGATGGCCGAGCAGCGCCGGCTGGCGCTGCTGCCGGAAACGGCGGAACTGTTCGAGGCGTTCAAGCGTGAGTCCGAGTCGCAGCTGCTGGTCAAGGTGACCAGCGCGATGGCGCTGGACGCGGCGCAGTCCGAGCAGCTCAAAGCCTCGCTGAAGCGCCGTTTCAAGCGCGAGATCGAACTGGAAACCCGAGTCGATGCCTCGCTGCTGGCTGGTGTGGTGATCGATACCGGCAGCGAAGTGATCGACGGCTCCGCCCGCGGTCGACTGGCGAAGCTGGCCAGCACGCTGAGCCATTAGTTTCAAGCGAAGTCCGTTTCGCGAAGAGCAAAACCCGGCTCCATGCTGGACTCTTCAAAAGAGAATTCAATTTCGGGATAGGCAACCATGTCCAGCACAACACTGAATCCGTCCGAGATCAGCGAACTGATCAAGAGCCGCATCGAGCAGTTCAAGCTCGGCGCGGAAGCGCGCAACGAGGGCACGATCATCAGCGTGTCCGACGGCATCGTGCGCATCCACGGCCTGGCCGATGTGATGCAGGGCGAAATGATCGAGCTGCCGGGCAACGCGTTCGCGCTGGCGCTGAACCTCGAGCGCGACTCGGTCGGCGCGGTGGTGCTCGGTGAATACCAGCACCTGCGCGAAGGCGACACTGCCAAGACCACCGGCCGCATCCTCGAAGTGCCGGTCGGCCCGGAGCTGCTCGGCCGCGTCGTTGACGCGCTGGGCAACCCGATCGACGGCAAGGGCCCGCTCAACGCCAAGCTCAACGCGCCGATCGAGAAGGTCGCGCCGGGCGTGATCTGGCGCAAGTCGGTCGACCAGCCGCTGCAGACCGGCTACAAGTCGGTCGACGCGATGATCCCGGTCGGCCGCGGCCAGCGCGAGCTGATCATCGGCGACCGCCAGACCGGCAAGACCGCGCTGGCGATCGACGCGATCATCGCGCAGAAGGATTCCGGCATTAAGTGCATCTACGTCGCGATCGGCCAGAAGCGTTCGTCGATCGCCAACGTGGTGCGCAAGCTCGACGAGAACGGCGCGCTGGCCAACACCATCATCGTGGTCGCCTCGGCGTCCGAGTCGGCCGCGCTGCAGTACGTCGCGCCGTACTCCGGCTGCGCGATGGGCGAGTACTTCCGCGACCGCGGCGAAGACGCGCTGATCGTCTATGACGACCTGTCCAAGCAGGCCGTGGCCTATCGCCAGATCTCGCTGCTGCTGAAGCGCCCGCCGGGCCGCGAGGCGTATCCGGGCGACGTGTTCTATCTCCACTCGCGACTGCTCGAGCGCGCTTCGCGCGTGTCCGAGGAATACGTCGAGAAGTTCACCAACGGCGCCGTGAAGGGCAAGACCGGATCGCTCACCGCGCTGCCGATCATCGAGACCCAGGGCGGCGACGTCTCCGCATTCGTGCCGACCAACGTGATCTCGATCACCGACGGCCAGATCTTCCTGGAGACCGACCTGTTCAACGCCGGCATCCGCCCGGCCGTGAACGCCGGTATTTCGGTGTCCCGCGTCGGCGGCGCCGCGCAGACCAAGATCGTCAAGAAGCTGTCCGGCGGCGTGAAGCTGGCCCTGGCGCAGTTCCGCGAGCTGGCCGCGTTCGCGCAGTTCGCTTCGGACCTGGACCCGGCCACCCGCGCGCAGCTGGACCGCGGCCAGCGCGTCACCGAGCTGATGAAGCAGAAGCAGTACGCACCGCTGTCGATCGCGGAGCTGGCGCTGTCGGTCTACGCCGCCGAGCAGGGCTACCTGGACGACCTGCCGGTGAACCAGGTGCTGCCGTTCGAGAAGGGCCTGCACGCGTTCATGCACCAGAACCACGCGGACTTGATGAAGACCATCGTGGCCACCGGCAACTGGGACAAGGACATCGAGGCCGTCTTCAAGGCCTCGCTGGACGAGTACAAGAAGACCGGCAGCTGGTAATCAGGAGCCGGGAATAGAGAATCGGGAGTCGGGAATCGGAACAGCAACGGCGCCTCGCGCCACGCCTTGAACCATTCCCGATCTCCCATTCCCGATTCCCACGAGTGAGCAAAGCGAGCGAGTAGAGCATGGCCAGCGGACGCGAAATCAAAACCAAGATCAAGAGCACGCAGAACATGCGCAAGGTGACGCGCGCGCTCGAGATGGTCTCGGCCTCGAAGATCCGCAAGGCGCAGGACCTGATGAAGGCCTCGCGCCCGTACGCGCGTTCGATGCGCAAGGTGATCGCGCACGTGGCGCAGGCCAGCACTGACTTCAGCCATCCGTTCCTGGTCCAGCGCGAGGCCGTGGCGCGGGTCGGCTACATCGTGGTGTCGACCGATCGCGGCCTGTGCGGCGGCCTCAACTCCAACCTGTTCCGCCGCCTGTTGCCGGCGATCGCCGAGTGGCAGAAACAGGGCGTGCAGGTCGACGTGGTGGCGATTGGCCAGAAGGCCGTATCGTTCTTCCGCCGCATCAAGGGTGTCAACCTGGTCGGCAGCGTCAGCCACCTCGGCGAGAAGCCGAAGCTCGAACAGCTGGTCGGCGTGATCAAGGTGATGATGGACGCCTACCAGGCCAACGGCCTGGACCGCGTGTTCCTCGCCTACAACGACTTCGTCAACACCATGACGCAGAAGCCGACCATCGACGCGCTGCTGCCGCTGCCGCTGGTGGCCACGGAAATGGAAGCGCACCAGGCCGCGGGCGAGTCGGCCTACGCCGGGGTCAAGCTGGAAGCGAGCCACGACTGGGATTACATCTACGAGCCGGACGCGCAGACCGTGCTGGAGCACGTGCTGACCCGCTACATCGAGTCGGTGGTGTACCAGGCGGCGCTGGAGAACCTGGCCAGCGAGCACGCCGCGCGCATGGTGGCGATGAAGAGCGCGTCGGACAACGCGAACAAGGTGATCGGCGAACTGACCCTGGTCTACAACAAGGCCCGCCAGGCCGCGATCACCCAGGAAATTTCCGAGATTGTCGGTGGTGCCGCAGCGGTGTAAGGGTTTATTGACTGCGATCATCCCTGATCGCAGAAGCAAAGATCAAAAGGCGGCCATCCGTGGCCGCACTCCTAGTAAGAGCGACGTTTCATTTGGCGCTTTGTACACAACGAAATCTTAGAGATTCATCCGGAGCTATCAGCATGAGCCAGGGCAAAGTTGTTCAGATCATCGGCGCGGTCATCGACGTGGAGTTCCCGCGCGACCAGGTGCCGCAGGTGTATGACGCGCTGAAGATCGACGGCACCGACATCACGCTGGAAGTGCAGCAGGTGCTGGGCGACGGCATCGTGCGCACCATCGCGCTCGGCTCCACCGAGGGCCTGAAGCGCGGCCTCGAAGCGCGCAACACCGGTGAAGGCATCAAGGTGCCGGTCGGCAAGGCCACGCTCGGCCGCATCATGGACGTGCTCGGCAACCCGATCGACGAAGCCGGCCCGATCGGCGAGCAGGACCGCTGGGTGATCCATCGCCAGGCGCCGAGCTACGCCGACCAGGCGGCCGCCAGCGATCTGCTGGAAACCGGCATCAAGGTGATCGACCTGATCTGCCCGTTCGCCAAGGGTGGCAAGGTCGGCCTGTTCGGCGGCGCCGGCGTGGGCAAGACCGTGAACATGATGGAGCTGATCAACAACATCGCCAAGGCGCATGCGGGCCTGTCCGTGTTCGCCGGCGTGGGCGAGCGTACCCGCGAGGGCAACGACTTCTACCACGAGATGAAGGACTCCAACGTGCTGGACAAGGTCGCGATGGTGTACGGCCAGATGAACGAGCCGCCGGGCAACCGTCTGCGCGTGGCGTTGACCGGCCTGACCATGGCCGAGTACTTCCGCGACGAGAAGGACGAGACCGGCAAGGGCAAGGACGTGCTGCTGTTCGTCGACAACATCTACCGCTACACGCTGGCCGGTACCGAGGTGTCCGCGCTGCTCGGCCGCATGCCGTCGGCGGTGGGCTACCAGCCGACCCTGGCCGAGGAAATGGGCGTGCTGCAGGAGCGCATCACCTCGACCAAGACCGGCTCGATCACCTCGATCCAGGCCGTCTACGTGCCCGCGGACGACCTGACCGATCCGTCGCCGGCCACCACCTTCGCCCATCTGGATGCGACCGTGGTGCTCTCGCGCAACATCGCCAGCCTGGGTATCTACCCGGCGGTGGACCCGCTCGACTCGACCAGCCGCCAGCTCGATCCGAACGTGATCGGCCAGGAGCACTACGAGGTCGCGCGCAAGGTGCAGGGCACACTGCAGCGCTACAAGGAACTGAAGGACATCATCGCGATCCTCGGCATGGACGAGCTCAGCGAAGAGGACAAGCAGGCGGTGGCCCGCGCGCGCAAGTGCGAGCGCTTCTTCTCGCAGCCGTTCCATGTGGCTGAGGTGTTCACCGGCTCGCCGGGCAAGTACGTGTCGCTGAAGGAAACCATCCGCGGCTTCAAGATGATCGTCGACGGCGACGTCGACCACCTGCCGGAACAGGCGTTCTACATGGTCGGCGGCATCGAGGAGGCGATCAAGAAAGCGGAAGAGATGGGCGCCAAGAAGGCCGCCTGATCCACCGGGCGGACCGCGCGTCCGCCCGCCGCCTTCAAGTATCTGGAATCTGAGCCATGACCCACACCATTCGCGTCGACATCGTCAGTGCCGAAGCCGAGATCTTCTCCGGCGACGCGACGATGGTCATCGCCACCGGCGAGATCGGCGAACTCGGCATCACGCCGCGCCACGCGCCGCTGATCACCCGCCTCAAGCCGGGCCACGTCGACGTGCTGCTGGCCGGTGGCGAGCGCCAGCAGTTCTGGATTTCCGGTGGCATGCTGGAAGTGCAGCCGCAGGTGGTCACCGTGCTGGCCGACACCGCCGCCCGCGCCGCCGATCTGGACGAGGCCTCCGCGCAGCGCGCCAAGAAGGAAGCCGAGGACGCGCTGGCCAACCGCACCGACGCGATGGAAATCGCCGAGGCGCAGGCCAAGCTGGCCGAGGCGATCACCCAGCTGCAGGCGCTGGAGCGGCTGCGCAAGAGTCTCAAGCACTAGGCTTTTGCGATCATCCCTGATCGCGGAGATCAAACGGCGGCCATCCATGGAAGTGAAGTTCGTGCACTCATCCATGAGTGCAGAGTGAGATCAAAAGGCAGCCGTCCATGCCGCACTCAAGGATGAAGCGGTCGCTTCGATGAATATCGCGGAAAAGAACGCCGGCCTTGTGCCGGCGTTTCTGCATCGGCACGATGCGGTCTGGGCAGCACAGGGAAGATGTTGATGACAGGATCGATGTTCACTTTCCGCCATGGCAGCTGCGTGCTGTTGCTGCTGCTGGCCGGTTGCGCCACGCCACGTCACCCGCCAGCGCCGCCGGCCACCGGCGATGCGTCATGGCGGATGGTGGTGTCACCCGGCACGGTGCGCTATCCGCTGGCGCTGGGCGAGGTGTCCAGCGGCGCCACGCCGTTTCGGCGCGTGGTGCCGGTGTATCCGCCCGGCCAACTGGCGAGCTGTCCGCCGCCGCAGGAAGTGCCGGCGCTGCTGATCGTCGATGGGCAGGGCAAGGTCGGCGAAGTACGCGTGACGGACGAGGCGCAGGCCGATGCGGGCCGGCAGGCCTTCATCGACGCCGTGCGCGTGGCTGCGCTGCAGTGGCAATTCAGTCCGCTGACGATCAATCGCTGGGCCGCCGATGCCGACGGCAACAGCCACGTGGTCGACAGCGGGACGAAACCTTTCAGCCTGGCCTATGTGTTCCGTTTCGAATGCCACGCCGGCAAGCCCGCGGTATCGGCCGCGGCGGCTCCGCGCTGAGCCCCCTGGCCGCCATCGTCCGGGCCGGGCTGGCTGCTATGCTTTTTCGATCAGGACGCGTCAAGGCCTTATTCCATGAACCAGACTCCGCTCCACGTCGTCATCCTCGCCGCCGGCGCCGGCACGCGGATGAAATCGAGTCGCCCGAAAGTGCTGATGCCACTGGCCGGGCGACCGCTGCTGGCGCACGTGGTCGACACCGCGCGGGCGCTGCAGCCGGCGGCCATCCATGTCGTCTATGGCCACGGCGGCGACCAGGTACGGGCCGCGTTCGCCGGCCAGACCGATCTGTGCTGGGTGCTGCAGGCCGAGCGGCTGGGCACCGGCCATGCGGTGGGGCAGGCGCTGGGCGAGATCCCCGACAGCGCACGCGTGCTGGTGCTGTACGGCGACGTGCCGCTGACCCGGGTCGACACCCTGCAACAACTGGCGTCGGCGGAGGGAGGCTTCAGCCTGCTCACCATGCGCCTGGCCGATCCGCGTGGCTACGGCCGCGTGCTGTGCGACGGCAACGGCCATGTGCGGGAGGTGATCGAGGAGAAGGACGCCGACGAGGAGCAGCGTGCCGTCAACCTGGTCAACACCGGCATCCTCGTGGCGTCTGCGGCCGCGCTGCGCGTCTGGATCGCCGGACTCGACTGTGACAACGCGCAGGGCGAGTACTACCTCACCGACATCTTCGCGATGGCGAGTGAGGAAAAGCGCCCCGCGCTCAGCGTGGAGTGCGCCGATCCGGTGGAGGCTTCGGGCGCGAACGATGCGCTGCAGCTCGCCGGGCTGGAGGCCGAGTACCGCCAGCGTGCGGCGCGTGCGCTGATGCGGGACGGCGTGCGGCTGGCCGATCCCCTGCGCATCGACGTGCGCGGCACGGTCGAGGCGGGGCACGATGTCGAGCTGGACGTCGACGTGATCCTGGAAGGCCGCGTGACGCTTGGCGACGACGTGCGCATCGGCGCGTTCACCCGGTTGAAGGACGTGCAGCTGGCCGCCGGCACGGTGGTGCTGACGCACTGCGACCTCGACGGCGTGGTGACCCATGGCCCCTGCACGATCGGCCCGTTCGCGCGGCTGCGCCCCGGCACCGAGCTCGACGCCGGCGTGCACGTGGGCAACTTCGTGGAAACCAAGAAGGCGCATCTCGGCGAAGGCAGCAAGGCTAACCACCTCACGTATCTTGGCGACACCGTGGTGGGCCGCGGCGTCAACATCGGTGCCGGCACCATCACCTGCAACTACGACGGTGTGAACAAGCATCTCACGCGCATCGACGACGGCGCCTTCATCGGTTCCAACAGCGCGCTGGTCGCCCCGGTGACGATCGGCGCGCAGGCCACCATCGGCGCCGGCTCGGTGATCACCCGCGACGCCCCCGCCGGCGAACTCACCGTGGCGCGTGGCAAGCAGCAGACGTTCGAGGGCTGGAAGCGGCCGGTAAAGCAGCAGTGAGTGATGGAGCGGGAAACGGGTCGCAGGCGTGCTTGCCCTTGTTTCCCACTTCTCGTCTCATCGCCCGGCTCTCGCCTCAGACGTAACGCCAGCCGTCGATTTCCACCAGCAGTTCGCGGCGGCAGATGTCGCCGTGCAGCAGCAGCACCGGCACGCCGGGCAGGCGCTGTTGCAGGAAGTCGCGCACGCGCGCGGCGTCCGCCGCATGGCGCACGTAGGCCTTCAGCGGCGAGCGGGTGTCGAAGCCGGCGGCCATGCCGGCGCTGGCCAGCAGCGCCTCGAGGTTGACCAGGGTTTCTTCCAGCTGGGCGTCGAGGTCGTCCTCGTGCGCCGAGGCGTGGCCGACCACCGCGGCGGTGCCGGAGATCGCCAGCACGTCCTGCGCCGGCAGGCTCATCGCGCGGGCGAAGCTGGGCGGGGTGCGGCCGTACTGGCGCGGGTAGCACCAGGCGCTGACCTGGCGCGGGTTTTCCACCCGCAGGCCGGGCTGGTCGCTGGCCAGCAGGTAGACCTGCAGGCGGTGTTCGTCGCCGTGGTGGCCGATTGCGGTGGCGGCGGGGAAGCCTTCGGCGAAGAAATCGCCCATGCCGGCGGCGCGGCCGTCGCAGAAGTGTTTGTAGCGCTCGGCGTCGCCGTCGCCGTGGTTGATCGCGCCGAGGTAATTCCAGACCCGCAGCACGTGTTGCGCCTCGCGCGTGGCGACGAAGCGGTGCAGCTGCTCGTAGACCAGCCGGGCGGCGGCGGTCGGGCCGCCGTGTTCGCGTTCGTCCAGCTCGATCGCCACAAACAGCCAGCCGCCGCCGGCCGACCAGCGCAGTGCGCCATCGCTGCCGCAGCTGACCGGCGCATCGACTTGCCACAGCTCCAGCGGCGCGGGCGCATCGAACGCTTCCAGCGCCACTTGCAGGCAGCGCGGGTCGGTGCTGGCCGGGGTGCCGGCGCCGAAGCCGAACAATGCCAGCGTGCCGGGTTCGGCCAGCAGCGCGGCGGCCTCGCCGACGCGGTAGGACACCTGCGGCGCGCGACGCGGCTGCAGGTCGATCTGGGGGTTTTCACATCCCTGCATCATGGCGTACAACCGGGAACGACAAGGGCGCTATGTTACACTCCGCGCCCACTGCCACCGGGGGGAGGCAATGAATCCAGAGTACGGAACCGAGCATGGCGGAACAGACAGCGGCGCAGCACGAATTGGCCACCCTGATCGTGGCATGCCTGAATCTGGAGAGCGTGACCCCGGAACAGATCGACCCCGATGCACCGCTGTTCGGCGGCGAGCTGGGGCTGGATTCGATCGACGCACTGGAAATCGCGCTGGCCGTGTCCAAACGCTACGGCTTCCAGCTGCGCTCGGACAACCCGGACAACCGGCAGATCTTCACCTGCCTGCGCACGCTGTCCGCGCATGTCGAGCAGAACCGCGCCAGCTGACGCCAGCGGTGCGTCCCGGTTGCGTTCACCACGCTTTCTTCATGCTGCGTTCCAGCGCCCGTGGCAGGCTCGACGTTCCGGCGGAGCCGACGCGGAACCCGGCATGACATCCTCTTCACTTTCACCCGACCACAGCACGCGGCGCTACGGCCTGTTGTTGCTGCCGGCCTATCCGCTGCTGGCGATCGCCGGCGCGGTGACCGGGCAGCAGTTTTTCGCGCTGCTGGCACTGGCCCTGCTGCTGACCGTGCTGCTGCTGCCGCAGCTGCTGGCGCGCCGCACGGCGGCGTGGCTGCTGTGGTCGGGCGTGCTGGCTGGCCTGTTGCTGAGCTGGCGCTTCGGCTTTGCCGAGTTGCTGCTGGAGGCGGTGCCGGTGCTCATCCATGCGCTGCTGGCAGTGTGGTTCGGCCGCACGCTGGCCACGGCCGAACCCCTGGTGGAGCGCTTCATCGCTGCCATCGAGGGTCCCGAGCGCCTGCGCCAGCCGGGCGTGGCTGCCTATGCGCGCCAGGTCACCTGGTTCTGGACGCTGCTGCTGGGCGGCCAGGCGCTGCTGCTGGCCGTGCTGCTGCTGTGCGCCGATCACAGCGGGTTGCTGGCGCGCGCCGGCATGGCCTCGCCGCTGTCGGTACCCGAGCGCTGGGCCGCGACGTGGTTGCACCTGGGTGGTTACCTGCTGCTGGGCGCGGCGTTCCTGCTGGAATACGCCTGTCGCCGCTGGCGGCTGCGTCATCTGCCGCATCCCGGCCTGCACGACATGCTGCTGCAGCTGGCGTTGCACTGGCCGCAATTGCTGCGCGGCAAGCGTGTGGCGGCGCCATGAGCACCGGCTTCGAACAGACGCTGCGCGTCGGCGCGGAGCATCCCGCCTTGCCCGGCCACTTTCCCGGCGCGCCGCTGGTGCCGGGGGTGCTGCTGCTGGAGCAGGTGGCGCTGGCCCTGCGCAGCTGGCGCGGCCAGCGACTGGGCCGCGTGCTGGAAGCGAAATTCGCGGCACCGCTGCTGCCGGACGAGACGGCGCAGCTGCATCTGACGGCGACGGACGGATCGCGCATCCGTTTCGAGATCCGGCGTGACGGCATGCTGCTGGCACGCGGCCTGGTCGAGGGAGCGACATGAGCACGCATGGACACTGGCAGAGCCGGCCCGAAGGCGGCGGCCGCTTCGCGCTGTGGCTGATCCGCACGATTGCACTGCACGGCGGGCGCCGCCTGGGCCGGCTGTGCCTGTACCCGATCACGCTGTACTTCTTCCTGCGCCGGGCGCCGGAGCGACGGGCCTCGCGGCAGTACCTGCAGCGCGTATTCGGCCGGCCGGCCACGGCGTGGCAGGTGCTGAAGCACATCCACTGCTTCGCTGCGACGATCCTGGACCGGATCTTCCTGCTCGCGCACGGCGAAAAGCCGTTCCGGATCGAGACCGAAGGCCTGGACCTGCTGGACGAGCGCATCGCGCAGGGTCGCGGCGTGTTGCTGTTCGGTTCGCACCAGGGCAGCTTCGAGGCGTTGCGGGCGATCGGTGCGCGCCGGCCGCAGATGCCGCTGCGGGTGGTGCTGGACAAGCAGAAGACGCCGGCGATGACCGAGCTGCTCGAAGCGTTGGCGCCGGACGTCGGCGCCTGCGTGATCGACGCGGCGCAGGACGGCACCACCATCGCACTGGCGATGGCCGAGGGCTGCCGTGACGGCGCGCTGGTGGCGATGCTGGCCGATCGCGGCCGTGGCCATGAGGTGCTGCGGCGCACCGGCTTCCTCGGCTCGCCGGCGCCGTTCCCGATCAGCCCGTGGCTGCTGGCGCATACGCTGCAGGTGCCGGTGGTACTGTGCTTCGGCCTGTACCTGGGCGGCAACCGCTACAAGCTGGTCTTCGAGCCGTTCAGCGACCAGGTGCAGATCCCGCGGCAGCACCGCGGTCCGGCGCTGGATGCGTTGATTGCCCGCTACGCGCAACGGCTGGAACACTACGTCCAGGTCGCTCCCTACAACTGGTTCAATTTCTATGATTTCTGGCAAGACGCGCCTGTGGCTGCCGAGCCTGCTGCTGAGCCTGTTGCCGTGGGCGAGCACGTCGGCGTCTGAAGCGGCCCCGGCGACATCGGCATCGACCCTGGTGGCTGCGCTGGGCCAGCCGGCACCGGCGCATACCGCATTCGCCGAGGCGCGCTTCCTGCAGGTGCTCGACCGGCCGCTGGTGGTTTCCGGCCAATTGTCGTGGCTGGGCGGCGATCGGCTGCAGCGGCGCGTCGAACATCCGCAACAGGAAACTGCCACCATCGCCGACGGCGAAGTGACCCAGCAGCGCGACGGCCGCAGCGCGCGGCACTTCTCGCTGAAGCGTGCGCCGCAGCTTCAGGTGCTGCTGGACAGCTTCGTGGCGTTGCTCAGCGGCGACGCGGCGCGCCTGCAGCAGGCGTTCGAGATCCACCAGCGCGGCGACGCCGACGGCGCGTGGACGCTGACCCTGGTGCCGCGCGATGCCCGCGTGGCGAAGACCGTGGCCAGCATCCGCATCGACGGCTATGCGAAGGCCTCGCGCTGCATGCACCTGCAGGAAGCCGACGGCGACCTCGCCGTCGACCTGCTCGGCCCGCTGGCCGCGCAGATGCCGGCCGCACCCACCCGCGAGACGCTTGAGGCGCTGTGCCAGGGCGCACCTTGAGCATGCGCGTCGGCGCCCGCGCGACGCTGCTGGTGCTCTGGCTGCTGGCGCTGGCCGGGCTGGGCTGGATGGTCAGCCAGCGGCTGCGCGTCAGCACCGACCTGCGCAGCTTCATGCCCGCGCCGACCACGCCGGACCAGCGCCTGCTGATGGAGCAGGTCGGCGAAGGGCCGGGTTCGCGCTTGCTGCTGCTTTCCATCCATGGCCAGTCCGATGAACGGCTGGCCGCGCTGAGCCAGGGCCTCGCCGCCGCGCTGAAAAAGGACCCGCGCTACAGCCAGGTGCTCAACGGCAACTTTGATCTCGGTGCGCTGGACGCCAGCTTGCTGCCCTACCGTTACCTGCTGTCGCCCACGCTGGATAAGCAACCACTGGACGAGGCGTACCTCGCCGACCAGCTGCAGCAGCGGCTGGACGACCTGTCTTCGCCCGCCGCCAGCCTGCTCAAGGGACTGCTGCCGCGCGACCCCACGCTGGAGGTGCTGAAGCTGGCCGAACGCTGGGCGCCGGCGAAGTCGCCGGAGCTGCGCGAGGGCGTGTGGTTCTCGCCGCAGGGCGAGGCGCTGCTGCTGGTGCAGACGGTCGCCGCCGGTTTCGACCCCGGCGCGCAACAGCAGGCGATCGACGGCATCCGTCACGCGTTCGCCGCGCTGCCGGCCAGCGCCGGCGCGATGCTCGAACTGAGCGGGCCAGGTTACTTCAGCGTGGTGGCCGCGGCGCAGACGCGGCACCAGGCCGACTGGATCGGGCGCATCTCCACCGTCGGTTTCATCGCGCTGCTGCTGCTGGCGTACCGCAGCTTCGGTTCGCTGCTGCTGTCGGCGCTGCCGATCGCCAGCGCCGCGCTGGCCGGCATCGCCGCGCTGACGCTCGCGTTTCCTGAAGTGCACGGGATCACCCTGGCGTTCGGCTTCACCCTGCTCGGGGTGGCGCAGGAGTACCCGATCCGCGTGCTCAGCCATCGCCGCGCCGGCGAGGACGCGGTGGCCAGCGTGCGTGCGCTGTGGCCGCTGCTGCTGACCGCGATCGCCTCGGCCTGCATCGCCTACCTGGCGTTCTACGCGTCCGGCGTGAACGGGTTGAAGCAGCTGGCGGTGTTCACCATCGTCGGCCTGCTGGTGGCCGGCTTCAGCACGCGCTATCTGCTGCCGCATCTGCTGCCGCGGCGCGTGCGCGACGTGGCCGACATGCGCTGGCTGTTGCAGGCGCGCACCTTCGTCGATCGCCTGCCGCGGCCGCGCTGGATTCCCGTCGTGGTCGCCGCGGCGATCGTGGCGATGCTGGCGCTGGCCCGCGGCCCGTTCTGGCAGGACAACCTCGCTGCGCTGACCCCGCTGCCGCCGGACCTGCTGCAGCACGACGCGCGCCTGCGCGAGGCGCTGGGCGCGCCCGACGTGCGCTACCTGCTGGTGCTGCAGGCGTCGAGCGCACAGGGCGTGCTGGCGCTGTCGGAAACGCTGCAGCCGCGGGTCGATGCGCTGCTGGCGCGGCATGCTGCCGATGCGCTGGAGCTGCCGTCGCGCTATCTGCCCAGCGTGGCCGTGCAGCGCGAACGGCAGGCGAAGCTGCCCGACCGCGCCACGCTGCAGCACGCGCTGGACGAGGCGTCGCAGGGCCTGCCGTTCCGCGCCGACCTGTTCCAGCCGTTCGTCGACGATGTGCAAACCGCGCGCGGCTTGCCGCCGCTGACGCCCGCACGCTACGCACAGACGCCGCTGGGCCAGCGCCTCGCCGCGATGCTGGTCGAGCGCGATGGCCACTGGCTGGGCCTGGGCACGGTCAGCGGCGTGCACGACGTGGCCGCGCTGCAGGCGCTGGGCGCAGGCACGTATGGCGCGGTGCGCCTGCTCGACCTGAAGGCCGCCTCCGAATCGCTGGTGGTCGACTACCGCACGCGCATCCTGCAGGCGCTCGCGGCGGCCGCGGTGCTGCTGGTGCTGACCATCGCACTGGCGCTGCGCAGCCTGCGCCGCGCGTGGCACGTGCTGGCGCCGATGACCCTGGCCACCTTCCTGGTGCTGGCGGTGGAGCGCGTGGCTGGCGTCGAGATCTCGCTGTTCCACCTGGTCGCGCTGATCCTCGCCGGCGGACTGGGCCTGCACTACGCGCTGTTCTTTGAGCGCGACACCGGCGACGCGGCCGAGCAGCGGCGCACGCTGCACGCCACGATCGTCTGCGTGCTGTCCGCGCTGCTGGTGTTCGGCATGCTGGCGTGGGCGACGATCCCGGTGCTGCGCGCGATCGGGCTCACCGTGAGCCTGGGCGTGGCCTTCCACTTCTGCCTGTCGATCCTGATGGCGCCGCATGCTCGACAAGACTGACTGGGCGCAGCTGATCCCGCACGCGGGCACGATGTGCCTGCTCGATGCAGTGCTGGCCTGGGACGAGCGCACGATCCACGCCACCAGCGCCAGTCACGCGCGCGCGGACAACCCGCTGCGCGGCGAACACGGCCTGCACGCGGTGCACCTGGCCGAATACGGCGCGCAGGCGATGGCGGTGCACGGTGCGCTGCTGGCGCGCGCGCATGGCAGCGTCGGAGCACGCCCCGGTCGGCTGGTCAGCCTGCGCGAGGTGCAGTTGCACGAAGAATATGTCGATCGGCTCGATGGCCATCTGGACGTCCATGCCGAATGTCTCTACGCCGCCGCGGGTGGCGCACAATACGCGTTCCGCGTCGAACATCGTGGCCGCCTGCTTGCCAGCGGGCGGGCGGCGGTGATCCATCCCTAAGCCTGAGGCGCCCGTCATGTCCTCGATTCCCACCTCACGTCGCGCCCTGGTCACCGGCGGCAGCGGCGAACTCGGCGGCGCGATCTGCCACGCGCTCGCCGCGGCCGGCTGGCAGGTGATCGTGCACGGCCACCACAGCCTGACCCGGGCGGAGGAAGCCGCGGCGGCGATCGTCGCCGGCGGCGGCCGCGCGCAGGCGGTCGCCTTCAACGTCACCGACGCGGAGGTGACCCGCGCGGCGCTCGACGTGCTGCTAAGCGAAGGGCCGATCCACGCGCTGGTCAACAACGCCGGCATCCACGACGACGCGCCGATGGCCGGCATGAGCGACGCGCAGTGGCGCCGGGTGATCGACGTCTCGCTGCACGGCTTCTTTCACGTCACCCAGCCGCTGCTGCTGCCGATGGCACGCGCGCGCTTCGGCCGCATCGTCTCGATCGGCTCGGCGGCGGCGCAGCTGGGCAACCGCGGCCAGACCAACTACGCGGCGGCGAAGGCCGCGCTGGTGGGCGCCAGCAAGTCGCTGGCACGCGAGATGGCCTCGCGCGGCGTCACCGTCAACGTGGTCGCGCCCGGCGTGATCGAAGGGCGCATGGCCGAGGCGGCCTTCCCACCCGAACGCATCCGCGAACTGGTGCCCGCGCAGCGCGCCGGCAAGCCGGAGGAAGTCGCCGCGCTGGTCGCCTTCCTGTGCTCGGACGCGGCCGGCTACATCAACGGCCAGCTAATCGGCGTCAACGGCGGCATGGGCTGAGCGGCGGCGAGCCGGCATACTGCGCGGACGGAGCCAGGGGGCTCCATCATGGAGGATGTTCGATGCGCAAGACTGTTCTTGTTTCCGCCGCTTTGTTGTGCGGCGTGTTTTCCGTTGCCCATGCCGCCGACAACAACGCGGCGATGCCAGCCGCGGTGAGCGTGCCGGCGGTGGTTCCTTTCGCGCAGGATGCGGTGATCGCCGGTGCGGTCAAGCGTGAGTGCCAGCTCGGTGAGAAGCTGTCCGGCTTCATCAAGAAGTACGGGCAGGAGAAGGGCGTGACGGTGACGCAGGTGGCGCAGGCCAGCGCCGGTTCGACGGGCCGCGCGCTGGTAGTGGAGATCACCGACTCGGTGGCCGACGGCAACGCGTTCATCGGCCACCATACCCACACCACGGTGAAGGGCCGGCTCTACCAAGACGGCGCCGAGGTGGGCAATTTCATCGGGCGGCGCAATTCGATGGGCGGCGCGTTCGGCGGCTTCAAGGGCAACTGCTCGGTGCTCGGGCGCACCGTCAGGGCGCTCGGTGAAGACATTGCCGGCTGGCTGGCCCAGCCCGGCAAGGACAGCATGCTCGGCGACCTGGAGTAATCGTTCGGCCCGCCGGATCAGCCGGCGGGCCCGTCGACCACGAGCGGCACGCCGCGCGAGCGACGATAGCTGCGGATCACGTGGCCGTAATGGACTACCCGGCCGATGGTGTAGGTGGTGATGCGGGTGACGTCGCGCACCGGCTTGAGGTGACTGGGACGGAACGCACCGTGATAGCGCGAGGCGATCGGCACCGAGACCACGCCGAGCTGCTTCTCGCGCGAGGCGGCGATCAGGATCGCCGCCTCGAACACGAAGTTCTCCGCCGGCAGGTCGACCAGTGCCAGCGCCGCGCGCGGGTACCAGCGCTGCCCGCTCTGGGTGTCGGCCACCGGCTGTGCGCAGGCCCACGAGATGCCCCAGTCGGCCACCGCGTTGGCGCGGCGGCGGCCCTTCGGCTGCTGCTCGCGGTCGAGCAGGCGCGCGCCGATCACGATGTGCCCCGGGTAGCGTTGCGCGGCGGCCACGATGTGCGGGATGTCGGCGGCCAGGTGCTGGCCGTCGCCGTCCATGGTCAGCACCGCGTCGTAGCCCTGCCGCAGCGCTTCGCGAAAGCCGTGGCGCAATGCCTCGCCCTTGCCGCGGCGCGTGTCGTGGCGCAGCAGGGTCACCGGCAGGGCGGCGACGATCTCGGGCGTGCGGTCGTCCGAGCCGTCGTCGATCACGATCACCGGCGCGCCCAGCGCCAGCACGGATTCGAGCACGGACCGGATCGCGGCTTCCTCGTTGAGGCAGGGAATCAGCACGCACCAGCGTGCAGCGGGGATGTTCAAGCGACGGACTCCATGTCGATGTGCAGCGCCAGTGTAGCGGCGGCGGCCAGTTGGCAGTGGCCGCCACGGCCGGTGGCGAGCAGGGCCAGCAACGGCAGGCTCGACGCCGACGGGTTGCCCGCGCGCCAGCCGGCCAGTGGCTCGGGCAGCGGCGCGTCGGTCGCCGCGCGCGGCTGCAGGTCGAGGTCGAGCCGGGCCAGCGTGGCGGCGCCGGCCTGCGGCGCCAGCACCAGCGCGCAGCCGAAGGGCTGGCGGCAGCCGGTGACTTCGTCCAGCGGGCCACTGCCGGCGGTGTCGCTGCACACCAGCAGCACCGGGCGCTGTTCGGCCAGCACCTGGCCGGCCGCCTCCAGCAGGCCGGCACCGAAGCTCTCACGCTGGGCGCAGACCGCGATGGACGGCGCATGGCAGCCGGTGGCGATGGTCCAGTAGCCGACCGCGGCGTTGTGCACCGAATTGTGGAAGCGGGTTGGCGACAGCTCGGTCGGCGCCTGCGCCAGGGTGGCGCACATGTAGTCGGTGATCGCCTGGTCGCCGTGCGCGGAGGCGAACACGCAGGCCAGCGTGGCGGCGTCGCGGCCGCTCATCGCCAACGCCTGGCCAGCCGCCTCGATCGCCAGCAGCACGCTTTCCGGCGCGCGGCGGCGCTCGTTCGGCGGCAGTGTGGCGGCGGCGGGCCGCGTTGCCGGCGGCCCCGGCGTGGTGCCGGCAAGCAGGCTTCGCAGCGCGGCGAAGTCGGCCAGCAGCGGCGACCACAGGCCGACGCCCTCGACGTGGACGCGCAGTGCGCTCATGCGGCGAATCCCGCGCGGGCGAACGCCAGGCAGGCGTTGTTGCCGCCGAAGCCGAACGAGTTGCTGAGCGCCACGTCGACGCGCCGGCGTTCGTTGCGCCAGGCGAAGTGCGCGCCGCAGATCGGATCGGGCGTGTCGCCGCCGAGGTTGCCGGGCACCAGGCCGTGTTCGATCGCCTGCAGCGCGATGGTCGCCTCGACGATGCCGGCCGCGCCCAGCGTGTGGCCGGTGTAGCCCTTGGTCGAGCTGGCCCGCGTGCGGGCCGGAAAGACGCGGCCGACCAGCGCCGCCTCGACCTCGTCGTTCTTCTGGCTGGCGGTGCCGTGCAGGTTGATGTAGTCGACGCGGGCGGCGTCGAGACCGGCGCGCGCCAGCGCGTCGTTCAACGCCAGCTCGGCGCCGAGGCCGTCTGGATGCGGGGTGGACATGTGGTGCGCGTCGCTGGCCTCGCCGTAGCCGAGCAGCCGTGGCGCGTCGGGCGCCATGTCGGCGCGCTCCAGCAGGGCGAAGCCGGCGGCCTCGCCGATCGAGATGCCGTTGCGCGCGGCGTCGAACGGGCGGCACGGTTCGGGCGACACCAGCTCCAGCGCGTTGAAGCCGAACAGCACGCTGTCGCACAAAGTGTCCACGCCGCCGACCACCGCCGCATCGACCAGGCCGAGCCGGATCATCCGCTCGGCGCTGGCGAACACCTTGGCGCTGGACGAGCAGGCGGTGGAGATGGTCAGGCACGGCCCTTCCAGCGCCAGCGCGGCGGCGACGAAGGCGACCAGCGAGTGCGGCGCGTGGATCGCCGGGCGCAGCATGTCATCGGCGAAGCCGCCGTCGGCATCGAGCCGGCGATAGGCTTCCTCGGTGGCGCCGATGCTGGCGGTGGAGGTGCCCAGCAGCAGCGCCACGCGGGTGGCACCGTAGCGCGTGCGCGCAGCGCGAGCGCGTTCGAGGAAGCCGTCCTGGTTCAGGCCCAGCCAGGCCAGCCGGTTGTTGCGGCAATCCCAGGCGGCGAGCGCGGCGGGCAGGGCGGTGTCCTCCACGCCATCGACGCGGCCGATCCAGCACGCCAGCGGCGCGCTGCTGATGTCGTTCGGGCGCAGGCCACTGCGGGCGTGTTCGAGCGCGTCGCGCTGTGCGGCGAGGCCGCTGCCCATGGCGGACGTGGCGGTGTACGCGGTGATCGCGAGGGGTGGCATCGGGGAAGGCATCAGGAAAGCGTAGCCGGCACCCCCGCGGATGCCTAGCCTGCGCGGGGCGGGCGTTCAGCCACCGAACGGGCGCGGGCAGCGCGCTGCGGCTATGCTGGCGCATCCCCGCTCCGCACTTCCCCGTGTTGCCGAATCCGTCTCCACCACGCAACCCCTGGCGCTACCTGCGTGACCGCGACGTGCAGCAAGCCGCGCTGGTGACCATGCTGGCGCTGGTGCTCAGTGCGGGCCTGGTCTGGCTGGGTTACCTGATCCACGTCTGCCGCATCGCCCTGCGCAGCCCGCTGGCGCCGCCGCGGCGGATGGTGACGCTGGTGTTCGGCCGCCGGCTCGTGCGCGATGCGCCCGAGCACGACTACCAGCAGCGCCTGCGCCGTGCACTGACACTGGCCGAACAGCGACAGACCGGCCACCTGCTGCTGCTCGGCGGCTGCAGCGGCGGCCAGTGCAGCGAAGCCGCTGCCGGCCATGCCTGGCTGCGGTTGCACGGACTGCCCGGCGAGGTGCAGGTGGAGCTGGAACAGGAGTCGGTCGACTCGCTGGAGAACCTGCGCCACGCGCGCCGCCTGCTGCTGACCGAGGCCGGCGATGCCGGGCTGCCGCCGGTGGCGCTGGTGACCAGCCGCTATCACCTGGCGCGCTGCCTGCTGCTGGCGCGTCGGCTCGGTTTCGACGGTACCCCGGTCGCCGCCGAGCCGGCGTTGCCGCGGCAGGGCCGCTACCTCGGCCTGTTGCTGCTCGAGGCCAGTTACCTGATGTGGATCGACCTGGGCCTGCGCTGGGCGCAGCTGATCGGGCATCGGCGGATGGTGGCGCGGATCAGCTGAACTGCCAGCTGATCTGGCTCAGCCCGGCGCGGCGTGGCGCCGCAGGAGCGGGTGTCGGCAGCTTGCTAAGCTGGCCGCCTGAAATCAAAGGACGAAACGATGAGCGAGCAAGCCAGCCAGGCCGAAACCTTCCTGCGCGAACTGCAGGACCGCATCTGCGCGGCGATCGAGCAGGCTGATGGCGGCGCGCGGTTCACGGAAGACGCCTGGACGCGCGCGGCCGGTGGCGGCGGGCGCACCCGCGTGCTGCAGGGTGGTGCGGTGTTCGAGCAGGCCGGGGTGAATTTCTCGCGCGTGCACGGCCACCAGCTGCCGCCCAGCGCCACCGCGCACCGGCCGGAGCTGGCTGGCGGCAGCTTCATCGCCACCGGCGTGTCGCTGGTGCTGCACCCGAAGAACCCGCACGTGCCGACCACCCATGCCAACGTGCGCTACTTCGAGGCCAGCAAGGAAGGCGTGGAGCCGGTGTGGTGGTTCGGCGGCGGCTTCGACCTCACCCCGTTCTATCCGGTGGACGAGGACGTGCGCCACTGGCACACGGTGGCGCGCGACCTGTGCGAACCGTATGGCGCGGACGTCTATCCGCGCTACAAGCAATGGTGCGACGAGTACTTCTACCTGAAGCATCGCGACGAGACCCGCGGCATCGGTGGACTGTTTTACGACGACATGAACGAAGGCGGCTTCGAGCGCTGCTTCGACTTCACCAAGGATGTGGGCCAGGGTTTCCTCGATGCCTACCTGCCGATCGTGGCGCGCCGCAAGGCCATGCCATACGGCGAGCGCGAGCGCGAATTCCAGCTGTACCGCCGCGGCCGCTACGTGGAGTTCAACCTGGTCTACGACCGCGGCACCTTGTTCGGCCTGCAGTCGGGCGGGCGCACCGAGTCGATCCTGATGAGCCTGCCGCCGCGCGTGCGCTTCGAGTACGCGTACCAGCCGGAAGCCGGCTCCGCCGAAGCGAAGCTGGCCGATTACCTGAAGCCGCGCGACTGGGTGTAGGCACCGGCTTTACGGCGTGGCGCCACTGAACTTCTCCGGCGTGGCGCCCTTGACCGGGCCGATCTGCGCGCTGTCGCTGACCTTCAGTACCACCTCGCGGCGGAACTCCAGCGTGCCCTGCACCACGGCGTGCGGGCCGATCACGATGGTCGGCTTGCGCTCGCTGCCCCAGTGGAACCAGCCGTTGTTCGGCTTGTCGACCAGGATGCCGCCCTCGACGCGCGAGTTGGCGCCCACCGTGACGTCGCCGCTCACCGTACCGATGCCGCCGGCGACGTGGGCGTCGTCCAGCACGATGGCGCCGTTGACGTTCTCGACCCGGCCGCCGATCTCGGCGCCCGGGGCCAGGTGGATGCTGCCGTTGACCGCGTTCACCTTGCCGCTGACCCGGCTGGCGCGGCCCAGGCTGATCGCGCCGTTGACCGTGCCCAGTTCGGTCGCCTGCGCCTTGTCGCCCAGCTCGACCTCGCCGTTGACGGTGCTGGCCTCGTGCACGCTGGCGCCGCCGGCGATGTGCACTGCACCGTTGACCGTGCTGACGTCGCCGACCTGTTGGCCGGCTTCGACCTGCACCGAACCGTTGACTTTGCTGATGTCGTTGTCACGCGCACTGGCCAGCGGCGGCAAGCCCAGGCCCAGCGCCAGCGCGGCCAGGATGAGGATCGTCGGGAATCGACGCATGGCAGTCTCCTTGAGTCTTCAGTGGATGTGTGTAAGCACTAGGATGCAGCCACCGGGCCAAGGGTTGGGCATGACCTGTGGCAGGGGCCGCATTTGACGCTGCCGGGGCCGGACTGCACCATTCCCGGTTTACTCATCACTGTTGGGCGCTCCCATGCACAAGCTCGTCCTGATCCGCCACGGCCAATCGCAGTGGAACCTCGACAACCGTTTCAGCGGCTGGGCCGACGTCGACCTCACCGAACAGGGCATGGCCGAGGCGTGCGAGGCCGGTCGCCTGCTACGCGAGGGCGGTTACACGTTCGACGTGGCGCACACCTCGGTGCTCAAGCGCGCGGTGCGCACGCTGTGGGGCGTGCAGGACGCGATGGACCTGATGTGGATCCCGGTGCTCACCGACTGGCGCCTCAACGAGCGCCACTACGGCGGCCTCACCGGCCTGAACAAGGCCGAGACCGCGGCGAAGTACGGCGAGGACCAGGTGAAGGTCTGGCGGCGCAGCTACGACATCCCGCCGCCGCCGCTGGAGCGTGCCGCCAACGAGTCGGTGCACGACCCGCGCTACGCGGCGCTCGACTCGAAGGACATCCCTGACACCGAATGCCTGAAGGACACCGTGGCCCGGGTGCTGCCGTACTGGCACGAAGTGCTGGCGCCGGCGATCCGCTCCGGCCAGCGCGTGCTGGTCGCCGCGCACGGCAATTCGCTGCGCGCGCTGGTGAAGTACCTGGACGGCATTTCCGACGAAGCGATCGTGGAGCTGAACATCCCCAACGGCGTGCCGCTGGTGTACGAGTTCGACGACGAACTGAAGCCGCTGCGCCATTACTACCTCGGCGATGCCGACGCGATCGCGGCGAAGATGGCCGCGGTGGCGAACCAGGGCAAGGCGAAGTAGCACGCCGCGCTGCTGCCGCACGGGCGAAGGGTGACAAACGTCAGTCGTCAGCCATTTCGCGGCCGACTATGCTGGGCACCATCCACCCGGTGAGATGCCCATGCCCGCCCACCTGACCCAATATCTCGTGATGCTGCCGCTGCTGGCCTGGATGGTGTGGCGGCGGGTGAGCCGGCAGTTCGGCCGCCAGCCGATCCGGCGCAAGCGGATGATCTTCCGCATCGTGATGTTCGCGGTCCTCGGCGGTGTGCTCGCGCTCGGCGGGCTCCACCACATTGCGCTGGCCGAGGGCCTCGCCGGCGGCGTGCTGCTCGGCGCTGCGTTGGGCCTGCTCGGGCTGCGCCTGACCCGCTTCGAGGTCGATCCGGTCAAGGGCGACTGCTACGTGCCGAACCCGTGGATCGGCGCGCTGCTGACCGCGCTGCTGCTGGGCCGGCTGGCCTGGCGGATGCTGGTGGCGTGGCCGCAGATGCAGCAGGTGCCGGCCGCGCCCGGCGCGATGCCGCCGATGGCTTACGCCGCCAGCCCGCTGACCATGCTGGTGATCGGCCTGCTGGTCGGCTACTACATTGCCTACTTCAGCGGCCTGCTGGTCCACCATCGCCGCTTCCAGCGGATGCAGCAGTCCGGCACGACCGCGGCGTAGCGGCGCCTTCGCATCCCCGGGCTGCCGCCGTCAGGACCTGGGCGTGCCGAGGTAATCCAGGCTGGCCTGCAGCATCGAGGCCATGCCGATCTTCAGCGCGCCCTCGTCGAGGAAGAATTTCGGCGAGTGGTTGGCCGGCGCTTTCGAGGCGTCCTGGCCGGCTGGCGTGGCGCCGACGAAGAAATACACGCTCGGCACTTCCTGCGCGAAGTAGGCGAAGTCCTCCGAGGCCATCCACGGCTTCGCCTCGATCACGTGCCCGGCGCCGATCGCGGTGGCGATGCTGGCTTTCACCCTTGCGGCCAGCGCGGGGTCGTTGACCAGCACCGGGGTGCTGTCGCCGACCGGGATCTGTTCCTCCACGGTGGCGCCGTTCGCCGCGGCGACGTGTTCGGCGATGCTTTTCAGGTTGTCGATCGCCTGCTGGCGCATGCCGGCGTCGAACGTGCGCAGGGTGCCTTGCAGCTCCACCTTGTCCGGCACGATGTTGTAGCGCGAGCCGCCCTCGACGATGCCGAAGCTGAGCACCGCCGGCAGCGTGCCGATGTCCAGCTTGCGGCTGACGATGGTCTGCGCGGTGCTGATGATCTCGGCGGCGGTGACGATCGGGTCGACCCCGTTCCACGGCATCGCGCCGTGGGTCTGGCGGCCGTGCACCACCATGCGGAACCAGTCCGAGCCGGCCATCGTCGGCCCTGGCCGCACCGCTACCGTGCCCACGTTGAGCGCGCTGACCACGTGCATGCCGAACATCGCGTCCGGCTTGAACTGCCGGAACAGGCCCTCCTTCAGCATCAGCGCAGCGCCGCCTTCCTCACCCGCCGGCGCGCCTTCCTCGGCCGGCTGGAACACGAACAGCACCGAGCCGTGCAACTGCTTCTTCATCCCGGCCAGCGCCTGCGCCATGCCCAGCAGCATGGCGGTATGCGCGTCGTGGCCGCAGGCATGCATCACCCCGACGGTCTTGCCGCGGTACTCGCCCTTCGCCTTCGAGGCGAACGGCAGGTTCACTTCCTCGGTCACCGGCAGCGCATCCATGTCGGCGCGGAGCGCCAGCCGCGGCCCGGGCAGGTCGCCCTTCAGCAGGCCGACCACGCCGGTGTGCGCGATGCCGGTGTGCACCTCCAGCCCCAGCCGCTTCAGTTCCCGCGCGACCAGCGCCGAGGTGCGTACCTCACGATTGCCCAGTTCGGGATGCTGGTGGATGTCGTGCCGCCATGCGATGGCCTGCGGCAGGGCCTGCTGCGCCAACGCCTGCGCGGCGGAGGCGTCGGCGGCGTGCAACGGTGCGATGGTGGCAGCGGCCAGTGCCAGGGCGAGGGCGGTACGGTACATGGGCGTCTCCGGGGCGGGGAAAGCCGATGGTAACTCGCCACCACCACGCCGGCCCGGCACGATCGCCGTGTGATGCGGGCGGGGCCGCGGCGCTTCAGTCGTGCGGGCGATCCGCCGGCTGCGCCGGCGTGGCAGATGCATGCCGACGCAGCCAGCCGGCCACGTCCGCCGCCGGCAGCGGGTGGGCGATGTGGAAGCCCTGCACTTCGTCGCAGGCCATGTCGCGCACGGCCTCCAGCACGTGCGCGGTTTCCACCCCTTCCATCACCACGCGGAAACCCAGTTCGTGGGCCAGCGCCACCATCGAACGCACCACCGCCGCGTCGTGCCGGCTGGTGTCGAGCCCACATACCAGTGACTTGTCGATCTTCACGCAGCTGGCCGGCATCTGGCGCAGCGCGTCGAGGTTGCTGTAGCCGATGCCGAAATCGTCGATGGCGATGCCTACGCCGGCCTCGCGCAGCGCGGCCAGGTGGCAGCGGTTGGCGTCGCTGTGGCGCATGGCCGTGCTTTCGGTGAACTCCAGTTCCAGTCGCGTCAGCGGCACCGCGTGCCGAAGCGCCGCGGCGGTCAGGCGCGTCTCCAGCGTGGCGTCGAGGTCGGCGCTGGACACGTTCAGCGACAGCTGCACGTCGAGCCCGTCGCGCAACCACGCGGCCAGTTGCGCCAGGCCGTGGTCGAGCACCCAGTCGGTCAGCGAACGCATCAGCCCGGCCTGCTCGGCCAGCGGCACGAACACGCCGGGCGGTACCGCGCCCAGGGTGGGGTGGCGCCAGCGCGCCAGCGCTTCCAGCGCCACGCAGCGGCCGCTGGCCAGCTGCACGCGCGGCTGGTAGTGCAGTTCCAGCTCGGTGCGTTCGGACAGCGCGGCGGCCAGCTCGGTGACCAGGAAGAAATCCTGCCGCTGCCGTTCGTCCTGCGCGCGGTCGTACACGGCCCAGCCGCGCACGCTGTCCTGCGCGACGTGGGCGGCGTTCATCACGCGCCGCAGCGGGTCGCCGCCGCGCAGTTCGTGCGCCTCGACCTTGAGCAGGCCCACGCCGGGCTGCAGGGTGAGCGGCACGCCGAGGCAGTCGATCGGCTCGCGCAGCAAGGCCACGAATTCGTCCAGGCGCGCGGGCAGCAGCTCGTCGTACGGGTGCGCCGGCAGGAGCGCCAGGCGCGCCGTGCCGACCTGGTAGAGCTGCATGCCAGGCGTCATCCACGCCTGCACCCGCGCCGCCACCGCGTGCATCAGCGCGTCGGCGTAGCTGTGTCCCATGGCCCGCACGAAGGCGTTGAAGCGCGCCACCGGGGCCACCTCGACGGCGAGCAGCCAGGCGGTATCGTCCGCGCCGGGCAGGTGCGCGTGCAGGTCGGCGAAGAACGCATTGCGGTGCGGCAGCCCGGTCGCCGGGTCGGTGCGGTCGAGGTAGTGGCGCAGCGCGGCGCCAGTACCGGCCAGCGAGGCGGCGTCGCGCAGCGCGCTGCGTTCGCCGGCGTGGAGCGGGGGATGCGGGCGCCGGTCCACGGCAAACAGCCCGCCCAGCAACTGGCCGTCCAGAGCGAACACCGGCTCGCAGGCGAAGAAGCCGATGGCGGCGTGCGCCGGGTCGGCGTCGGCCGGCAGGAAACGCGCGTCGCTGCGCGCGTCGGGCACCACCTCGGCGACGCCGCGGCGGGTGGCCTGCCGGCAGGCGGCCAGCAGCATGCCGTCCAGCCGGATCGGGTCGCTGTGGCCGGGCGGCGTGTACCAGAATGCACTGCCGTCGGCCAGCAGCAGCGCCACCAGCGGCGTGCCCAGCGTGGTGGCCGCCAGCCGCGACACGGCGTCGAAACCGGGCAGGGCATGCGCTTCGTCCGCGGCGTCGCCGGCTGGCCGCGCGATGCCGGCGCCCGCGTGGAAATCCGCGAGCGATCCCTGCGTCATCTTCATCGTCCCCTCCCGTGCGCGACAGCGTGCTGTCAGCGGTTGCAGGCTACTGCGGCGATGGCGGGGGAGCAATGCGCCGGCGGCGGATCACTCGGGCCGGTGCTCCAGTGCCAGGTATTCCTCGCTCTGCATCTCGATCAGGCGCGACTCGGTGCGGCCGAATTCGGCGCGCAGGCGTTCGCCGTCGTACAGCTCGGTGATCGGCGCGGCGGCAGACAGCACCAGCTTGACGTGGCGGTCGTAGAACTCGTCCACCAATTGCACGAAGCGCTTCGCCGCGTCCTCGCTGTAGACGGTGAATTGCGGCACGTTGGCGACGATCACGGTCGGCCCGGCCTTGGCCAGTGCGATGTAGTCGGCCACTGCGCGCGGGCCTTCGCACAGCGCGGCGAACTCGAACCAGACGATGTCGTCGTCGCGCCTGACGAACGGAATGTCGCGGCCGTTGACGTGCAGGTTGCCGTTTTCCTGCACGGCGCCGCGGGCCTGGCTGGCGAAGATGCGCTCCAGCGCGCGGTGCGCCTCGGCGCCGGGCGGGGTGAGATAGACCGAAGCCCGGGTCAGCGCGCGCAGGCGCCAGTCGTGCGCGGAGGCCATCTCGACCACGTGGCAGTGCCGTTCGATCAGCGCGATCGCGGGCAGGAAACGCACGCGCTGCAGGCCGCCCTGGTACAGGTTCGCCGGCGCGGTGTTGGAGGTGGTGACCAGGCTCACGCCGCGCGCGAACAGTGCGTCGAGCAGGCCCGACAGGATCATCGCGTCGCCGATGTCGTTGACCAGGAACTCGTCCAGGCACAGCACGCGGCAGCGCGCGGCGAGGTCGGCGGCGACCTCGGTCAGCGGGTTCTGCCGCTCACCCAGCGTGCGCAGGTGCTCGTGCACCTCGCCCATGAAACGGTGGAAGTGCCGGCGCAGCACCACGCCGTGCGGCAAGCTGGCGGCGAACAGATCCATCAGGAAGGTCTTGCCGCGACCGACCGTACCCCACAGGTACAGCCCCGGCACCGCTTCGGGCGGGTCGTTGCCGAGCAGGGATTTCAGCCGGCCGAGCAGGCCGTTGCCGCTGGCCGGTTCGGCGCACAGCGCGGCGTGCATGCGGTCGAATTCCGGCAGCAGCGCCAGCTGGGTCGGGTCGGACTCCCAGCGGTGCGCGGCGACGCCTTCGAGATAGCGCGCAGTGGGCGCCAGCGAGGGGAGTTCACTCATGGAACGGACAGGTCTTGGCAGGGGATGGTCGGCGCGCGTCAGGCATGCCGCTTCGGCGGCAACCAGCCATGCACCGCATGCTTGATCGCGCCGCGCAGGTCCATCAGCCGGCGGTGGAAGAAGTGGCTGGTCTCGGGCATGCGCACCAGCTCGGGCCGGGGCTCCAGTGTCTCGACCCAGTCGAACACCGCCTGCGGCTCGACGATCTCGTCGGCCTCGCCCTGCACGATCAGCCACGGGCAGCGCGGCAGCGCGACCGCGTCGAACGGCCAGCGTCCGACCGGCGGTGCGATGCTGATCAACGCATCGGCGCGCAGGCGCACTGCGTTGGCGATGCTCACGTAGCTGCCGAACGAGAAGCCGGCCAGCCACAACGCGTCGTGCGGGCGCATGCGGCGCGCCCAGGCGACCACGGTGGCGAGGTCGTCGCCTTCGCCGTGGCCCTGGTCGTAGTCGCCCTGCGAATTGCCGGCGCCGCGGAAATTGAAACGCACCGTATCCAGGCCGGATTCGCGCAGCGCCCGCTCGGCCATTGTCACCACCTTGTTGTGCATGCTGCCGCCCTCGATCGTCAGCGGATGGCAGATCACCGCCACGCCGCAGCGCGCGCAGGCCGCTTCGGCGACGTCACTGATGGTTTCGAGCTTGCCGGCGGGGCCGTCGAGCATGAAACTGGCGGCGACATCCGGAAAGCCGGCAGGCGCGGCGGGGAGCTCGGTGGGCGTCATGCACGTGATGATAACCGCCGGGCGGTCCGGATGAACCATCTGGCGCATGCGCTGCTGGCAGGCGACGACGAGGCCTTGCAGCTCGGCGGGATGCTGGGCGACTTCGTGCACGGCCAACCGGACGCTGCGCGGCTGCCGCCGCGGGTGATCGCCGGTATCCGCCTGCACCGGGCGATCGACGTCTACACCGACGCCCATCCCGAGGTGCTGACGGCCAGGGCGCTGCTGCCCGCGCCGTATCGACGCTATGCCGGGATCCTGCTGGACATGTGGTTCGACCGCTGCCTGGCGCGGGATTTCCCGCAATGGAGCGTGCAGCCGCTGCAAGAGTATTCGCTCGCCCTGCGCGCGCTGCTGTGGCGGCAGGATGCGCTGCTGCCGCCGGCGTTGCGGCGTTTCCGCGGCTACATGGAGGCGCACGGCCTGCCGGCCGCTTACACCGACGACGTCGTGCTGGGCGAAGCGCTGGGCGGCATCGGGCAACGCCTGAGCCGCGCCAATCCGCTGGCCTCGGCGTTGCCGGTGCTGCAGGAGCGGGAGGTGGAATTGCAGGGGCGCTTCGAGGCGTTCTTCCCGGAACTGCAAAGTTTTGCGCGGGAGTGGATCGGCATGCACTTGGGGTGAGACTTTGCTCCCTCCCCTGCACAGCAGGGGAGGGTTGCTTTTGATCTTCCCTGTAACGTGTAACCCCCTCACCTGAAGGACTCCCTTCGGTCGCCAACCTCCCCCTGCGTTGCAGGGGCAGGGGCCAACGAAAACGCCGCCCGAAGGCGGCGTTTGAAGAAAGCTTGTTGGATCAGGCGATTTACTTCGCCTGATCGGTCAGCCAGTGCACGGCGTTCGTCACCTGTTCGTCGGTGAGCGCCGGGTTGCCGCCCTTGGGCGGCATGAAGTTGCCGTCCGGGCCGTGGTAGCCCTCGATTGCGTGCTTGACCAGGGTGTCGATGCCCTGCGCCAGGCGCGGGCCCCACATGCCCTTGTCGCCGGTCTTTGGCGCGCCGGCGACGCCGGAGGCGTGGCAGCTGGTGCACAGGTGGTCGTAGATCGCCTTGCCGTCGGTGGTGCCGCCGTAGGCGACCTGCGAGGCGGCCGCCTTGGCGGCGGCATCCGCGGCGGCCTGCATGGCGGCGCGGCCGGTGTTGCCGGCATACACGGCGCCGGCAGGGGCGATCCGCGCGGCAACCTGGGCCGGCTGGTCCGGATTGGTTTCCTTCGGCTCGTGGTCGTGGATCGCCAGCGCCGCGAAGATCAGCACCACGGTCAGCACGGCCAGGCCGCCGATCATGATCGAAAACTGGCGCAAGACGCTCTGGTCGGACTTGCTCATGGAACCGCTCACGCACGTACTCCTGTCAGAGGGCAGGGCGGCACGCCACGATGGCGGCCCCGACCTGCCTGAATAGTCTATTGCCGTCGCACCGGTACGATGGCTGCGCCCCGGTGCGGCTTGCCGTGAGTGAGTGCACGGCGTGGGTCACGCTTGTCGTCCGGCCCGGGATCGGGGTCGGACAGGCAAGCAGTCTCCGATTATAAACGAAGCGCGCGACAAGTTTCAGGCCTCCCTTCGTGACGACCCGCCGCGGCAGGTCGCCAGGCGTCTGCGGATGGCCGTGCGGCGGGCGTCGCCCCTGCCATCGGTCATGCCGCACCCATGTCAACCGGCATTGTCCAAATTCGTTGAACTGCCCCTATGCTTTCACCACGAGGAATGCGCGCCGGCAGGGCCTGGCTCGCACCTGTCGTTTCGCCAATGCATGCTGCACAGTCGTGCGCCGGTGGGTCACACCGTCCAGTCCAGGAGTTTTACATGTCGCGTTTTTGGAAGATCGCGTTGATCGTCGTTGCGGTGATCGTGGTGGCGGCGGTGGGCTTTCGCCTGCTGCACAAGCCGGTCCCGGCCGGTTCCGCGTCGACGCAGGCGGCCGCCAAGGGCAAGGACGGCAAGGACGAGACGCCGCCGGTGCCGGTCACCGTGGTGCCGGTGGTCAAGCAGAACGTGCCGGTCTACCTGACCGCGCTGGGCACGGTGCAGGCGCTCAACACGGTCACCGTGAACCCGCAGGTGGGCGGCCAGTTGCTCAGCCTGGAGTTCACCGAGGGCCAGCCGGTGAAGAAGGGCCAGCTGCTGGCGCAGATCGACCCGCGCACCTACCAGGCCGCCTACGACCAGGCCGTGGCGCGCCAGCGCCAGGACCAGGCGCTGCTGGCCACCGCGAAAAGCAACCTGCTGCGCAGCCAGGACCTGGCCGCCAAGGGCTACATCTCCAAGCAGGACCTGGACACCCTGCACAACACCGCCGCCCAGTACGAGGCCGCGGTGGCCGCCGACGCGGCCAGCGTGCGCGACAGCCAGGTGCAGCTGAACTACACCCGCGTGCTGTCGCCGATCGACGGCCTCGCCGGCATCCGCGCGGTCGATCCCGGCAACGTGGTCACCACCGCCAGCGCGATCGTCACGCTGACCCAGCTGCACCCGATCAACGTGATGTTCACCCTGCCCGAGCAGAACCTCGACATGGTGCGGGGTGCCGCCGCGAAGGATGGCGCGGCGCTGCAGGTGACCGCGCTGGACCGCACCGATGCGCACCCGATCGCCAGCGGTGGCGTGCTCAAGGTGGTCGACAACCAGATCGACACCAGCACCGGCACGTTCCGCCTGAAGTCGGAGTTCCCGAACGCGAACAACGAGTTGTGGCCGGGCCAGTTCGTCAACGTGCGGCTGCTGGTGAATACCGTCGATGGCGGCCTGGTGATCCCGGCGCAGGCGGTGCAGCGCGGGCCGGACGGCGACTACGTCTACCAGGTGCAGGCCGACAGCACGGTGAAGATGCAGGCGGTGGCGGTGGCCGGCGAAGTGGGCGACAGCCACGTGATGATCGGCAGCGGGCTCAAGGCCGGCGACCGGGTGGTCACCGAGGGCCAGTTCCGGCTGAAGCCGGGCAGCAAGGTCAACGCGCTGAAGCCGGGCGAAGTGCCGGCGGCGCCGACCGCGGCCGAACTGGAGAAAGCCAAGCAGAACAGCAAGGGTGGCGGTCGCCGTCGCGGCTGAGCGGCCGCGTGCCGACCAGTGCAACGCCACTGCAGTCGTGTGAACCCGGCCGTGTCCCGGCCATGATCGCGGCTGAACCCGCACCTACACCTTACGGATAGCCATGGGATTCTCGACCCTCTTCATTCGCCGGCCGATCGCCACCTCGCTGTTGATGGTGGCGGTGCTGCTGCTCGGCATCCTCGGCTACCGCCAGCTGCCGGTGTCCGCCCTGCCGGAAATCGAGGCGCCCAGCCTGGTGGTCAGCACGCAGTACCCGGGCGCCAGCGCCAACACCATGGCGGCGCTGATCACCACCCCGCTGGAGCGCAACCTGGGGCAGATCTCCGGGCTCACCATGATGAGCTCGGATTCCTCCGCCGGGCTGTCCACGATCATCCTGCAGTTCTCGATGGACCGTGACGTCGACATCGCCGCGCAGGACGTGCAGGCGGCGATCAACCAGGCCAAGGGCACTCTGCCGGGCAACCTGCCGTATCCGCCGGTGTACAACCGGGTCAACCCGGCCGATGCGCCGATCCTTACCTTGAAGCTCACCTCCGACAGCCGCCAGCTGCGCGAGGTGAACGACCTGGCCGACTCGATCATCGCGCAGAAGCTGTCGCAGGTGCAGGGCGTGGGCCTGGTCTCGATCGCCGGCAACGTGCGCCCCGCGGTGCGCGTGCAGGTGAACCCGGCGCAGCTGTCCAACCTCGGCCTCACCATGGAGGACGTGCGCAGCGCGCTGACCCAGGCCAACGTCAACGCGCCCAAGGGCACGCTGAACGGCAAGACGCAAAGCTACTCGATCGGTACCAACGACCAGCTGAGCGACGCGGCCGAGTACAAGAACACCATCATCAGCTACAAGAACAACTCGCCGGTGCGGCTGTCCGACGTGGCGAACGTGGTCGACGGCGTGGAGAACGACCAGCTCGCCGCGTGGGCCAACGGCCAGCCGGCGGTGCTGCTGGATGTGCGCCGCCAGCCCGGTGCGAACATCGTGCAGACGGTGGAGCAGATCCGCCGCGTGCTGCCGGAACTGCGCAGCGCGCTGCCGGCCGACGTGCACCTGGACGTGTTCGCCGACCGCACGGTGACCATCCGCGCCTCGGTGCACGACGTCGAGTTCACCCTGATCCTCACCGTGTTCCTGGTGATCGGCGTGATCTTCGTGTTCCTGCGCCGGCTGTGGGCCACCATCATCCCGTCGGTGGCGGTGCCGCTGTCGCTGATGGGCACGTTCGGCGTGATGGCGTTCACCGGCATGTCGCTGGACAACCTGTCCTTGATGGCGCTGACCGTGGCCACCGGCTTCGTGGTGGACGATGCGATCGTGATGATCGAGAACATCGTGCGCTACATCGAGCAGGGCAGGGACGGCAAGGAGGCGGCCGAGGTCGGCGCGAAGGAGATCGGCTTCACCGTGCTGTCGCTGACTGTGTCGCTGGTGGCGGTGTTCCTGCCGCTGCTGCTGATGCCCGGCGTCACCGGCCGGCTGTTCCACGAGTTCGCCTGGGTGCTGACGATCGCGGTGACCATCTCGATGCTGGTGTCGCTGACGCTGACGCCGATGATGTGCGCCTACCTGCTCAAGCCCGACCAGCTACCGGAGGGCGATGACGCGCACGAGCGCCACGCCGCGGCTGGCAAGCGCACGGTGTGGTCGCGTACCGTCGCCATCTACGAGAACTCGCTGGACTGGGTACTCGATCACCAGCGCCTGACCATGCTGGTGGCCGGCGCCGCGGTGGTGCTCACCGTGTTCCTGTACATCGTGATCCCCAAGGGACTGCTGCCCGAGCAGGACACCGGTCTGATCACCGGCGTGGTGCAGGCCGACGACAACATCGCCTTCCCGCAGATGGAAGACCGCACCAAGGCGGTCGCCGAGGCGTTGCGCAAGGATCCTGCGGTGGCCGGCGTGGCCGCCTTCATCGGCGCCGGCACGATCAACCCGACGCTCAACCAGGGCCAGCTCTCGATCGTGCTGAAGGACCGCGGCGACCGCGCCGGCCTGGACACACTGCTGCCGCGGCTGCAGCACGCGGTGGCGAACATCCCCGGCGTGGCGCTGTACCTGAAGCCGGTGCAGGACGTGACCCTGGACAGCCGCGTCGCCGCCACCGAATACCAGTACTCGCTGTCCGACGTGAACTCGGCCGAGCTGGCCGGCTACGCCAGCCAGATGACCCAGGCGATGCGCCAGCGGCCGGAGCTGGCCGACGTCGACAACAACCTGGCCGACAACGGCAATGCGCTGAAGCTGACCATCGACCGCGAGAAGGCCAGCCGCCTTGGCGTGCCGGTGCAGAGCATCGACGACACCTTGTACGACGCGTTCGGCCAGCGCCAGATTTCCACCATCTTCACCCAGCTGAACCAGTACCGCGTGGTGCTGGAGGTGGCGCCGGAGTTCCGCACCAGCGACGACCTGCTGACCAAGCTCACCGTACGCGGCAACGGCAACGGCGCGCTCACCGGCAGCAACGCGACCAGCTTCGGCCAGCTGAAGTCGAGCAATTCGGCGACCCCGTCGGGCATCGGCAACGCCGGCAACGTCGGCTTCCAGATCGGCGGCGGCGGCACCATCCCGCTGTCCTCGCTGGTCAATGCGCAGGTCACCAGCGCGCCGCTGGTGGTCAGCCACCAGCAGCAGCTGCCGGCGGTGACGCTGGCGTTCAACGTGGCGCCGGGCTACTCGCTGTCCGACGCGGTGGCGGCGATCCACGGGGTCGAGCAGCAGCTGAACTTCCCGCCGCAGGTGCGCGGCGAGTTCGTCGGCAAGGCCGCCGAGTTCACCTCCTCGCTGGGTGATGAAGTGCTGTTGCTGCTGGCTGCGATCGTGGTGATCTACATTGTGCTGGGCGTGCTGTACGAGAGCTACATCCACCCGCTGACGATCATCTCCACGCTGCCGCCGGCCGGCGTCGGTGCCCTGCTCGCGCTGATCCTGTGCGGCATGAGCCTGTCGGTGGACGGCATCGTCGGCATCGTGTTGCTGATCGGCATCGTGAAGAAGAACGCGATCATGATGATCGACTTCGCGATCGAGGCACGCCGCACCGGCCTCAACGCGCGCGACGCGATCCGCCGCGCCTGCCTGCTGCGCTTCCGTCCGATCATGATGACCACCGCCGCGGCGATGCTCGGCGCATTGCCGCTGGCATTGGGCAACGGCATCGGTGCGGAACTGCGCCGGCCACTGGGCGTGTCGATCGTGGGCGGCCTGCTGCTGTCGCAGCTGGTCACGCTGTACACCACGCCGGTGATCTACCTGTACATGGAGCGTTTCTCCGACTGGCTGGCCGAACGTCGCGAGCGGCGCGCGCTGGCCCACACCCAGGCCAGCCGCGCGGCGTGATTCCGCCGCAGTGCCCAGCGCCCTCCCCTGCTCGCAGGGGAGGGTTGGGGTGGGGTCGCTTTTCGCGAAGCCGCACCGATCAACCTTTTCGCGGCCTGGACGTTGAGGGTGGGATGATCCGCCCTTGCACCTTCGTCCGCCCTTGCCACCGTTGAATCCATGAACATCTCCGGCACCTTCATCCGCCGCCCGATCGGCACCTCGCTGCTGGCGATGGGCCTGTTCGTGGCCGGCATGATCTGTTACTTCCTGCTCGGCGTGGCGGCGCTGCCGAACATGCAGTTCCCGGCGATCTTCGTGCAGGCCAGCCAGGCCGGCGCGGATGCCAGCACGATGGCGTCCACCGTGGCCGCACCGCTGGAACGCCACCTGGGCCAGGTGCCCGGGATCGAGACGATGCGCTCGTCCAGTTCCGAGGGCCGCACCTTCGTCTTCATGATGTTCCGCAATGGCACCGATCTGGATTCCGCCGCGCGCGACGTGCAGGCGGCGATCAACTCGGCCGCGCCGGACCTGCCCAACGGCCTCAACGGCGCGCCCAGCTACCAGAAGGCGAACCCGAACGACGATCCGATCATCGCGCTGGCGCTGACTTCGGCCACGCAATCGGCGGCCGACCTGTACAACCTGTCCGACACCTTGCTTGCGCAGCGGTTGCGCCAGTTGCCCGGCGTGTCGTCGGTGGAGATCGCCGGCGCGGCTACGCCGGCGATCCGCGTCGACGTGAACCTGCGTGCGCTGAACGCGATGGGTCTGTCGCCGGACCAGCTGCGCAACGCGCTGAGCGCGGCCAACGTGACCTCGCCGGAGGGCTTCCTGTCCAACGGCACCAGCACCATGGCGGTCAGCGCCACCACCCAGCTGCACAGCGCGGAGGATTTCGCCCAGCTGGTGGTCGCCAGCCACAACGGCACGCCGGTGCGGCTGGCCGACGTGGCCAAGGTCTACGCCGGCCAGCAGGACGCCTACCAGGCGGCCTGGTTCCACGGCAAGCCGGCCGTGCTGATGTACGTCTACAAGAAGGCCGACGCGAACGTCATCGCCACCGTCGACCTGGTCAGGGACCAGCTGCCCACGCTGCGTGGTTACCTGCCGCCGGGCACCGCGCTGACTCCGTTCTTCGACGGCACGCCGACCATCCGCGCGTCGCTGCACGAGGTGCAGGCCACGCTGCTGATTTCGCTGGCGATGGTGATCCTGGTGATGGCGCTGTTCCTGCGCCGTCTCGCACCCACGCTGATCGCCGCGGTGGCGGTGCCGCTGTCGCTGGCTGGCGCGTTCGTGGTGATGTACATCCTCGGCTACACGCTGAACAACCTCACCCTGCTGGCGCTGGTGATCGCGATCGGCTTCGTGGTGGACGACGCGATCGTGGTGATCGAGAACATCATCCGCCACATGGATGCCGGCATGACGCGGATGGAGGCGACGCTCGCCGGCGCGCGCGAAATCGGCTTCACCATCGTCTCGATCACCGCCTCGCTGATCGCCGTGTTCATCCCGCTGCTGTTCGCCGGCGGCATCACCGGCATGTTCATGCACGAGTTCGCGGTGACCCTGGTGGCGGCGATCGTGGTCTCCGCGCTGGTCTCGCTGACCTTGACGCCGGCGCTGTGCGGGCGCTTTCTCAGCGGCCATGCCGCGAAGGAGCAGGCGCCGCCGTCGCGGCTCGCCCGCGCGCTGGACGGCTTCCACGCCAGCATGCTGCGCGTGTATACCCGCGCGCTGAACTTCTCGCTGCGCCATGCGTTGGCATTCTCGCTGACCCCGCTGGCGCTGATCGTGGCCACCTTCTACCTGTTCGGCGTGGTCAAGGCCGGCCTGTTCCCGGCGCAGGACACCGGCCTGATCTGGGGCCGCGCCAGTTCCAGCGCCACCGTGTCGTTTGCCGAAAGCCGGCAGCGGCTGGAGCGGCTCACCGCGATGCTGATGGCCGACCCCGACGTCGCCACCGTGGGCTCGCGCCTGGGCAGCAGCCGGCAGGGCACCAGCGGCTCGTTCAACATCGACCTGAAGACCCGTGCCGACGGCCGCACGGACGACACCTTCGCGGTGCTTGCGCGGCTCAGCGCAAAGGCGGCGAATTATCCCGACCTCAATCTGCGCCTGCGCCCGGTGCAGGACCTGCCCAGTGGCGGCGGTGGCGGCACCAGCCAGGGCGCGCAATACCAGGTCTCGCTGCAGGGCAACGACCTGGCCAGCCTGCAGGAGTGGCTGCCGAAACTGCAGGCCGAGCTGAAGAAGAACCCGAAACTGCGCGATGTCGGCACCGACGTCGACGAGGCCGGCCTGCGCCAGAACATCGTGATCGACCGCGACAAGGCCGCGCGGCTCGGCGTGTCGATCGGCAGCATCGACGGCGCGTTGTACGACGCGTTCGGCCAGCGCCAGGTGTCCACCATCTACTCGGACATCAACCAGTACCAGGTTGTGGTCAACGCACTACCCGAACAAACCGCCACACCGGAAGCGCTCAACCGCATCTACGTGCGCTCCAGTAGCGGCCGGATGATCCCGATCACCGCGTTCGCGCGGCAGCAGCCGGGACTGGCACCGTCGCAGATCACCCACGAAAACCAGTTCACCACCATGGACCTGAGCTTCAACCTCGCCCCCGGCGTGAGCATGGGTGAGGCGATGACGGTGATCCAGACCACCGTGCAGAACATGCGCATGCCCGGCGACATCAAGGTGCAGATGGGCAACGACTTCCGCCGCTTCCAGCAATCGCAGAGCGGCATGGGCTGGCTGATCCTGGCCGCCGTGCTCACCGTCTACATCGTGCTCGGCATGCTGTACGAGAACCTGATCCACCCGATCACCATCCTATCCACCCTGCCGGCCGCCGGCGTGGGCGCATTGCTGGCGCTGTGGATCACCGGCACCGAACTGTCGGTGGTGGCGCAGATCGCGCTGGTGCTGTTGATCGGCATCGTCAAGAAAAACGCGATCATGATGATCGACTTCGCCCTGGTCGCCGAACGCGAACACGGCAAGAGCCCGCTGGAAGCCGCCCGCGAGGCGTGCATCGTGCGCTTCCGCCCGATCATGATGACCACCATGGTCGCCATCCTCGCCGCGCTGCCGATCGCGATCGGCCTGGGCGAAGGCAGCGAACTGCGCCGCCCGCTCGGTATCGCCCTGATCGGCGGCCTGCTCATTTCGCAAAGCCTCACCCTGCTCAGCACCCCGGCGCTGTACGTGATCTTCTCGTGCCTTGCCGAGCGGCGCAGGGCGTGGTGGGCGCGGCGACAGCAGCGCAAGGCCGCGCGGCGGCGGCAGTTGGCAGGGGCGTAATGCGCCGCTGCTCATTGCGGCTTGCCGAGCCATCCGGGGCGGGATCATGACGGTGTCCGTCAGGTCGCTGCCGGTTCAGCGTGACGGTGTGGCTTGAATGTGGATCAGCGGGCGCAAGAGCCGCGCCGCAGCTGAATGCCCTGCCACCAAGCTCGCAACCGATCAACCGTGAGGTGGCTATCACTTGGGCCTCTCCTTCCGGACGGAGTTGCATGCAATGGGCAATGAAACCGGCAAGGCAGATTTTCCAATGTGCAGGGCGGGGTGTAATCGACCGTGCACGAAGACAGCAAGACGCTCGATGCGACGGTGCCGGAGACCACCGCGTTCATGATCAGCAAGCCGGCTGGTTTCCCGGCCGGCAACTACAAGGTCGACATTCCTCTGGATGGCGCCCAGGGCGCCAGCAAGGACTTCCCGGTGAAGCAGTCGCCACCCCAGGGTGGGGCGAAACGGGGGCGCGGCCATGCCGCGCCCCCGTCGTTTGTCCCGCGTGAACCACGACACGTCACCGCAGGTTGCCGGCAACGGCCGCGTCGCGCTTTCCCCACCCCGGCGAAAACGCGACAATGGGAGGCTTGCATCAGACTGCCGTCGCTATCCGGCAACACGGCGGCCCCTCCCGGCCACGCAGTAGTCACCGAGGTTCACACAGACAATGTCCAGCACGCCCAAGATCATCTACACACTGACCGACGAAGCCCCGTTCCTGGCCACGCAGTCGCTGCTGCCGATCATCGCCGCGTTCACCGGCACGGCGGGGATTCGCGTGGAGACGCGCGACATCTCGCTGGCCGGGCGCATCATCGCGCTGTTCCCCGAGGTGCTGCAGGAAGGCCAGCGCATTCCCGACAGCCTCGCCGAACTGGGCCAGCTGGCCACCACGCCGGAGGCGAACATCATCAAGCTGCCGAACATCAGCGCCTCGATGCCGCAGTTGAAGGCAGCGATCAGGGAGCTGCAGGGCCAGGGCTACGCACTGCCGGATTACCCGGATGCACCGAAGAACGACGGCGAGAAGGACATCAAGGCGCGCTACGACAAGGTGAAGGGCAGCGCGGTGAACCCGGTGCTGCGCGAGGGCAACTCCGACCGCCGCGCGCCGGTCTCGGTGAAGAACTACGCGCGCAAGCACCCGCACAAGATGGGCGCCTGGAGCCGCGATTCGAAGACCCGCGTGGCGCACATGGACAGTGGCGACTTCTACGGCAGCGAGAAGTCCGCGCTGGTCGGGCAGGCCGGCAACGTCAGCATCGAGTGGTTCGGCAAGGACGGCAGCCACACCGTGCTGAAGCCGAAGACTGCGCTGCTGGCCGGCGAGATCATCGACGCGGCGGTGATGAGCCGCAAGGCGCTGGCCGCCTTCATCGATGCGCAGATCGCGGATGCGAAGCGGCAGGGCGTGCTGTTCTCGCTGCACCTCAAAGCGACCATGATGAAGGTGTCCGACCCGATCATGTTCGGCGTGGCGGTCAGCGAGTTCTACCGGGACGTGCTGGTGAAGCACGCCGACGCGCTGAAACAGGCCGGCTTCAACCCGAACAACGGCATCGGCGACCTGTACGCGCGCCTCGGTTCCCTGCCGGAGGCGACGCAGGCGGCGATCAGGGCCGATCTCGACGCCGAGTACGCGCAGCGCCCGGGCGTGGCGATGGTCAATTCGGACAAGGGCATCACCAACCTGCACGTACCCAGCGACGTGATCGTCGATGCGTCGATGCCGGCGATGATCCGCGACTCCGGCAAGATGTGGAACGCGCAGGGCCAGCTGCAGGACGTCAAGGCGGTGATCCCCGACCGCAGCTACGCCGGCGTCTACCAGGCCACCATCGAGGACTGCAAGGCGCATGGCGCGTTTGACCCGGCGACCATGGGCAGCGTGCCGAACGTGGGCCTGATGGCGCAGGCGGCCGAGGAATACGGCTCGCACGACAAGACTTTCCAGATCGCCGGCGACGGCGTGGTCAAGGTGTTCGACGAAGCCGGCAGCGTGCTGCTGCAGCATGAGGTGGAGGCCGGCGACATCTGGCGCATGTGCCAGACCAAGGATGCGCCGATCCAGGACTGGGTGAAGCTGGCGGTGAGCCGCGCGCGGCATACGCCGGCGGTGTTCTGGCTCGACCCGCAGCGCGCCCACGACGCGCAGGTGATCAGGAAGGTCGAGCGCTACCTGAAGGACCACGACACCAGCGGCCTGGACATCCGCATCATGGATCCGGTCGCCGCCACGAAGTTCTCGCTGGAGCGCATCCGCCAGGGCCTGGACACCATCTCGGTCACCGGCAACGTGCTGCGCGATTACCTCACCGACCTGTTCCCGATCATGGAGCTGGGCACCAGCGCGAAGATGCTGTCGATCGTGCCGCTGATGGCCGGCGGCGGCCTGTTCGAAACCGGGGCTGGTGGTTCGGCGCCGAAGCACGTGCAGCAGTTCCTGGAAGAGGATTACCTGCGCTGGGATTCGCTGGGCGAATTCCTGGCGCTGGCCGCGTCGCTGGAGTTCGTGGCCGGCCGCCAGGGCAGCGTCGAGGTGGACGTGCTGGCGAAGACGCTGGACCAGGCCAACGGCAAGTTCCTCGACACCGACAAGTCGCCCTCGCGCAAGCTCGGCGGCATCGACAACCGCGGCAGCCACTTCTACCTCGCGCTGTACTGGGCGCAGGCGCTGGCTTCGCAGGACGTGAGCGCCGCATTGAAGGCGAAGTTCGCGCCGCTGGCGAAGGCGCTGACGGAGAACGAGCCGACCATCGTCGACGAACTCAACCGCGTGCAGGGCAAGCCGGTCGACATCGGCGGCTACTACCACCCCGACCTGGCGCGGGTGAGCGCGGCGATGCGGCCCAGCGCCACCTTCAATGCCGCGCTGGCGCTGCTGTCGGCGTGATGCGCCGAAGCATGCGCGCTTGAAACGAAACGGGGCGCCGCGAGGCGCCCCGTTTCGTTCATGCGGCCACCTGCGGCTCAGGATCGGCCTGCCACAATGGCGACTGTTGAAGAGGAGTCGCTCGGCATGCGTTTGCTGCATCTTGTTTTCGTGCTCGCCCTGGCAGGGTTGTCGCCTGCCTTCGCACAGTCGGCGGCCAGTCCGGTTGCGCCGGCCGCTGCGTCGACCGCCGCCGTCGCCGATCTTCCGGTCGTGGTGGTCAGCGGTGTGCAGCCCGGTCCCGGCTTGTGGAAGGTGAGCAAGGGCGGGCACGTGATGTGGGTACTCGGCACGCTGTCGCCGCTGCCGCGCGACATGCAATGGCAATCGCGCGAGGTGGATGAGGTGATTGGCGCCTCGCAGCAGGTGCTGCTGGCGCCTTCGGTGCAGCTGAAGGCCGACGTCGGTTTCCTCGGCAAGCTGTTCCTGCTGCCATCGGCTTATGGCGCGCGCAAGAACGCGGATGGCGAAACCCTGCAGCAGGTACTGCCGCCGCCGGTGTATGCGCGCTGGCAGGTGCTGAAGCAGAAATACCTCGGCGACGAGAGCGGCATCGAGCGTTGGCGGCCGCTGTTCGCGTCGCAGGAGCTGTACAAGAAGGCGCTGAGGGCGAACGGCCTGAGCCGTTCCGGCGGGATCAAGGCGAATATCGACGCACTGGCCAAACGCCACGGCGTACCCGAGCTGTCGACCGACTACCACGTGCTGATCGAGCATCCGCGCGCGGCGATCAAGGCGTTCAAGCAGGCCGCGCCGCGCGACGTCACCTGTTTCATCCGCACCCTGGACAGCGTCGAGCACGACCTGCCGGCGATGACTGCGCGCGCCAACGCCTGGGCCACCGGTGACCTGCAGGCGCTGCGCGAATTGCCCGACAGCGATCGCCGCGATGCCTGCGTGGCGGCCATCACCGGCGCCGGTTTTGCGCAGACGCTCGGCCTCGATGACGTGCCGGCGAAGCAGCGCGCCGTATGGCTGGCTGCCGCGCGCAAGGCGCTGGCAGCCAATGCGCAGACTTTCGCGCTGCTGCCGATGGACGAGCTGTTGAAGCCGGATGGTTATCTGGCCACGCTGCAGGCCGAGGGTTACCAGGTCGACGCGCCGGAGTGAACGGCCTTTCGCAGGGCGGGCAGCGCCCGCCGCTCTTCGTCACGGTGTCATGTGCAGCAAAAGCCGGCGGGCAGCGCCCGCCCTACAAACGGTCAGGCGCTGGCCAAGTCCAGTTGCGCGATCTCGTTGTCGTTCAGCTGCAATGACGTGGCGCCGAGCAGCTCGTGCAGCTGTTCCACGCTGGTGGCGCTGACGATCGGCGCGGTGAGGCCGGGGCGGGCGATCAGCCAGGCCAGCGCGACCTGGGCCGGGGTGGCGCGATGCGTAGCGGCCACCGCGTCCAGTGCGGCCAGTACCTGCAGGCCGTGCGGGTTCAGGAATTTCTTCACCGCGCCGCCGCGTGCGGCACTCTTCGCCAGGTCGGCCGCGCTGCGGTACTTGCCGCTCAAGAACCCGCTGGCCAGCGCGTAGTAGCTGATCACGCCGATGTGCTCGCGGCGGATCAGCGGTTCCAGCTCCTGCTCGTAGCCGGCGCGGCTGACCAGGTTGTATTCCGGCTGCAGGCTTTCGTAGCGCGGCAGACCGTGCTGTTTCGACATGGCCAGCGCGTCGGCGAAGCGCGCCGCGTCGAAGTTGGAGGCGCCGATCACGCGCACCTTGCCGGCCTCGATCAGCCGGGCGAAGGCGCCCAGGGTTTCCTCCATCGGCACGCTGGCGTCGTCTTCATGCGCCTGGTACAGGTCGATGCAGTCGACCTGCAGGCGCTTGAGCGAGCCATCCACTGCCTGCTGGATGTTGACCGGCGACAGGCCCGGCTGCTCGGCCCACTTGGCGACCTTGGTCGAGATCACCACCTGCTCGCGCTTGCCGCTGCGCTTCAGCCACTTGCCGAGGATGGTTTCCGACTCGCCGCCGCGGTTGCCCGGCACCCAGGCCGAATAGACGTCCGCGGTGTCGATCAGGTTGCCGCCGGCGTCGACGAACGCATCGAGCAGCTCGAACGAGCGCTTCTCGTCCACGCTCCAGCCGAACACGTTGCCGCCGAAGGCGAGCGGGGCGATGGCGAGCGGCGAGTGGCCGAGCGGACGTTTCTGCATGGGGTGCCTCCGGAGGCAGCGAGCGGGGAATCGGCGCGCGGCGTGAGCACGCGCGCCCTCATCCAAGTGGCTGCATATCGGCGGCATTCAAGTCTCGGGCGGCGCTCAACGCGGGCTCATGATCCGCGGCCACACGCTGGCGCAGCACGCCAGCGCGCGGCGTGCGGTCCTGGCGACGTTGCGGGTGCCGGTGCTGCTGGCCGGGCCCGGCGTGGGCTCCGGCTCCGGGCGCCAGTCTAGGTCGTCCTTGTGCAGCAGATGACCGTGCAGGAACAACATGTCTTTCCAGAGCGAGTGCATGGGGGAAGCCTCCTGGGGAAGCCTTGGGCTTGGGGAGTGCTCAAGGTACGCGCGCGGCAGGCTGCCAAAAAGCGATATATTCGCAAGCCAGACTTGAGAGGAATTCAAGATGGGAAGGTTGCCGCTGGGCTTGCTGCAGCAGTTCGTGCTGGTCGCCCGGCTGGGCAACCTGTCGCGTGCCGCGGCGCAGGCCAACCTCACCGTCAGCGCGCTGAGCCACCAGATGCGTCAGCTGGAGGAACGCCTGGAACGGCGCCTGTTCGAGCGCGGCCCGCGCGGGGTGAAGCTGACCGCCGACGGTTGCGTGCTGCTGGAAGCGGTCGGCACGCATTTCGACGGCATCGAGCACGCATTGGCGGGGTATCGCACCCGCCACCACGACGCGCTCACGCTCAGTGCCAGCCCCGGCATCATGTCGAGTTGGCTGGTGCCGCGGCTGCCGCGGCTGGTGGCCGCGCATCCGGAGCTGGAACTCAGCCTGCAATCGGGTTCGACCCTGGTGGATTTCGAGCGCGAGCCGGTGGATGTGGCCCTGCGCTACGGCCGCGGTGAGTGGGCGGGCCTGCACAGCGAGCGCCTGTTCGGCGAGTGGATCGCGCCGGTGGCGGCGCCGACGCTGATCGCGCGGATGAGCGGCGCCGACCCGCGCGACCTCTCGCGCTGGCCGCTGCTGGGCGAGCCGAGTCCGTCCCGGCGCTGGAGTGACTGGTTCGGCCGCAGCGGCGGCACGCCACCGGCACGTTATGTGGCGCAGTTCGACAGTCTGGACGCCTTGCGCCACGCCGCGCTGGAAGGCCTTGGCGTGGCGCTGGGGCGGATGGTGACCTCGAAGTCGCTGATCGACGCCGGCCGGCTGGAAGTGCTGGGCGACAACTACCTGGCGGTGGAGGAGGCCTACTGGCTGGTGTACCCGCCGCGCTCGCTGGAGCACCGCGGCCTGCAACTGTTCCGCGACTGGCTGCTGGCCGAGGCAGACGACTACCGTCGGCAGATGTCGGCGTTCCGTCCCGACGACAAGCCGGTCGGCTGACGCGGTTCCGCAAAGCAGTCAAACGCGTCATCATCGTGGGTCGTTGCCGAACGTCAGGAGTCGAATCATGAAATCACGCGCCGCCGTCGCCTGGGCCGCAGGCCAGCCGCTCACCATCGAACAGGTCGACGTGGCCGGGCCGAAGGCCGGCGAGGTGCTGGTGCGCATCGTCGCCACCGGTGTGTGCCACACCGACGCGTTCACCCTGTCCGGCGCCGATCCGGAAGGGCAGTTCCCGGTGATCCTCGGCCACGAGGGCGGCGGCATCGTGGAGGAAGTCGGCGCGGGCGTCACCTCGCTCAAGGTCGGCGACCACGTGATTCCGCTGTACACGCCCGAATGCGGCGAGTGCAAGTTCTGTCTGTCCGGCAAGACCAACCTGTGCCAGAAGATCCGCGTCACCCAGGGCCAGGGCCTGATGCCCGACGGCACCAGCCGCTTCTCGCTCAACGGCAAGCCGCTGCTGCACTACATGGGCACCAGCACGTTCAGCGAGTACACCGTGCTGCCGGAGATCTCGCTGGCGAAGATCAACCAGGCCGCGCCGCTGGAAAAGGTCTGCCTGCTCGGCTGCGGCATCACCACCGGCATCGGCGCGGTGCTCAACACGGCCAAGGTGGAAGCCGGCGCCACGGTGGCCGTGTTCGGCCTGGGCGGCATCGGCCTGTCGGTGGTGCAGGGCGCGGTGATGGCCAAGGCCGGGCGCATCATCGCGATCGACCGCCACCCGGAAAAATTCGCGATGGCGAAGGCGCTCGGCGCCACCGACTGCATCAACACCAGCGATTACCCGGACACGCCGATCCAGCAGGTCATCGTCGACCTCACTGACGGCGGCGTGGATTACTCGTTCGAGTGCATCGGCAACGTCAACGTGATGCGCTCGGCGCTGGAGTGCTGCCACAAGGGCTGGGGCGAGTCGATCATCATCGGCGTGGCCGGCGCCGGGCAGGAGATCTGCACGCGGCCGTTCCAGCTGGTCACCGGGCGCGTCTGGCGCGGCTCGGCGTTCGGCGGTGTGAAGGGTCGCTCGCAGCTGCCCGGCTACGTCGAGCGCTACCTGGCCGGCGAGATCCGCATCGACGAGATGATCACCGAAGTGCTGCCGCTGGAGCGCATCAACGAGGCGTTCGAGCTAATGCACGGCGGCCAGGTGATCCGCTCGGTGATCCACTACTGACGTAGAATGCGCGCACGCTGCCGGCCCCATCCTGCCGGCGGCGTGCCTCGTTTTCATGTTCGCACACGCCACGCACAAGGTCGCTCCATGAACCGCACCGCCATCCTCGTCGACGGCGCCTTTTTTCTTGCCCGTTACCGCAAGGTCTACGGCGAGCGCGACGCCGGCGACGCGCGCGCGGTGGCGAAGACCGTATTCAGCATGGCGCTGGAACACCTGAAGGCGCTCGACCGCCCGCGCGAGCAGCTGTACCGCATCTACTTCTACGACTGTCCGCCGCTGGAAAAGAACTTCGTCAAGCCGATCAGTGGCAGCAGCATCGACTTCGGCCGCACCGGTGCCGCCGCCTTCCGCCGCGAGCTGCACGACCAGCTGCGCCGGCAGCGCAAGATGGCGCTGCGGCTGGGCCGGCTGGCCGAACGCGGCGAATGGCAGTTGAAGCGCAGCGCCTACCAGCAGCTGCGCGAGGGCAGCCTGCACTGGGACGACCTGAGCGACGAGCACTTCGAGCCGGACATGCGGCAGACCCAGGTCGACATGAAGATCGGCATCGACATCGCCGCGCTGACCTACAAGAAGCTGGTCGACCAGATCATCCTGGTCGCCGGCGACGCCGATTTCATCCCGGCCGCGAAGCTGGCCCGCTACGAAGGCATCGACTTCATCCTCGACCCGATGTGGCAGGGCATCGCGCCGGACCTGCACGAACACATCGACGGCCTGCAATCGGTGTGCCCGCGGCCGTTCTGAGCCATCTACCCAGTCTGCACATGATTTTCGTGATATTGCATCAAATCCGGACGGCCAACGCGCCAGGGAGTCAATGATGAACCGCGGGATACGAGTGGCAAGGATGGGTACGGCGCGCCGGGTCGCGCTGCTGCTGCTGGCCGCTTGCCTGGGCCTGCCCACGATGGCTGTCGCGCAGACGTCGCGGGCCGCCTCGGCTGAGCCGGACCAGCCGGCGGACGAGCTGGTGCCGCCGACCAGTGCCAGCGACTTCACCGCCTCGCAGCTGGACAGCGTGCTGGCCGGCAGCTGGCGTTCGCCGGCCAATCGCGCCCGCGACGCGTACCGCCACCCCAAGGCCACCTTGCAGTTCTTCGGCGTGCGGCCAGACCTCACGGTGATCGAGATCACTCCCGGCGGCGGCTGGTATGCCGAGATCCTGGCGCCGCTGCTGCATGACAACGGCCACTACATCGCGGCGGAGAAGGCGCCTGCCGCCGACAGCGAGGCACGCGATGACGACAGCGCGCTGCGCAGGAAATTCGCGGCCGACGCAGCGCACTACGGCAACGCCCGCATCGTGCCGTTCGATCCGAAGGTACCGGTATTCGGTGCGCCGGCTTCGGCCGACCTGGTGCTGACTTTCCGCAACGTGCACAACTGGGTGATGGCTGACACCGCGCCGGCGATGTTCAAGGCGTTCTTCGCCGTGCTCAAGCCCGGTGGCGTGCTCGGCGTGGTCGACCACCGCGCCGACGACGGCGCCTCGCTGGAAGCGGTGAAGCGCAGCGGCTACCTGCCCACCAGCTACGTGGTGAAACTCGCCACCGAGGCGGGTTTCACGCTGGACGAAAGCAGCGATATCAACGCGAACCCGAAGGACACGAAGGATTACCCGAAGGGTGTGTGGACGCTGCCGCCCACGCTCGCGCTGGGCGAGCAGGACAAGGCGAAGTACCAGACGATCGGCGAATCCGACCGGATGACCCTGCGCTTCGTCAAGCCCGTGGTGCCGGCAGCGGCCTCGACTCCCTGAGTCGAAGCGCGCCATGCTGATCGCGTTGAACAAGCCGTACGGCGTGCTGTGCCAGTTCACCGATGACCGCGGCCGCGCCACGCTGGCGGATTTCGTCAGGCAGAAAGACGTCTATGCGGCTGGACGGCTGGACCAGGACAGCGAAGGCCTGCTGCTGCTGACCGACGACGGCCGCCTGGCGCACCGGCTCACCGACCCGCGCCACAAGCAGGCCAAAACCTACCTCGCGCAAGTCGAGGGCGTCATTGACGAGGTCGCGCTGCAAGCCTTGCGCCGCGGCGTGGTGCTGAACGACGGCCCGACCCTGCCGGCCGAAGCCGCCTTCGCCGTCGAACCGGACTGGCTGTGGCCGCGCGATCCGCCGGTGCGCTTCCGCCAGTCCATCCCGACCAGCTGGCTCACGCTGACCCTGCGCGAAGGCCGCAACCGCCAGGTGCGCCGGATGACTGCGGCGGTCGGCTTCCCGACCCTGCGCCTGATCCGCGTGCGCATCGGCGAGCATGCGCTGGATGGCCTGGCGCCCGGTGAAACGCGGGTGCTCGGCTGAATGTGGATTCCGGTGGCGGCCAGCCGTTGTTCCGATAGCACGCGAACACGCCACGGGTGCTTCCGCATGCGGAAGTCGGCAAAGTCCGCTATCGGCCACGAGCTGCCGTTCGACGTCTACGCTCGAAATACGCTCGCGGCTATGCTTGGCTGAGCGGGCACCACCCAGCTGCAGGAGGAAACCATGCCATTTGGTCTGAGATGTATCGTCCTCGCGGGGGCAATCCTGGGCCTGACCATTGTCGCGACGCCGACAAGCAGAGCGTTCAACGCCGACCGATCGAACGCCTATGCGTTGGAGTTGGCGCGACTCGATGGTTTCGCACTCGGACTGGCCGAGGTGAAGCGATTCTCGGGCGTCGTGCTGGTCGCTCGTGACGACGGCGTGGTATTCGAGAAAGCCTATGGAAAACGGGACGCCGAGGGAAACGATCCGGCAACCGTGGACATGCGTTTCAATCTCGCCTCGGCCGGCAAGATGTTCACCAGTGTAGCGATCCTTCAGCAGATCGCGGCGGGGCGGATCTCACTCGACACCCACGTAAGCGACGTGCTGAAGGACTACCCGAACCGGCGCTTCGCTGACACCGTCACCGTGCGCGAATTGCTTACGCACACCTCGGGCGCCGGTGATGTCGATCTGTTTGGGGTGGAGAACGCCGCCAACCGCGCGCGCGTGCACAGCGTCGCCGAGATGCTGGCATTGGACGACCGGCGTCCACCGGCATTCGAGCCGGGCACGAAGCTGGTCTACGACAATTTCGGCTACGTCGTGCTCGGGCGCATGGTCGAGGTGCTCTCGGGCGAAGACTACGAGAGCTACGTGCGCAGGCACATATTCCAACCCGCAGGCATGACGCGTACGGGCTTCGTGGACTGCACCACGCACGCACGGGACCTCGCAGTTGGTTACGCGACGGTAAACGGCAAACGTGTGTCCAACTGCGAGACGCTGCCCGCGCGCGGATTCCCAGCTGGCGGCGAGGTGTCGACGGCACGCGACATGTACCGTTTCGTGCAGGCGCTGCAGGCGGGCAAGCTCATCCCGCACGCGCTGTTCGCCGAAGCCACCCGCACGTATCGCGAATTCATGGGCCTCGGCTTCTTCGCCACCGGCTACGGCCCTGGCGTGCCTGCCAGCGACTTCCGCTGGGGCCATGGAGGCAGCGCCGCGGGTATCTGCGTCGACGTACGCACCTACCTGCACACCGGCGAAACCATCATCGTGCTGAGCAACAGCAATCCGCCGGACTGCTACCCGGTGGCCAATTTCCTGCACCAGCGCCACGGATCCGTGAAAGGCTGAGAACCTCTGGGTTTGGTTCGGGTCCTGCTGTCGAGCTGCGCCTACGCGTGGACTGACCATGGATCGTAAAACTTTCCGAAAGCGGACGCCCGCCACCGGCTGCAACGGGTCGAAAGCGGACCGGGACAACTTGGTGATCAGGTGGTCCGAAGGCAACACAAAACCACCAAGACCGCATGGGTCGCAACCCGCAGCACGTTCAGTCTCCACCGGGGTGGGTGATCACTTCGACCGAATCCGCAGTTGCGGGCGCGATAATACGCATTCCCTGCCACCGGAAATGCGCATGGACTTCAAGGACCACTTCTCCGGCCACGCCGCGCTGTACCGCGATGCCCGCCCGCTGCCGCCCGCCGACTGGTTCGACTGGCTGGCGGCGCAGGCGCCCGACCTCGCGCTGGCCTGGGATGCCGGCTGCGGCAACGGCCAGGCCAGCCTGGGCCTGGCCGCGCATTTCGAGCGGTTGGTCGCCACCGATCCCAGCGCCACGCAGATCGCACAGGCCACGCCGCATCCGCGCATCGATTACCGCACCGAGCCGGCCGAACGCAGCAGCCTCGCCGCCGGCAGCGTCAGCCTGGTCGGCGTGTCGCAGGCGCTGCACTGGTTCGACCTCGCCGCCTTCCATGCCGAGCTGCGCCGCGTGGCTAAGCGCGGCGCGCTGGTGGCGATCTCGGCCTATGGCAACTGCAGCGTGAGCCGCGCCGTCGACGCGGTCGAACGGCGGCTCTACGCCGATACGCTGGCCCCAGACTGGCCGCCCGAGCGCGCCTTGGTGGATGCCGGATACGCCAGTCTGCCGTTTCCGTTCGAGCGCGTTGATGCACCCAGCTTCATGATGCGTGCCGACTGGAACCTCGCTCAATTCCTCACCTACCTGCGCTCGTGGTCGGCGGCGCAGCGGCATCGGCAGCGCACCGGCCACGATGCGGTGCAGGCGGCCGCCCCCGAGCTGGCTGCGGCCTGGGGCGAGCCCGAACGGGTGCGCGCGGTGCGCTGGCCGTTCTTCGTGCAGGTGGGGCGGGTGGCGTGACGCTCAGGCCGCTTCGACCAGGCCGAAGAACGCCTCCGCCGTGGCGGTGCTGTTCGCCGCGGTGACTTCCGCGCTCTCGCCGCGGTCGCGGGCGACTTCCTCGCAGATGTGCTTCAGGTACATCGGCTCGTTGCGCCGGTGGCTGGGCGGCGGCCGCACCGTGCGTGGCAGCAGGTAGGGTGCGTCGGTCTCCAGCATCAGTCGGTTGGCCGGAATCGTGCGCACCAGTTCGCGCAGGTGGGTGCCGCGGCGTTCGTCGCAGATCCAGCCGGTGATGCCGATGTGGCAGTCCAGCGCCAGGTAGTCGCGCAGCGCCTCGCCGGTGTCGGTGAAGCAGTGCACCGCCGCGCCAGGCACCCGGTCGCGGTAGTGCCGGAGCAGGGCGACGAAATCCGCGTGTGCATCGCGCTGGTGCAGGAACAGGGGCATCTGCAGGTCGGCCGCGATCTGCAGCTGGCGTTCGAACACCCGCAGCTGCACCTCGCGCGGCGAATAGTTGCGGTTGTAGTCCAGCCCGGTTTCGCCGACCGCGCGTACCTGCGGTTGCAGCGCCAGTTCGCGCAACACCGCATCGGTGGCGTCGTCATAGTCGAGCGCGTGGTGCGGATGTACGCCGGCGGTGGCGAACAGCGTGCCGGGGTGCGCCTTGGCCAGCGCCAGCGCGTGTTCGCTGCCCTCGCGCGAGGCGCCGGTCACCACCATCCGCATTACGCCGTGGGCCTGCGCGCGCTGCAGCACGGCGTCGAGGTCGGGGTGGAACGACTCGTGGGTGAGGTTGGCGCCGATATCGAGCAGTGGCATGGTGCGGCCGGTCATCGAAAGCGGCATTGTCCCAGACCCCGGCAGCGACGCAAACGCGCGACCGGCGGCGGGCGCGTCGCGAGCCTGCGACCCGCGTCACGCCGGCGGCGGCACAGGAAATTTTCCTAGGCTGCGGATGTCCCACGCTATGGGCGCATGCCCCACAATGGATGTTTGTGCCGGCGTGGTGGCTGGCGTAGCGGCATTCACCTGCTGCCAGCCGGATGTGCTAACTATGGTGCGTGCCGTTTCGCCGCAGGGGAGCGTCGACGGCTTTTCGCGGTTATCGAGCGGGGTGGAGGATGTCGGCAGTGATCGAGCCGGCGGTCGGCGGGTCGGTTCAGGTGGCGGATGACCGCGAGGCGGAAGTCTGCGCCTGGCTGGTCGCGCGCGGACGCCTGAAGGACGGCGACCTGGGCCGTGCGCGCCGCCTGCACGAGGAATCGGCCGAGGGCACGCTGACCACCTTGATGGCGCGGCTCGGGCTGGTCTCGGAGCGTGACCTGGCCGAGGCCTGGGCCGAGCTGCTGCAGGTGCCGTTGCTGGCCGCGCGCGATGCGCCGGAACTGCCGCCGGCCGAGCTGGAGCTGTCGCTGCGCTTCCTGAAACAGCAGCACGTGGTGCCGGTGCAGGATGACGTGCACGGCCTGGCGCTGTTGGTGGCCGATCCGGCCGATCCGTATCCGCTGCAGGCGGTCGAATTGGCCGCCGGCCGGCCGGTGGCGTTGCGGGTGGGCCTGCGTTCGGAAATCGATGGGCTGATCGAACGTTATTACGGCAGCGGTCGCTCGGCGATGGGTACCATCGTGGAGAACCTCGACGGCAGCGCCGCGGAGGAGGACGACGTCGAGCACCTGCGCGACCTGGCGTCCGAGGCTCCCGTCATCCGGCTGGTGAACCTGATCCTGCAGCGCGCGGTCGAACAGCGCGCGTCGGACGTGCACATCGAGCCGTTCGAGAACCGGTTGAAGGTGCGCTACCGCATCGACGGCGTGCTGCATGAAGTGGAAGCGCCACCGTCGTCCTCCACCGCCGCGGTGATCTCGCGCGTGAAGATCATGGCGCGGCTCAACATCGCCGAGCGCCGCCTGCCGCAGGACGGACGCATCCAGCTGCGCGTACAGGGCAAGGAACTGGACCTGCGCGTTTCGACCGTGCCGACCAGCTTCGGCGAGTCGGTGGTGATGCGCATCCTGGACCGCGAATCGGTGGTGTTCGATTTCGCCTCGCTGGGCTTCACCGACAGCTTCCAGCAGCGCTTCGTCGACGTGCTGGAAAAGCCGCACGGCATCCTGCTGGTGACCGGCCCCACCGGTTCCGGCAAGACCACCACGCTGTACACCGCGCTGTCGCAGATCAACACCAACGACGTGAAGATCATCACCGTCGAGGACCCGGTCGAATACCAGCTCGAAGGCATCAACCAGATCCAGGTGAAGCCGCAGATCGGGCTGGATTTCTCCGGCGCCTTGCGCTCGATCATGCGTCAGGACCCGGACGTGATCATGATCGGCGAGATGCGCGACCTGGAGACCTGCCGCATCGCGATCCAGTCCGCGCTGACCGGCCACCTGGTGCTGTCCACCCTGCACACCAACTCGGCGGCCGGCGGCATCACGCGCCTGCTCGACATGGGCGTGGAAGACTACCTGCTCGGCTCCACCATCAACGGCATCCTGGCGCAGCGGCTGGTACGCCGGCTCGATCCGGAAACCGCGATCGCGTACGAGGCACTGCCCGAAGTGATCGAGCAGTTCGAGCTGCACAAGTACACCGACGAGCGGCCGATCCGGCTGTGGAAACCGGGCAGCAGCGCGGCCAACCCCAGCGGCTACCGCGGCCGCCGCGCGATCATGGAGTTCCTCACCATGAGCGACCCGCTGCGCCGGCTGGTGATGCAGCGCGCGAACGAGGGCGACATCGAGAAGCAGGCGCGCAGCGAGGGCATGCGCACCATGTACGAGGACGGCATCGCCAAGGCCGTGGCCGGCATCACCACGCTGGAAGAGGTCCTGCGCGTGACGCAGGAAGGCTGAGGTGGCGCAGTTCCGTTACAAGGCGGTCAACGATGCCGGCGAGACGCTGCAGGGGCAGATGGAAGCCGCCAGCGTCGAGGAAGTGATCGGCCGCCTGCAGGACCAGGGGCACACGCCGCTGGAAGCGCTGCCGGCCGACGGTGCCGGCGGTGGCAGCGGCTTCGCCGCGCTGTTCAAGCGCGGTCCGTTCAGCGGTGACCAGCTGGCCCAGTTCACCCACCAGCTGGCCACCCTGCTGGGCGCCGGCCAGCCGCTGGACCGCGCGCTCGGCATCCTGCTGGAGCTGCCCGAGGGCGAGAGCGCGAAGAAGCTGGTCGAGCGTGTGCGCGACCGCGTGCGCGGCGGCAATACCCTGTCGTCGGCGCTGGACGAGGAGCATGGCGTGTTCCCCAAGCTGTACGTCAGCCTGGTGCGCGCCGGCGAGGCGGGCGGTTCGCTGGAAGAGACGCTGCGCCGGCTGGCCGACTACCTGGAGCGCGCGCAGCAGCTGCGCGGCAGCATCGTCAATGCGCTGATCTATCCGGCGTTCCTGCTGGTCGGCGTGCTCGGTTCGCTGGTGCTGCTGCTGGCCTACGTGGTGCCGCAGTTCGTGCCGATCTTCGAGGACATGCAGGTGCCGGTGCCGTGGATCACCGCCGCGGTGCTGGCGCTCGGCAACGCGCTGCAGTCGTGGTGGTGGCTGATCCTGCTGCTGCTCGGCGGCGGCTTCTTTGCGTGGCGCACGCGCTTGCGCGATCCGGCGGCGCGGCTGGCATGGCACGCGAAACTGCTGCGGCTGCGCGTGGTCGGCCCGCTGCTGCTGAAGGTGGAGACCGCACGCATCGCGCGCACGCTGGGCACCTTGCTGAAGAATGGCGTACCGTTGCTCAGCGCGCTGGCCATCGCGCGCCAGGTCACCGCCAACCGCGCGCTGGACGCGGCATTGAGCGCGGCGCACGAACAGGTCAAGGGCGGCGCGGGCCTGAGTCTGGCGCTGGGTCAGTCGAAACTGCTCCCGCGGCTGGCGATGCAGATGGTGCAGGTCGGCGAGGAAGCTGGTCAGCTCGACACCATGCTGCTGAAAGTCGCCGACACCTTCGAACTTGAGTCCAAACGCGCGATCGATCGCCTGCTGGCCGCACTGGTGCCCGCGCTGACCATCGTGATGACCGTGCTGGTGGCGATCATCATGGCCGCGATCCTGCTGCCGCTGCTCAGCCTGACCAGCAATATCCAATAGACCTTCCACCCGCATCTTCGAGGCGATTCCCATGCAGCAAAGACAACCACGACGACCCGGTGCGAGCGCCGGCTTCACCCTGCTCGAAATGCTCGCGGTGATCGTGCTGATCGGCATCATCGGTGCGGTGGTGGTGACCCAGGTCGGCAAGAACGTCGACAAGGGCAAGTACGGCGCCGGCAAGGCGCAGCTGATGACCTTGAGCCAGAAGATCGAGAACTACGCGCTGGACAACGGTTCGCCGCCGCAACAGCTGGAAGGGCTGGCGGTGAAGCCGGCGAACGCGCCGAACTGGCAGGGCCCGTACGCGAAGGCATCCGACCTGAAGGATCCCTGGGGCCACGCGTTCGGCTACCAGTACCCGGGCCAGCACGGCAGTTTCGACCTGATCTTCTACGGCCAGGACGGCAAGCCCGGCGGCGACGGCTACAGCAAGGACGTGGGCAACTGGCAGTAGGCATGTGAGAGCCCCACGCGCCCACGGCTTCACCCTGCTGGAAATGCTGGCGGTGATCCTGCTGATCGGCATTGCCGCGGCGGCGGTGTCGGTCTCGGTGAGCCAGGGCCTGGCCAGCGCGCGCGTGCGCGCGGCCAGCAGCGAGCTGGCCGGTGCCCTGCGCGCGACCCGCGCGCAGGCGATCGTGCGCGGCCAGGAGCAGCACTTCGACGTGGACACCCGCGCCAACAGCTACGACGGCGCGAAACGGCAGGGCGTGCACCTGCCGAAAGGCCTGCGCGTGAGCATCACCAGCGCGAAGGAAGACCAGCCGAACGACCACACCGGCCGCATCCGCTTCTTCCCCGACGGCAGCTCCACCGGTGGGCGCATCACGCTCACCAGCGGCCGGCGCGAGTGGCACGTCAACGTGGCCTGGCTGACCGGCGAGGTGCGCGTGGTCGACACGGTGGCGCAGCGATGAACGCCGGGCGGCGCCAGCGCGGCTTCAGCCTGCTGGAAGTGATCGCCGCGATCATGCTGCTGGCGATCGCGTTTACCGCGCTGATGAAGGTGGCCGGTGCGTCGATCAGCCTGAGCCACAACGCGGCCGAACACAGCGCGGCGGCGATGCACGCGCGCAGCCTGCTCGACAGCGCGTTCGTGGGCGAACCGGTCACCCCGGGCAGCCGCTCCGGCCGCTTTGATCGGCAGTACCGCTGGCAGCTGGACGTGACGCCGTGGAATGCGGCCGGCCCGGCCGTGCCCGGTGCGACGCTGCAGCTGTACCAGCTGGACCTGACCGTGTCGTGGGGGGCGGCGGCGCATCCGCGCACGGCACACTTCCGCACGCTGCGGCTGGGCACGCCGGCACCCACCGGCAACGCGCAGGCATCGCGATGAAGCGCGTCGCCGGCTTCACCCTGCTGGAAGTGCTCGCCGCGCTGGTGCTGCTGGCGTTGCTGCTGGTCGGCGTGTACTCGGGCATCCGCACCGCCAGCCACAGCGTGCGCTCGGGCACCGCGGCGATCGAACGGGTCGACCAGGTGCGCTCGGCGCAGCAGTTCCTGCGCCGCGAACTGGCGCAGAGCATGCTGCAGCCGATCGGCCGCACCGAGCAGGGCGAGCCGGTCTATTTCGAAGGCAGTGCGCGCGAGATGCGTTACGTGGCGCCGCTGCCCGGCTACCTCGGCAAGCTCGGCCCGCAGCTGCAGCAACTGCAACTGGTCGACGACGGCCACGGCGGCCTGCGGCTGGAACTGAGCCTGGCCCTGCTGCCACCGGACGGCCAGCCGCCGCAGCCACTGGGCGAGCCGCAGGTGCTGCTCGACCACATCAAGGCCGGCAGCTTCGCCTATCGCGGCGTCGATCAGCAGGGCGCCGCGCTGCCGTGGTCGCCGGCATGGGCGGACGGCCGCCTGCTGCCGCAGCTGGTGCGGATCGAGCTGCAGGCGCCGGGCGCGCTGCCGTGGCCGCAGCTGGACGTGCCGCTGCGCGCGAATCCGGCGCAGACTGAGCTGTCGCGCATGCGCATGCGCGGCGGGAGCATCCGATGAAGTATCGGCCACAGCGGTCACCGGCCAGCCAGCGCGGGGTTGCCCTGCTGCTGGTGCTGTGGGCGTGCACGCTGCTGGCGATCCTGCTCGGCGGCTACGCCGCGCTGGCGCGCACCGAAGGCCTGCAGGCGCGCTACCAGTTCGCCCGGACCCAGGCGCACTACGCCGCCGAGGCCGGCCTGATGCGTGCGCTGTACGCCCTGCAGGACCCGCGGCCGAAGCAGCACTGGGCCGGCGACGGCCGGCCGTATGCGTTCAGCTACGACCGGGCCACGGTCGTCGTGCGCGCGATCGACGAGAGTGGCAAGGTCGACCTCAACGCCGCCTCACCGGAGGTGCTGCGCGGCCTGTTCCAGGCGGCCGGGCTGAAGGCGGCCGAGGCGCAGGCGCTGACCGGCCGCGTGCTGGACTGGCGCAACCCGATCGTGCTCGAAGGCGATGCTGCCAGCCAGCGCGCGATCTACAAGGCGGGCGGCCGCGACTACGGCCCGCGCGGCGGCCCGTTCGCCAGCATCGAGGAACTGCAGATGGTGCTGGGCATGACGCCGGCGCTGTACCGGCAGATGGCGCCGGCGGTGACGATCTGGGCCGGCACCACCAGCCCGGACCCGAACACCGCGCCGCCGCTGGCGCTGGCCGCGATTCCCGGGATGACTCCGGAGCAACTGAGCCAGATCCAGGCCGTGCGGCAGCGCAACGCGGCCGACCCACGGCTGGTTCTCAACAACGGAACCACGCATAGTATTCGTTCGGAGGCTACGCTGGCCGACGGCACGCGCGCAATTTTGCGCGCCACGGTGCGCCTGCAGGCGGGGCAGGCGCAACCGTACATGGTGCTGCGCTGGCAGGAGGGGGAGGCGGAATGAGTACGGCAACGCAGTCGCTGCGGCCGTGGGTGGAGCGCATGCGCCGTGGCTGGCGTGCCTCGCCGTTGCCGGGTTTCCTCGGCTGGTGGGGTGGCCAGCTGCGCGAGCTGCTGCCGCCGCGCTGGCGCGGCTGGTTCGGCAGCGGCGCGGACTGGCACCTGCTGCAGCACACGGGTACGCAGTGGAGCGTTCGCCGCAGCGGCCACGCCGAAGTGCTGGCGAGCTGGGACGACGGCGCCGACACGGCCGCCGATGGCGTGCGCGTGGCGCCGGTCGCGTTGAGCGCGGCGCTCAAGCGCGTGGATCGCGAGGACCTGCGGCTGGCGCTGCTGCTGCCGCCGGCGCGGGTGCTGCGGCGCACGCTGGCGCTGCCGCTGGCGGCGCACGACAACCTGCTGCAGGTGGCCGGCTTCGAGATGGACCGGCAGACCCCGTTCACCCTGGCGCAGGTGTACTACGCCGTGCGCGAGCTGGCCGCGCCCGCGCCGCCGGGTCGCTTCAGCGCGGAGCTGGTGGTGGCTACCCGCGACACGCTCGATCCGTTGCTGGCACGCCTGCGCGCGCAGGGCATCGCGGTCGACGCGGTGGACCTGGCCGTGGGCGACGGCCGTCTCGGCGTCAATCTGCTGCCGCCGGAACAGGTGCCACATCACGCGCATCCGCGCCGCCGGCTGAACCTGATCCTGGCTGCGGCCTGCGTGCTGCTGCTGGTGCTTGTGTTGGGCGAGTGGCTGCACAACCGGCAACTGGCGCTGGCGCAGATGCAGGCCGAGGTCGCGGCGATGCGCGGTGAGGCGCAGCAGGTGGCCGAGCTGCGCCAGCAATTGCAGGACAACGCCGGCGCCGCCGGTTTCCTGGCCCGGCGCAAGCACGACACGGTGGCCAAGCTCAGCCTGCTGCAGGACGTCACCGAGCGCCTGCCGGACAGCGCCTGGCTGGAACGCTTCAGCGTCGACAATACCGGCCAGATCGGCCTGCAGGGGCAGAGCCAGCAGGCGGTGAAGCTGCTCGACGCCCTGAAGGATTCGAAGCTGGTCACCGGCGCCAGCTTCCAGGGCAGCATCCAGCCCGATCCCACCAGTGGCAAGGAACGCTTCTACCTGATTGCGCACATAAACCAGCCGAAACCGGCAGCGCCCCCGACGGCGACCGACGAGGGCACGCCGTGAAGACCATCACGATGAATCCGCGCGACAGCCGCGTCGTGGCCATCCTGCTGCTGTTGCTGGCGCTGGGGCTAGCCTATCTGCTGCTGCTGCACTGGTGGTTCGTGGTGCCGCTACAACAGGTGCGCAGCGAGATGGCCGACCTGCGCGACACGCACAGCCGCTATGCCGCGGCGATCGCCGAGAAGCCGGCGCTGCAGCAGCGCCTCGCCGCGCTCGGCGCCGGCCAGGCCGCCAGCAGTGCGTTCCTCGCCGCCGACGATCCGAACACCGCCGCGGGCGACCTGATGCAGCGGGTGATCGACGTGGTCGCCGCCAACGCCGGCGGCGAGCACTGCGCGGTAACCCAGAAGATGCAGCTGCCAAACCCATCCACTTCGGCCGGCGAGCCGTACCGCAAGGCGGCGGTGAGCATCAGCCTGAACTGCGACATGGAGCCGCTGGCGGCGGTGCTGCAGGCGCTGGAGCAGGGCACGCCGTACCTGTTCGTCGACGACCTCAGCATCTACCGCAACCCGGTGGTCGCGCAGCAGAACAACGCCGCGGCACTGGAAGTGCAGTTCAGCCTGTCCGGCTACGTACGCCCGGCACGTGCGGCAGCCGTGCCCGCCGAGCGCGCAGCCGACGACACGGGAGCCACGCCATGAACGCCGCCAACCAGCGCCAGCTGACGCCGGTACTGGCCCTGCTCGCCGTGCTGCTGGGCGCCGTGCTGCTGTTGCTGCTGGGCGGGATCGGCCGCGGCGTGCGCTGGGATGCGCCGCGCCCGCCCGCGCCGCTGCCGCCGGCCGCCCGGCAAGCCGACCTGCCGCAACCGGTGCCGCTGCAGCAATACGCGCTGGTCTGGCAGCGGCCGCTGTTCAGCCCCGACCGCAAGCCGACCGCCCGCGCCGGCGGCGGCAACCTGGGCGACCTCGAGCTGACCGGCATCATCCTCACCCCCGGCCTGCGCATGGCGCTGCTGCACGACCGCAACGGCGACAAGCAGGTGCGCCTGCGTGAAGGTGAGGCGCTGCCCGACGGCAGCGTGAGGCTGGTCGAGCTGCGCCCGCGCTCGGCGCTGTTCGATTCGTCGGCCGGGCGCACCGAACTGAAGCTGCCGGCCGGCGCGCCGATCGATCAGCCGCGTGGCGCGGCGGACGTGCGCGGCCAGCCGCCGGCCGGCGACGCGGCAGTGCGGCTCGCGCCGGACGCCGCCGGGGCCGCGGCGGTCGACCGCAACCGCGGCGGCGCCGTGCCGATGCATCTCGCCCCGGCGGCCGCGCCGCCGCCTGCCCCCGAATCGGCCGCCGAGCGGCTGCGCAAAAGCATCCAGAAACGTCGGGCCGCCCGTGCTGCGGCGACCCACGAAGGAGAACATTGATCCATGTCCCGCATGCTCATCCAGCAAGTCCTGCGCAGCGCCACGCTTGCCCTCGCGGTGGGCCTGGCCGCCTGCGCCAGCCTGCCGCCACCGCACGACGACGGCGCGCTGCAGCGTGAGGCTATGGCCGGCACGCAGAATCCGGTGCCGGCGCCGCTGCCGTTGAATACCGGCAGTAGCAGCCACGCCGCGCCGGCGACCACCGAACTGAGCCACGGCAGCGGCCAGTTCGTCCGACCCGGTGCGCTGGCCACGCCGCGGCCGGCGGCGGGCGGCAACGGCGCGGTCACCTTCAACTTCGAGAACCAGCCGGTGCAGGCGGTGGTCAAGGCGATCCTTGGCGACCTGCTCAAGCAGAACTACACGATCGTGCCCGGCGTGCAGGGCAACATCTCCTTCGCCACCTCCGAACCGGTCGATGCCAGCCAGGCGCTGCCGATCCTGGAGACCCTGCTGTCGTGGACCGGCAACGCGCTGGTGCTGCGCGCCGGCAGCTACGTGGTGATGCCGCAGAAAGATGCGGTGGCCGGCAACCTGGTGCCCAGCCTCGGCGCCGCCGCGCCGGCGGGCGGGCTGCAGGCGCGGCTGTTCCCGCTGCACTACATCTCCGCCACCGAGATGCAGAAGCTGATCAAGCCGTTCGCGCGGCCGGACGCCACCTTGCTGGTGGACCCGGCGCGCAACCTGCTGGTGATGTCCGGCACGCCGCAGGAGCTGGCCAACTACCAGAGCATGGTGCGCACCTTCGACGTCGACTGGCTGCGCGGCATGTCGGTGGGCGTGTTCAACCTGCAGTACGCCAAGGTCGGCGAGCTGATGCCGAAGCTGGACGCGATGTTCGGCGAGCACGGCAACACCCCGCTGGCCGGCATGCTGCGCTTCATCCCGATCGAGCGCACCAACGCGCTGGTGGTGATCAGCACCCAGAGCGACTACCTGCAGGAAGTCGGCGACTGGATCGCCCGCATCGACCGCGGCGGCGGCAACGAGCCGCAGCTGTTCGTCTACGACGTGCGCAACATCAAGGCGTCGGACCTGGCGCGGTATCTGGCGCAGATCTACACCAACGGCGCCGGCAGCGGTGGCGGCGACAGCGGCGGCCAGGTCGGGCCGGGCCTGACCGGGGCCACCCTGGGCAGCGCCGACAACGCTGGCGCGACCAGCATGGGCAGCACCGCCGGCAGCTTCGGCAACTCCGCCGACGCGTCGCGCGGCGGCGGCCAGGTCAACGCCGGCATGGGCAGCAGCGGCTTCGGCGCCAGCGGCGGTGGTCGCGAGGGTGGCGCCGCGGCCGGCGGCGGCTTCGGCAGCAGCGCCCTCGGTTTTGGCGGCAACCCGGCCGGCGGCGGCAACAGCGCGGCCAGCGAACAGCAGTACAGCTCCAGCGACGGCAGCGTGCGGATCAGCTCGGTCGACGGCAGCAACCAGCTGCTGGTGCGCGCGCGCCCGTCGCAGTGGGAGGAGATCAAGGGCGCGATCAACAAGCTCGACAACGTGCCGCTGCAGGTGCAGATCGAGACGCGCATCCTCGAGGTCAGTCTCACCGGCGAGTTCCAGTTCGGCGTGCAGTGGTACCTGGAAGGACTGACCGGCAGCACCACCGACAGCAGCGGCAACATCGTGCCGGGCCAGCCGTACCGCCATCGCCAGCTCGGCCTGGGCCAGGGTGGCAACGCGTTCCGCGGCGAGCCGTTCTTCTACTCCTTCCTCAACAGCGACCTGCAGGTCGCCGTGCGCGCGATGGAGACCAGCGGCAACACCAAGACGCTGTCGGCGCCGTCGATGGTGGTGATGAACAACCAGGTGGCCAGCATCGCGGTCGGCAACCAGATCCCGATCAACCAGACCAGCGTGAACACCGGCCTGGGCAACCCCACCAGCTACAGCCAGGTCAGCTACCTGAGCACCGGTGTGATTCTCAACGTGCAGCCGCGGATCAATCCCGGCGGCCTGGTCTACATGAACATCAGCCAGGAGGTCAGCCAGGCCGACAAGTCGGTGCCGCTGGTCAACGGCAACCCGGCCATCTCGCAGCGCAAGCTGGCCACCCAGGTCGCCGTGCAGAGCGGCCAGACCGTGCTGCTGGGCGGCCTGATCGAACAGGCCGAGGGCAACACCGACACCGGCATCCCCGGGCTCAACCGCGTGCCGCTGCTGGGCCGGCTGTTCGGCACCACCAGCCGCAGCCGCAACCGTACCGAGCTGATCGTGCTGATCACGCCGCGGGTGATCCGCGGCGGCGCGGACGCCAAGCAGATCACCGACGACTACCAGAGCAAGTTCGAGTCGCTGGCGCCGCTGCGCGCACCCGCGGGTAGCGGCAGCAAGCCGTAGCAGACGGGCGCCCCGGCGTGTCGCCGGGGCGCCCGCGCGGCGGCGCCCGCTATCATCGGCGCGATGAATGCGCCGCCTTCGTTCCCGATCACTCCGCTGCTGCCCGAGATCCGCGCATCGCTGGCGGCGCAGCCGCGGCTGGTGCTGGAAGCGCCGCCGGGCGCCGGCAAGACCACCCAGGTGCCGCTGGCCCTGCTCGATGCGCCATGGCTGGCCGGGCAGAAGATCGTGATGCTGGAGCCGCGCCGGATCGCGGCGCGCGCCGCCGCGCAGTTCATGGCGCAGCAGCTCGGCGAAGCGGTCGGGCAGACCGTTGGCTACCGCATCCGCTTCGAGTCGAAAGTGAGCGCGGCGACCCGCATCGAAGTGGTCACCGAAGGCATCCTCACCCGCCTGATCCAGCACGATCCGGAGCTGGCCGGCATCGGCGCGGTCGTGTTCGACGAGTTCCACGAACGCCACCTCGCCGGCGACCTCGGCGCCGCGCTGGCGCTGGACGTGCAGGCCACGCTGCGACCGCAGCTGCGCCTGCTCGTGATGTCGGCCACGCTGGACGGCGAGCGCATCGCGGCCTGGCTGGGCGCGCCGCGGCTCAGCAGCCCGGGCCGCAGTTTCCCGGTGCGCGTCGACTATCCGCCGGCGCGCACGCAGGAAACGGTCGAGCACCAGCTGGCCCGCGTCGCGCGGCAGGCGCTGGAAGAAAACGACGGTGACGTGCTGGCCTTCCTGCCCGGCCGGCGCGAGATCGCACGGGCGCAGGCGGTGCTGGCGCAGACGCTGGCGCGTGATGACGTCGAGCTGGTCGCGCTGCACGGCGAGTTGTCGCTGGCCGAGCAGCAGGCGGCGCTGGCGCCGGCCGAGCCCGGTACGAGACGCATCGTGCTGGCCACCAATGTGGCCGAATCCAGCGTCACCTTGCCGGGCATCCGCGCGGTGATCGACAGCGGGCTGGCGCGCGAGCCGCGCTTCGATCCGAATTCCGGCTTCACCCGGCTGGAAACCGTGACCATCTCGCAGGCCTCGGCCGACCAGCGCGCCGGCCGCGCCGGCCGCGTGGCCGAGGGCACGGCGTACCGGCTGTGGGCGCAGGGCCGGCGGCTGGAGCCGGCGCGCACGGCCGAGATCATGCAAGCCGAACTGTCCGCGCTGGCGCTGGAGCTGGCCGCCTGGGGCAGCGACGAACTGCACTGGCTGGACCCGCCGCCACCCGGCGCGCTGGCACAGGCGCGCGAACTGCTGATGAACCTTGCCGCGCTGGACGCCGATGGCCGCATCACCGCGCTCGGCCGGCGCATGCTGGAACTGGGCGCCACGCCACGGCTCGGCGCCGCCGCGCTGCGCGCGTCGCCGGAGCTGCACGCGCTAGTGGCCGACCTGCTGGCATTGATGGAGGCACGTTCGCCGCTGCGCGGCGCGCAGGCGCGCAGCGACGATTTCCGCGCCCGCGTGACCGCGCTGCACGCCTGGCGCGACCGCCGTGGTTCGTCCACGCGCGGCGAGGCGGACAGCGGCGCGCTGGCCGCGATCGAGCAGGCCAGCAAGGGCTGGCGTCGGCGCCTGGACGTGCGCACCGCGGCCAGCGGCGTGCCCGACAGCCATGCGGTCGGCGACCTGCTGCTGCACGCGTTCCCCGACCGCATCGCGCATCGCGACGACAGCAATTCGCTGCGCTACACACTGGCCAACGGCCGCGGCGCGCGCCTGCACGAGAACACCGCGCTGCTGGGTGAGCCGTGGCTGGTCGCGCTGGATCTGCGCTTCGAGGCGCGCGACAGCCTGATCCTGGCCGCTGCGCCGCTCGATCCGCGGGTGCTGGAACGCGACTTCCCGCAGCGTTTCACCCGCGAACGCACGCTGCGCTGGAACGACGAGCGCGCCGCCGCCGAGGCGTTCGACGAACGCCGTTTCGGCGCGATCGTGCTGGAGCGGCGCAGCGTGCCGGTGAAACCTGCCGATGCGCTGCCCGCGCTGCTGGCCGCGGTGCGCGCGAAGGGGCTCGACGCGCTGCCGTGGAGCGAGCATGCGCGGCGATTGCGCGCACGCATGCAGGCACTGCGCGCGTGGCTGCCCGAGCTGGGCCTGCCGGATGTTTCCGAGCCGGCGCTGCTCGCTTCGCTGGAGGACTGGCTGGCGCCGTACCTCGACGGCAAGCACCGCTTCGACGCGCTGGACGCGGAGCAACTGTCGCAGGCACTGGCCTCGCGGTTCGACCACGAGCAGCGCCGCTTGCTCGACGCGCAGGCTCCGGAAAGCCTGCGCGTGCCGAGCGGACAGAGCCGCCGGCTGGAATACGCCGAAGGCGAGCCGCCGGTGCTGGCGGTGAAGCTGCAGGAGCTGTTCGGCCTGGCCGACACGCCGCGCGTCGGCGGCGGGCGCATCCCGGTCACCCTGCACCTGCTCTCGCCGGCAGGCCGGCCGATTCAGGTGACCCAGGACCTGAAGGGTTTCTGGGAACGCACCTACCCGGAAGTGAAGAAGGAACTGAAGGGACGCTACCCGCGCCACCCGTGGCCGGACGACCCGTGGACGGCCACCCCGACCCACCGGGCGAAGCCGCGCGAGCGACGCTGAGGCCGATCCGCACGTCGGCGGCAGGCGCTGCGTCACGCAAGATTGTTCGGTGCTTGTGTACCATCGCCGGGAACGGCACCGCGTGGTGGTCTCCTTGCCCGGAAAACAGCATTCCGACAATTCGCCTTCCGCACCGGCAGAGGACGGCGGCATGGTCGATCCCGCGATTCCGCAGCCCCCACGGTGGCACCTGGCAGCCTGGCTGTGGAGCCTGCTCGCCCTGCTGCTGGGGCTCTTGCTGTCGCTGGCCGCGCATGAGCAGCAGATGCGGCGGCTGCAGGCCGAGCGCACCCTGATCCGCAACGAGATGGCCAGCAAGGCCTACGTCTCGCTGCAGGGCAGGCTGCATGCGGCCGAGTCGCTGCTGCGCGCCGCGCAATCGCTGTTCCTTTCGTCGGAGGAGGTGGACGCTGGCGAATACGCCGGCTTCTACGCCAACATGCGTCCGCGCGAACAATTTCCCGGTCTGCTCGCACTGGCCTACGCACAACGCGAGCAGCGGCCGGACGGCGAGCATTACGTGACCCGCTGGGTCGAGCCGGAGCCCGGCAACGAGCGCGTGGTCGGGCTTGATGTCGGCATGCAGCCGCGCAATCTTGCCGGCCTGCTTGCCTCGCGCGACGACGACCTGGCGACCCTGTCCGCGCCGTTCCACCTGGCGCAGCTGGCCGAAGCCGGCATGACGGGCGAAGGTGTCACCTTGCGGCTGCCGATCTACGGCCCGGGCCCGCCGCCGCGGACCGTCGAGGAGCGGCGTGCGCGCGTGCGCGGTTCGATCGCCGTGTCGTTCCGGCTGGACGATCTGATCGGCAACGCGTTGCCCGACCAGTTGACGCGACACCTGAGCGTGCGGGTCAGCGACATCACCGGGCCGGACGCGCTGCCGCTGTTCGATTCGACGCCCGGCCTGCTGGTGCCGCCTGACGGCTACCGCTACGAGAGCAAGCTGACCTACGGCGGACGCGTGTGGAATGTCGTGATGCAGCCGCTGCCGCACCGCACGGGTGCGGGTGCCGGCGGATGGGGCCGGGCGACCCTGCTGGCCGGCGTGGTGGCGAGCATCCTGCTGGCACTGCTGGCGTACTCCGTCGCCAGCACCCGCCAGCGTGCGCTCGCGTTGGGCTGGCGGATGAGCCGCCGCTACCGCGAGAGCGAGGAGCGTTTCCGCGCGTTGAACGAACTGCTGCCGGCGCTGGTGCTGCTGGCGGAAGCCGCGGGCGGGGCGGTCACCTATGCGAACCAGGCTTCACGCGACCGCCTCGGCCGGCACGCGACCGAGCGGCAACTGCCCGAGCTGTTCGAGGACCCGGAGCTGCGCGCGCAGCTGCAGCAGGACGATACCCGCGGCTGCAGCCGGGTCGATGCGCTGCTGCGCAACGACGAAGGCGGCGCCTTCTGGGCCAGCGTGGCGATCTCGCGGATACGGCTGAACGGGCGCGACAAGCTGCTGATGGTGGCCAGCGACATCAGCGAACAGCGCCAGCTGACCGAGCTGCTCAGCCACCAGGCCAGCCACGACGCGCTGACCGAGCTGTACAACCGGCGCGAGTTCGAGCGCCGCCTGCATGACACGCTGGCGGCCACCGGCGCCGGCACCCCGCCGGCCGTGCTGCTGTACATCGACCTGGACCAGTTCAAGCTGATCAACGACACCTCCGGCCACCTCGCCGGCGACCAGCTGCTGGCCCAGCTGGCGATCGTGATGCGCAAGCAGCTGGGCGGCACCGACGTGCTGGCGCGGCTGGGCGGCGACGAATTCGGCGTACTGGCGACCAATGTGGCCGACCGCGACGAGGCCGAGCGGATCGCCGAACGCGTGCGCCGCTGCATCGACGGTTACATCTTCATCTGGGAACAGCGCAGCTGCACCATCAGCGCCAGCATCGGCGGGGTCATGATCGACCGCCCCGGCATCCTGGTGAAGGACCTGCTGGCACAGGCCGACACCGCCTGCTACATGGCCAAGGAGCTCGGCCGAAATCGCGTGCATTTCTTCTCCGAGCGCGACGACGAGACGGTGCGCCGGCATGGCGAGATGGAATGGGCGAACCGCCTGCGCTGGGCGGTCGACGAGCATCGGCTGGTGCTCACCTACCAGGAGATCTGGCCGCTGCCGCTGGCGGCCGGCGGCGAGCCCGATGTCGAGCTGCTGCTGCGTTTCCGCGAGGAATCCGGCCAGCTGGTGGCGCCCGGCGTGTTCATGCCCGCGGCCGAGCGCTATGGCCTGATGCCGGTGGTCGACCGCTGGGTGATCGAGACCACGCTGGCGAACTTCGACCGGCTGCATCCGTCCGGTGGCGCGCTGCGCATGGTGGCGATCAACCTGTCCGGTGCCAGCGTCGAGGACGAGGCGCTGGCTGGCTTGATCATTGGCCTGCTGCGCCGCTACCGGGTCGAGCCGTCGCGGGTGTGCTTCGAGATCACCGAGACCGTGGCGGTGCGCAACCTGTCGCAGGTGGTGCGCTTCATGGAACAGCTGCGTGCGGTGGGTTGCCGGATCGCGCTGGACGATTTCGGCGCCGGCATGTCCTCGTTCACTTATCTGAAGAACCTGCCGCTGGACATCATCAAGATCGACGGCAGCTTCGTGCGCGACATGCTCACCGACCCGGTCAGCCACCTGATGGTCAGGGCGGTCACCGACATCGGCCACCGACTCGGCCTGGAAGTGGTCGCCGAATGGGTGGCCGACGCGGAAACCGTGCAGGCGCTGGCGGCGTTGGGGGTGAACCGGGTGCAGGGTTTCAGCCTGCATCGGCCCGAGCCAGCGCTGTTCCAGCGCGACTGAGCCGGCGGCGCTTCTCGCGTCCCGGTCGAACGCGAAGCGGCGCCTTGCCAGCAAAAAAATGGCCCGATCGTCGCCGATCGGGCCATCGTCTTCAGGTTTGCATGGACCCGTCGCGCCGCCTGCAGGTGCAGGCGGCGGGTGCCGTGTTACAGCACGATCGGGTGCGTGATGTCGCACTCGTTGGTGTCGTTCGACCAGGTGCTCTGCATGGCGTAACTGCCGTTGCCCATCACCACGTTCTGGGATTTGCCCTGGCCGGAGCTGATCCAGGCGCACTCGTCACCGTTCTCCTGGCCCTTGCTGCGGGAGCCCTTGACGTGGTTGGTCCAGCCACCAGCCGGGTTCTGGTCGGTCACCGTCTCGGCGTACTCGTGGCCATTGACGATCGAGAAGCCGTCCACCAGGCCCTGGGTGCCGCTGTTGACGAAGTTCTCGCCGCAGCTGGTGCCCATGTCGTAGACGTACGGCATGTTGGTGAAGGCCACGTCACCGACCGGCGAGGTGATGCCGTAGTTGTCGCCCTGCCAGTCATGCCAGGCGCAGAAGTTGCCGGTGGAGGTGTTGAAGCCGTCCGGGTGCGTGCCGGTCGGCGACAGGATGATGTACTGCGCGTAGCGGTTGGCGGCGGCGGTGGTGTTGCCGAAATGCTGCGCGGCCTTGATCGCCTCCTGTGCCAGCTGCGTGCCGGTGGCGTTGGGCGGCGAGGCCACCGAGTTGTCGTACCAGACGGAGACCAGCGCGCCGTTCGAGGGATAGCCGATGTGGCTGGCGCTCGACGCGCAGAAGGTGGCGCCGGTGGAGACGCCGCTGCCGTCGCAATACTGGGTCATCACGCCCGACCACAGCTCGCCGCCGGTACCCAGCCCCTTGAACAGGTTCTGCAGGTACGGCACGGCGCTCACCGGGTCGTTGCTCAGGGTCATGTTGCCGTTGGCGTCGGTGCCGGCGGTGCCCCACTGGCTGCCGTAGACCACGATGTAGACGTGTGGCGTGCCGCTGGTGACACCGATGCCGTCCACGCCGCCGCCATAGCTCAGGGTCTTGCCGCTGGTGGTCGAGCCGCTGTGGGACGCCGCGGCGTGCAGGTTGTCGTACTGGCGCATGCGGGCCAGCGCTTCCTGGGTGGGCACCGCGCCGTGGCGATAGGGATGCCCGTACGAGGGCGCATACGGGTTCGGTGCGAATTCATCCGTGTTGCCGGCGACTGCCGAGCCGAGGGTTGCGGCGAGCAGGGCGGTGCTGGCGAATGCGATGAGCAGATTGCGCTTCAATGACGTCGACATATGACTCCCCGTGGATTTTCAGGACAAACGGACCCGATGCGGTCGAATCGACCCCATGCAGGAATGGCCGCATTGCATGCGGCAAGTAATGGCATTGCAGGCTGGAACGGGATCCCGTGAATACCAGCGGTCGTCCCTGATTGCATCCTTCGGACGAGACCGCCGTCGCTTTTCCGGGATACCGGTGTGGCCGGGCCTCCCTCGGGGATCATTCGCCAACCTCCCCGATTGGCGAATCCCGCCAACTTAGGTTAGGCGGGCGAAAACCGTCAATAGGATTTTTTCAAATATGGAACAAAAAGCAGAATCTTCACGGCGAAAAACACCTTCGTTCCACCATCGGATTAATCGACATCAATTAATTGCGATTAATACGAAAGTTATTGCGGAAACGGGTGTCTGTCGCTGCCCGGGATAATCCCGAAGGGATGCCGGTATCCTCGGCGTTGAGGGGGGCGCAGTGGCGGCAGTCCGACTCAGGGCTGGCCGGCGGGTGCCGGCGAGCGCTCGAAGCTGCCGGCGTCGCCGGGGAACACTACCGGGCTCTCGTAGCCGTCGGCGGAGACCGAGGACACGCCGAAGAACCCGTCGTCGATCACCACGTCCTTGAGCACGGCCTGATCGACGTCGCCGACCGCGCGCGCATGCTGCCATTGCGCCGCGGTGGTGTCGCGCCAGTGCACGCGATAGCCGGCGGCGCCGGGCACCTTGTGCCATGTCAGCGTGGTGTCGGTGGCCACGGCCCCGGCGATGTCGATGCCGGTCGGTGGCGCCGGCGCGCGGCTAAGCGCGGCCATGGCGATGGTGTTCAACGCCGTGACGCGGGCGAGGTAGCGGAAGTCGATGCCGTCGAGGGTGTCGCCGTAATGGATGCCGTGCTCGGTGCGCAGGTCCTGGTGCTGCCGGGTGTAGTCCTCGTGCGCCTCGGTGACCCGCACGGCAGGGTAGCCGGCTTCCAGGAACGGCACCTGGTCGCCGCCGCGGCCGTAGCGGTCGGTGCGGTAGATCATGTTTACGCGAAAGTCGGGCAGGTAGTTGTCGGCGAGGCGGTCGAGGTAGCGGGCGAGGTTGCGCGAGGGTGAATCCACTTCGCCGCCGTGGTAGCGGCGGTAGTTGGCCTGGGCCGGCGTCTCGTTGCTGCGGGTGCCCTCGGAGAACACCCGCACCGTGGTGTTGTCGCGCACCCCGTTCTGGCCCTGGCTGTTGCCCACGATGTCGTTGTTGAGATCGGCCTCGACCTGCCAGCCGTGCGCGACCGCGTAGTCGGCCAGCACCTTGCCGCCGTACAGGCCCTGCTCCTCGCCGGACAGCGCGGCGAACACCAGGGTGGCGTCGTTGTCATGCTTCGACAGCAGCCGCGCGGCTTCCATCAGCGCGGCCACGCCGGAGGCGTCGTCGTTCGCGCCGGGCGCGTCGCTGGTGGCGTCCATCACGTCGCTGGCGCGCGAGTCGAGGTGGCCGGTCATCACGATCACCCGCTGCGGGTCGCGCCGGCCACGTTTGATCGCAACCACGTCCATCACCTCGGTTGGCGTGGGGATGCGCTTGCCGCTGAAGACTTGCGAGGGCGTGACCACCTCGATGCAGCCGCCGCAGTCCTTCGAGATCGCCTCAAAGCGCGACTTCACCCAGCGCCGCGCGGCGCCGATGCCACGGGTATCGGACTTCGTGTCGGATAGCGTGTGGCGGGTGCCGAAGCCGACCAGCTTGGTGATCGTGGCGCGCAGTTCCGCCTCGCTTGGCGCCGTGGCCAGCGCGTGCAGCGCCGGTTGCTGCAACGGCGCGGCCGGCGCCTGTGCCGCCTGGCTGGCGCTGGCCGCCGCCAGCAGGAGGAAAGGCAGTAGCGGCATGGCTCGGAACATCATCCATCTTCCTCGGCGTCGGAATGGCAACGATACAACGCGGTGGGTGCCCGGGCGTGTGGAAACGAAAAGGCCCGATCGTCGCCGATCGGGCCTCCGGTTCCAGACAGATTCCGGCGCGCGTCCCTGCGCGCCGTTTCATGCCATGCCGCTTACGGCGTGTAGCTGCCGGTCAGGCTGACGCCCGAATAGCTCTGGTAGGCACGCACCATCACGTAGTACGTACCGGCCTGCACATTGCTGATCGTGCAGGTTTCGTTGTCGCCGGTCAGGTACGGCCGGCAGTCGTAGCTCGAGGTGGTTGGGGCGGAACCGAACTTCACGTACAGGTCCGCGTCACCCACGCTGCCGGCAATCTTGAAGCTCAGGTTGGTAGCGCCGGCGGGCACGACCATGGTGTAGTTGACGCTGTTGCCGGTGGTGGCAGTCAGGCCGGTGGCCGCCACGCCGTTCTGCAGCACGTTGCCGCCGCCACCGCTGCTGGTGCTCCAGGTGGCCTTGACGCTGACGCCGGAGAACGCGGCGTAGCCGTTCAGCATGACGTAGTAGGTGCCGGCCTGGGGCGAGGCCACGGTGCAGCTCTCGTTGTTGCCGGTGAGGTACGGCCGGCAGTCATAGCTCGTCAGGGTCGGGGCGGAGCCGAACTTGGTGTACAGGTCGGCGTCGCCGGTGCCGCCGGACTCGGAGATCACCAGGTTGCTGGCGCCGGCCGGGATCACCACCGTGTAGAACAACTGTGCGCCCTGCGCGCCGGACTGGCCGGTGATCGCCACGCCGTTCTGCAGCACGTTACCGCCACCGCCGCTGCCGCTGGAGACCGTCACCGATTGCGTGGTGCTGCTGGTCTGGCCATTCACACTGTCGGTCACCGTCTCGCTGACGCTGTAGGTGCCGGCTGCCGCATAGGTGTGGCTCGGGTTGGTGGCGGTCGAGCTGCTGCTGTCGCCGAAGTTCCACGAGTGGGCGGAAAGCGTGCCGCCATTGTCGGTGGAGCTGTCGGTGAAGCTGGCGGTGAGGCCGCTGGTGGTGTAGCTGAAGTTGGCCGCCGGCGTGCCACCGGTCGACGTTCCGCCGCCCACGATCGGGTGGGAGAGGTCGCACTCGTTGGTGTCGTTCGACCAGGTGCTCTGCATCGGGTAGGTGCCGTTGCCCATGGTCACGTTCGCCGTGGCACCCTGGCCGGAGGTGATCCAGGCGCACTCGTCACCGTTTTCCTGACCGTTGTAGGTCGCGTCGCCGGTATGGTTGGTCCAGCCGCCGGCCGGGTTCTGGTCGGTGACGGTCTCGGCGTACTCGTGGCCTTCCACGATCGAGAAGCCGTCCAGCGCACCCGCGCTGCCGTTGACCGAGTTCATGCCGCAGCTCGTGCCCATGTCATGCACGTACGGCATGTTGGTGAACGCAACGTCGCCCACCGGCGAGCTGACGCTCTGGTCGCCGTTCCAGTCGTGCCAGGCGCAGAACTGCCCGGTGCTGGTGTTGAAGCCGTCGGGATGGGTACCGGTCGGTGACAGGATCACGTACTGCACGTAGCGGTTGGAGGCCGCCGTGGTGTTGCCGAAATGCTGCGCGGCCTTGATCGCTTCCTGCGCGAGCTGCGCGCCGGTGGCGTTGGACGGCGAGGCCACCGAATTGTCGTACCAGATGTTGACGAAGGCGCCGCCGGTCGGATAACCGATGGTCGGGGCGCCGCTGGGGCAGAAGGTGGCGCCGCTGGATACCGAGGAACCGTCGCAGTACTGCGTCATCACGCCCGACCACAGCTCGCCGCCGGTACCCAGGCCCTTGAACAGGTTTTCCAGGTAAGGCACGGCACCGTAGGCGTCGCCCGAGAGGGTCATGTTGCCGCTGCTGTTGGTGCTGGCCGTGCCCCACTGGCTGCCGTAGACCACGATGTAGACCTTCGGCGTGCCGCTGGTGACGCCGATGCCGTCGACGCCACCGCCGTAGCTGAGTGTTTCGGTGCCGGTGGCGGCCGTGGTGGAGGTCGCCTGCAGCGCCTGGTACTGCTTCATCCGGGCATGGGCTTCCTTGGTGGGAAACACGCCATGACGATAGGCATGACCGTAGGCCGGCGAGTAGGGGTTGGTTGTCGGGTTGCTTGCCGCCGCTGGCGTAGCCGCACCTTGTGCGGGTACCGCATTGGTGGCCGCCGCGGTGGACGCCGCCAGGATGGCGGCCCCCGCCACGAGGGCCCACGACTTCATTCGAAGATTGCCTAGCATGTGGAACTCCCAAAGTTTTTGAGGCAAACGAACCCCGATGGGGTCGTGAGGACCTCATGTCATGGAGTGCCGCGGACAGACGCGGCACAGAGTTTTTTGGATTGCCTTGCGATCCCGTGCTTCGCGCCTGGCCCTCCCCCAGCTTTCCCTCAGGGCCGAATGCAGAATCGAAATGGTCTTGCAGAGGCGTGGCGGCAGGATCATCCGCCAAGCTCCCCATTGGCGGATGCGGCGACGGTATGAGTTACAGATGAAACCAGTCAATAGGACTTTTTGAAATGATGGGTGATTGCCGTCACATAATCATGGAATTACGTTGATGCGGTTAAGTCGCAGGTATTTTCGATAATCGTCGTTGCCACGGCATGCCGGGCAATGGCGCTGGATGTATTTCGTGGCCGGCACCATGCATGGTGATATTATTTCATTCATATCAAGCAGATGAATGGCCATGGCGCGTGCCCGGTCCAAGCGTTTGCAGGCGACCGGGGCGGGAGGCGGCATCGTTCACCCGTATGCGGAATCAGGCTGGCGAATACGTAATTATCTGCGTTTCGACGGATTTTCCAGGAACGGACACGGCAGGTATCGTGTTATTTTGCGATAATCGCGCCGGCGATAAACCGCATAAATCCGCCTCGATGGGGTTATCCAGTTTATTTCTGATTCAGTTGGCTCGGACTTGCGGACTCCGGCCCGGTCGGTCGTGGCGTGTGGCGTCATCCATCCGTGCATGGCGTGCGGGCGGCATGCGACCATGCGCGGATGACCCGGACAGCTTCTCCCCGACTGGCGATCATCGGCGGCGGTCCGGCGGGACTGATGGCGGCGGAGGCCGCCTGCGCGGCTGGCGTGGCGGTCGACCTGTACGACGCGAAAGGTTCTGTCGGGCGGAAATTCCTGCTGGCCGGCAAGGGCGGCCTCAACCTCACCCACGGCGAGCCGCGCGCCCGTTTTGTCGAGCGCTACGGCGCGCGTCGCGACGAGGTGGGACGCTGGCTCGACGCGTTCGACGCGGAGGCGTTGCGCGCCTGGGCGCGCGGGCTCGGCGTGGAGACCTTCGCCGGCAGCTCCGGCCGGGTGTTTCCCTCCGACCTGAAGGCGGCGCCGTTGCTGCGCGGCTGGCTGCGCCGCCTGCGCGAGTCCGGCGTGACGTTCCACCTGCGCCATCGCTGGCTGGGCTGGAACGACGATGGCGCGCTGCACTTCGCCACGGCACAGGGCGAGCGCACGGTGGCGGCCGCGGCGACGGTGCTCGCGCTCGGCGGCGCCAGCTGGCCGCAGCTGGGTTCCGATGGCGCCTGGGTGGCGCCGCTGCGGCAGGCCGGCGTCGACCTTGCGCCACTGCAGCCGGCGAACTGCGGCTTCGAGCTGGCATGGAGCGAGCATCTGGCCACCCGCTTCGCCGGCGCCCCGTTGAAACCGGTGGTGGCGCACTGGATCGACCGCCACGGCGTGGGCCATTCGCGCCAGGGCGAATGCGTGCTCAGCGAGTACGGCATCGAGGGCAGCCTGGTCTATGCGATCGGCGCCGAGCTGCGTGAGCAGATCCGTGAACACGGCGAAGCTTTGCTGCAACTGGACCTGGTGCCCGGCTACAGCGAGGCCGTACTCGCCGGACGTCTGGCCGCGCCGCGCGGCCGGCATAGCCTCGGTGACTGGCTGCGCCGCCGCGCCGGGCTGGACAAGGCGAAGTGCGCGCTGGTGTTCGAACTCACCGACAAGCCCACCCTGGCCGATCCGCTGGCGCTGGCCGCGCAACTGAAGGCCTTGCCGCTGCGTTTGCGCGCACCAAGGCCGGTCGCCGAGGCGATCAGCACCGCTGGCGGCGTGCGGCTGGAAGCGCTGGATGAAGACCTGATGCTGCGCGCCCGCCCCGGCGTGTTCTGCGTCGGCGAGATGCTGGACTGGGAGGCGCCCACCGGCGGCTACCTGCTCACTGCCTGCTTCGCCAGCGGCCTGCTCGCCGGCCGCGCGGCCGCGCGCCGGCTGCTGGGCGCGTAGCCATCAGCCGCGCGAAGGCGTGGCGGCCACGCTGGGCGACGATGACGTGCCGCAGGCGCGGCCGGTGCATCTCGACGCGCTTTGACGTTGCCTGGGCTCAGTGCGAGGGCTGCTTCACCAGTTCGATCTGGAACAGCTGTGGCCAGCATTTACCGGTGACGAACAGGCGCTTGCGCTGCGCGTCCCAGGCGATGCCGTTGAGCACGTCGTCCTCGGGGTTCGGCAGCCGGTTGATGTCGAACAGGCCGCTGAGGTCGATCCAGCCGATCACGTGGCCGCTGGCCGGGTCGATCCGCGCGATGCGGTCGGTGAGCCACACGTTGGCGTAGATCTCGCCGTCGACCCACTCCAGCTCGTTGAGGTTGTGCACCGGCTCGCCGTCGGCGGTGACGTGGATGCGGCGCACCACCTCGAGCGTGTCCGGATCGAGCACGCGCAGCACCGGTGTGCCGTCGCTCATGTACAGGTGCGTGTCGTCGCGGGTCAGCGCCCAGCCTTCGCCGGGGTAGCTGAAATTGCGTTGCGGCGTGAAGCTGGCCAGGTTGTAGACGAAGCCGGTGCCGCTTTGCCAGGTGAGCTGCACCAGGCGGTCCTTCCAGTCGACGATGCCTTCGCCGAAGTACTGTTTCGGCAGGCGGTGGCGCTGCAGCACTTCACCCGTCTCCAGCGCCACCTTGCGCACGGTCGACTGGCCGACCTGGCCGGTGCTTTCGTAGAGGTAGCCATCCTTGTAGAACAGCCCCTCGGTATAGGCGCCGGTGTCGTGCGGATAGGCGTGCACGATCCGGTAGCCGTAGACCGGGATGTCGGCGGCGTGCGCGGCAGCGCTGCCGGCGAGCAGGGCGAAGGCGAGGAGGCGGACGGACCAGCGCGGCATCGGATCGGCTTCCGGGAGTCGGGGTGCCTAGCCTAGCGGACGCACGCGGAAGTTGCGGCCCTTGATCTTGCCCGCGCGCAGGCGCTCCAGTGCCTTGTTCGCCAGTGCGCGGCTGATCGCCACATAGGCGCGGGTGGCGAACACGTCGATCTTGCCGATGTCCTTCGCCTCCAGACCGGCATCGCCGGTGAGCGCGCCGAGGATGTCGCCGGGGCGCAGCTTGTCCTGGCGGCCGGCGTCGATCACCAGCGTCTTCATCGGCGCCAGGTGCAGGGTCTTGCCGCGCGGCGGCGCGAGTTTCAGCGTACGCCACGGCAGCGGCGTGCCGCCGAGTTCCTCGATGTTCGCCGCCTTCGGCCGCTCGCGCGGCGTGCACAGCGTGATCGCCAGGCCGGATTCGCCGGCGCGGCCGGTGCGGCCGATGCGGTGGGTGTGGGTGTCCGGGTCGTGCGCGACGTCGTAGCTCAGCACCAGCGGCAGCGCGGCGATGTCCAGCCCGCGCGCGGCCACGTCGGTGGCCACCAGCACGTTGCAGCTGCGGTTGGCGAAGCGCACCAGCACCTCGTCGCGGTCGCGCTGCTCCATGTCGCCATGCAGGGCCAGCGCGGAGTAACCGCGGTGGTCCAGCTCCTGCGCCACCGCGTCGACGTCGCGACGCATGTTGCAGAACACCAGCGCGTGCTGGCCACGTTCACCGGCGAGCAGCTGCGCCAGCGCATCGGGCTTCTGCGCCGGCTCCGCCTCGATGAACTGCTGCTCGATCGCCGGTTTCTGCTCGGCCGGCGCCTCCACCGTGACCACCACCGGGTCCTTCTGCACGCGCTGGCTCACCGCACGGATCTCGTCCGGATACGTGGCGGAGAACAGCAGGGTCTGGTGGTGCTTCGCGATGCGCCCGATGATGTCGTCGATTGCCTCGCTGAAACCCATGTCGAGCATGCGGTCGGCTTCGTCCAGCACCAGCACCTTGATGCCGCCGCCGTGCAGGCTGCCGCGCTTGAGGTGTTCCTGCACGCGACCGGGGGTGCCGACCACGATGTGCGGATCGTGGGTGAGCGAGGCGAGCTGCGGCCCCAGCGGCATGCCGCCGCACAGGGTCAGGAGCTTCACGTTCGGGATGTTCGCCGCCAGCTTGCGGATCGCCTTGCTGACCTGGTCGGCCAGCTCGCGGGTGGGGCACAGCACCAGCGCCTGCAGCCGGATCGTGTCCGCGTCCAGCGCCTGCAGCAGGCTCAGCCCGAACGCCGCGGTCTTGCCGCTGCCGGTCTGCGCCTGCGCGATCACGTCGCGCCCTTGCAGCATCGGCGGCAGGCTTTGCGCCTGCACCGGGGTCATCTCCGTGTAGCCGAGGGTTTCCACGCTGGCGAGCAGGGCGGGTTTGAGTGGGAGCGAGGTGAACGAAGTCATGCGCCATGATCGCATCAATGCCGGGCGCCTGCTGCGGTCGCAGCGTGCCCGATGCGTCCCGGCCGCCGCGATCCTAGCCCGGAAGCAGGAATGCTTGCGGCTTGTCGCCAGATTCCGCCAGCGGAAACGCATGCTCGACTGCCGTCCGCAGCATGGTGGGCGCGACGTACGCGCGGTGCACGTGATCGATCGCTGCCATGTACACGCGACCGAACAGGTTCCTGCATCGCACACGGGTGCCCAGGGTGATCTCCACACGGGAGCCGAACACCTTTACGCCGACGCAGGAGCGGAAGACCAGGTGCTTGTCGTCGGCGCCGAGGATCACCTGTGCGCGGCTGTCGTCGTGGGCGATGGCCTGGTCCAGCACCGGATGGCGCCGGTCGAACAACTGCCCCCCGGGCGACGACAGCAGCGACGATACCGGGCAGCCCAGCGGCGAGGTGCGCAGGCCGATCGGTTTCACCAGCAGGTTGCGCAGCGCCATCATGCGCGAGACGCCGGCTGGCGGATGGCTCAGGAATCCGTCCAGCAGCTGGCTCAACAGAATCGTGGCGCTGTTGCTTGCGACATCCCTGCGGGCGAGCGTGAGGCCGAACATGTCCTGATGGTGGTGCGGCGCGCCGGTCAGCTGCTGCGCAAGCATGCTGTCGGCAGGAAGATGATCGAGTTCGGTGATGGCAAGCCGGCCGCCGTTTTCGCCGAGAAATCCGCTCGTGCGTCGCCATGCAGCCCATCCGCCGCGGATCAACCCCGCGACGCAGCGCACGGATTTGCACAACAGGCCCCGCGGCGTGCCGGGTGGCGCATCCAGCGACAGCCACGTGGTCGGCACATGCAGCCGGCCGGCCGGGATGTTGCGCAGCAGATCGCTGACCTCGGCCGGCAGCAGCACGGTGAGCGCAGGGATGCTTGCGGCATCGGCTCGCACCTGCTCGCGCAGCGTATCCGGCAGGTCGCCACCGAGTTCGTTGGTATGGCACGACAAGGCGAAGAAGGCCGGGTGCAGCGAGTGCTTCGCGAGTGGGGCGAACTGATGCCAGGTATCGCCGCCGAATCTCACGGTGAACAGGCAGTCCGCCGGGATATTGATGTGGCGCAAGGCCCGAATGAAGCTGTGCGGATCCTGCTCCAGCTGTGCCGGTGTAGCCGTGGAGAATCGCAGCTGCGCACCGCCGCTGCCCGAGATCGCGGTGAACACGCGATGCCCGGCATGGCGGTGGAACGGATGTCCTTTCGCGCCGACGGTGAACGAATACAGCGACGTCGCGTCGCCGCTGGACAGGTGGGTGCCGCCGAGCCGGGCGGAAGGTTCGTCCAGCTCGTCGATGAAGTCGGCATGGGCCTGCTGGCGTACCAGCGAAGCGGCAAATAGCTGATCGCCGGCGCCGTGCCCGAGTTGCGCGATCAGCGAGACTTCCACCGGCAGTCCGCCGGATGAAGAAGGGATCTGCGTGGATGGAAAGGTCCGTATCTGTCTGGTTTGCGTTGCCATCGGGTTCCCCTTGCTCCGGATCCGGTCCGCGCGTCCTTGCTCAGGCGCCCTGTTTCTTCGTGGCCAGCTTGCGCGACTCGCGCTTCAGCGGGCCGGCCGTGGGGCAGATCTCGAACGCGAAGCCGGTCAGCGTGTTCACCAGGCTGTCCTGGTTGAGCCGATAGACGACGAATTGGCCGCGGCGCTCGCTGCTGACCAGGCCGGCGGCATCCAGTACCGACAAGTGCCGCGAGATCGCCGGGGCACTCATCGAGAAGCGGCTGGCGATCTCGCCGGCGGTCAGTTCCTGCGCGGACAGGTAGGCGAGGATTTCCCGGCGTGGACGGGAGGCGAGGGCTTCGAAGATACGGTCGGCGGCGATGAGTAATTAATCATTTAATATAATAGTTAAATATATACATTCGAAAATGGCGTGCGTCAACCTCTGGCGCGACGACTTGCATCCGCACGCCGGCTCGCCGACCCTGTATGGCTTGTCGCCCCACAGATCACCGCCATGGATACCGTTTTCATCGAAGACCTGCGCATCGACGCCGTCATCGGCATCTATGACTGGGAGCGCCGGGTGCGGCAGACGCTGGCGTTCGACATCGAGATGGCGTTCGACAACACGGTGCCGGCGGGCAGCGACGACATCGCGCTGACGCTGAACTACAAGGACGTGTCGAAGCGCCTTATCGATTACGTGGGCGCGTCCAGCTTCGGCTTGGTCGAGACGCTGGCCGAGCGCTGCGCGGTGATCATCCGCGAGGAGTTCGGCGTGGCCTGGGTGCGCCTGAAGCTGTCCAAGCCGGGTGCGGTGCGCGGCGCGAAGGCGGTCGGCGTGTGCATCGAGCGTGGTGCGCGAACGTCCTGATGGCACGGGTTTACCTCAGCCTGGGCTCCAATCTTGAACCGCGCCGCTATCTGCCCGCGGCGATCGTCGAGTTGCGCGCGCGCTTCGGCGAGCTCACGGTGTCGCCGGCATATCGCAGCAAGTCGGTGGGCTTCGACGGTGCGGACTTCGTCAACCTGGCGGTGGGGCTGGACACCGAGCTGTCGCCCGAAGCGCTGAATGACTGGCTGCACGCGCTGGAAGACCGCCACGGCCGCCGCCGCGACGTGCCGCGCTATGCGGACCGCACGCTGGACATCGACATCGTGTTCTACGACGCGCTGGTGCTCGACGGCCCCGGCCACCTGCAGATTCCGCGCAAGGAACTGCAGCATGCGTTTGTGCTGCGGCCGATCGCGGACATCGCGCCGGCGTTGCGGCATCCCGTCAGCGGGCTGAGCATGGCCGAGTTGTGGGCGGCGTTCCCGGCGGAGCGCGAGCCGCTGCAGGCCGAATCGCTGCCGGACTGAGCGAAGCACACTGTCGCGCGCGTGCGACGGGTGCTAGAAAGGGCGCACTCACGATCCACGGACGAAGGGGGAGATACGCATGGCCGGTAAATTTGCACGCAGTTGGGCGTTGCTGAAGGCGAGCGCGGCGGTGTTGCGTTCGGACAAGTCGTTGCTGGTGTTTCCGTTGTTGTCGGGGTTGTGCACGCTGCTGGTGGCGGCCAGTTTCCTGATCCCGGTCGGGGTGATGGTGATCGGCAACGAGCACGCCGGGCAGCAGTTCGGGCAGGGCATGTCCGCGGGTGCCTACCTGCTGATGTTCGGCTTCTACCTGGTGCAGTATTTCGTGATCATCTTCTTCCAGACCGCGCTGACCGGCGTGGCGCTGATGCACCTGCGCGGCGAGCCGACCAGCGTGGGCACCGGCTTCGCGCTGGCCCGCGCGAAGTTGCCGCAGATCCTCGGCTACGCGTTGATCGCCGCCACCGTCGGCCTGCTGCTGCGCATGGTCCAGGAGCGCCTGGGCCTGATCGGTCGGCTGGTGGTCGGCTTCATCGGCCTGGCCTGGACCGTGGCCACCTTCCTGGTGGTGCCGATCCTGGCCAGCCAGGACGTGGGTCCGGTCGACGCGGTCAAGCGCAGCGTGGAACTGCTCAAGCGCAGCTGGGGCGAGAACCTGATCGGCAACGGCGGGATCGGCGTGGTGTTCGGCCTGCTGATGGTGCTGGCGGTGCTGCTGGGTGCGGTGCTGATCGGCGGCGCGGTCGCGCTGCAGTCGGCCGTGGCGATCGTGCTGGCGGTGACCGTGGTAGTGCTGGGGCTGACCCTGCTCGGGCTGGTCCAGGCGTCGCTGCAGGGCATCTACTCGGCCGCGCTGTACCGCTACGCGGAAGCGGGCGAGGCCAGCGTCGGCTTCGACCAGGCGCTGCTGGAATCGGCGTTCCGTCCGAAGCGCTGATTCACACCGACAAGGTGCGCCCGCCGTCCACCCGGATGATCTGACCGGTGACGAACGGCGCATCGCGCAGCAGCCACAGCACCGCACCGGCGACATCCTCGGGCGTGCCGGCGTGCTGCAACGGCGTGCGTGCCAGCATCGCCTGCTGGTCGGCGTACGGCTTGCCGTCGCTGGGCCACAGCACGGCGCCGGGCGCCACGCCGTTGACGCGGATCGCGGGGCCCAGGTCCAGCGCCAGCGAGCGGGTCATCGCGGCCAGTGCGGCCTTCGCCATGCAGTACAGCGGGTGTTCCGCCAGCGGCCGCTCGGCGTAGATGTCGACCATGTTGACGATGCCGCCGCGCGCTTCGCGCAGTGCCGGGATCGCCGCCTGGCTGAGGAAGAACGGCGCCTGTGCGTTGGAGGCGAACAGCGCGTCCCACTGCTGCGGCGTCGCCGTGCCCAGCGGCGTGGGGAAGAACGCCGAGGCGTTGTTGACCAGCGCGTCGAGCCGGCCGTAGTGCGCCAGCAGCTGTTCGATCAGCGCCGGCAAGGCGGGCAGATCGGCCAGTTCGGCCTGCAGCAGCAGGGTGCTGCCGCCGCGCTGCCGTTCCAGTTCGTCGGCCAGCGTGCGGGCGTCGTCGGCGGAGTGGCGGTAGTGCAGGGCGAGGTCGTAGCCGGCCGCATGCAGGGTGCGTGCGATCACCGCGCCGACGCGGCGGCCGGCGCCGGTGATCAGCGCAACGGGACGATCGTGGCGTGGCGGCATCGGACGGCTCCAGCGATTGCACAAGCCCCAGCTTGCCGCAAAGCCGGAGTCGCGTCATCCGCTGCGGCGCTCAGTCCGCCGGCGGCTTGCGCGGTTTCCGGTTGGCTGCCTTGCGCGCGGTGCTGGCGACCCTGCGTGCGGCGCCGGCCACAGCCTTGTCGATCAGGCTGTCCGCCACCCGGCGGCGGGGCCTGGCCTGCGGCCCCGCCTTCACCGCGTCGGTGTCGCCATCCTCCAGCGTGACCTCGCTCTCGAACAGCTCGATCGCGGTGGCGGCAACCTGCCCGGTGTCGTAGTACGCGTAGGCGCCGACGCCGAGCGCACCGATCACCGGCAGCCAGCGCGAGACACCCTTGCTGAGCGTGCGCTGGCTCAGCTTGACGCCGACCTGTTTCGCCACGCGCTGGGCCACGCCGTAAGACATGCGCCGGAACACCAGCCGGTCGCCCAGGCGCACCACCAGGTCGCGGAACGCCTGCGCCGCGGTGTGGCGGAACAGGCACCACATCATCTGCTCGCGGCCCAACGTGGCGTGGAGGCCGTAGGCGGCGGCGATGTCGCTGACCATCTGTGCCTGGATCTTCCAGATCGCGATCAGCTCGGGCAGCAGGGTCAACCAGCCCAGGGGCCCCGGCGGCAAGGCCAGCGAGCCGGCGGTGAGCGCGGCGCGCTGGGCGGCGCGACTGGCCAGTCGGCGCGCCTCGCCGGAGGGGTCTTTGCTGTTGCCGACCCTGCTGTCGGGCACCTGGCTGACGAAATCCAGGATCGCCTCGGCGATCCGGCCGTGCTCGACCGGTGCGATGACGGCGGGTACCTGCTGGCTGCGCGGGCTCATGCGTGGCTCCGTGGGACATATCGGGCGCTGGACGCGGCACGTGTCCCGGCAGTCTAGAGCCGCCGCATGAAGCGGGGATCAACGGTCTCGCCGGCAGGCATGACCTCTGGCGCAGGTGGGGCAGAGCATTTTCAAGTTATGTTATAACATAACAAAATAAGCATCCTCATTTACCTTTGCCGGAACTGCCGATGAAACCTTCCCTGCTCGCCTTGAGTCTCGCCATTGCCCTGGGCACGGCCACCGTCCACGCCACCGATACGACGCCGGCGATGAATGCCGCCGTCACCGCGAACGGGGACGACCCGGCCGACGGCGGCAGCCGCAACAGGCAGCCGGCCAAGGTGCAGGACCTGGGCGCGGTTTCGGTTTCGGCCGCGCTGGACCAGGCGCGCAATGCGCTGTCGCCGGATACCGGCAGCAGCCAGTACGTGATCGACCACCAGGCGATCGCGCAGCTGCCGCTGGGCGCGTCCACGCCGATGAACCAGGTGCTGCTGCAGGCGCCGGGGGTGGTGCAGGATTCCTACGGCGGCCTGCATGTGCGCGGCGACCACGCTAACCTGCAATACCGCATCAACGGCGTGATCATTCCCGAGTCGATCGGCGGCTTCGGCCAGAGTCTCGATGCGCGCACAATCGACAACGTGAAGCTGCTCGACGGCGCGTTGCCGGCGCAATACGGCCTGCGCACGGCGGCGGTGGTCGACATCACCACGAAGAGCGGCCACGACCTCGGCAACGGCGGCAGCGTGGGCATCACCGGCGGCAGCAACGCCACGCTGAACCCGAACGTGTCGGTGTGGGGCAGCAACGATCGCTGGAGCTGGTTCTTCACCGGCAACTACATGGAAAACGATGCCGGCATCGAGAATCCCACGCCGAGCAAAAAGCCGATCCACGACCACACCAACCAGGTGAAGGGCTTCGGCGACGTCAGCTACCTGATCGACAACGACACCCGCCTGAGCTTCCTGTTCGGCGTCGCCAACAACCGCTTCCAGATCCCAAACAACCCGAACCAGGCGCCGCAGTTCGGCTACCTCGACCGAGTCGACTTCAATTCCGCCAACCTCGACGAACGCCAGCGCGAGAACACCCGCTTCGGCGTGCTGGCATTGCAGGGCAAGCTGGGTGCGACCGATTACCAGGTGTCGGTGGGCCAGCGCTACAGCCGCCTCGCCTACGCGCCGGACCGCATCGGCGAGCTGATGTTCAACGGCGTCGCCTCCGACGTCACCCGCAGCAATCGCGCCAGCACCCTGCAGGCCGACTTCGCCATGCCGATGGGCGACCGCCACACGCTGCGCTACGGCATCTACGGCAGCTTCGAGCGCGCGGTCAGCGGCAACGACGCATGGGTGTTCCCGGCCGACGCCGACGGCAACCAGGCCAGCACCACGCCGCTCAACATCCTCGACAACAGCCGCCTCATCGCGAAAACCTGGTCGGCCTACGTGCAGGACGAGTGGAGCATCGGCGACAACTGGACGCTGAACTACGGCCTGCGCGGCGACCGCTACCAGCTGGCGCGCACCGAAAGCCAGCTGAGCCCGCGCCTGGGCCTGGTCTGGCAGGCCACCGGCAGCACCACCGTGCACGCCGGCTATTCGCGCTACTTCACCCCGCCGGCGACCGAGATGATCGCCAGCTCGAACATCGCCAAGTTCAACGGCACCACCAACGCCGTGGCGGACACCGGCAACAACACGCCGCTGGCCGAGCGCTCGGACTATTTCGACGCCGGCATCTCGCAGAACCTCGGCTCGGCCTGGACGGTCGGCGTGGACGCGTACTACCGCAAGGTGCAGCGCCTGCAGGACGAGGGCCAGTTCGGCTCCGCCCTGGTCTACTCCACCTTCAACTACGCCGCGGGCCGGGTGAAGGGCCTGGAGTTCACCGTCAACTACGAGCAGGGGCCACTGTCGGCCTACTTCAACGCGTCGCTCGGCAAGGCGATCGGCAAGCGCATCATCACCAGCCAGTACAACTTCGCGCCGGACGACCTGGCCTACGTCAACAGCCACTGGATCTTCCTCGACCACGACCAGAAACTGACATCGTCCGGCGGCGTCAACTATGCGTTGAACGACAGCACCCGGGTCGGCGCCGACTACCTGTTTGGCAGCGGCCTGCGCAAGGACGGCAACGTGCCGAACGGCGCCTCGCTGCCGGCGTACTTCCAGCTCAACCTCAACGTCGCGCACGATTTTGCATTCGACGGTCTCGGCCAGCTGCACGCGCAGCTGGCGCTGGTCAACGCGCTGGATCGCACGTACGAACTGCGTGACGGCAGCGGCATCGGCGTGGGTGCGCCGCAGTTCGGCCCGCGCCGCGGCGTGTACCTCAGCCTGCAGAAGGATTTCTGAGGGACGGGAATGGGGAAAAGGAACGGCAGGAGCGGCGAGCCGCATCCATGCATCGCGGACGTCGGATCCCACCGATGGAGGCTGTGAGCTGCAGTCCATCCGCTATGCTTGCCGCGTTTTCATGATCGGCAACCGCCATGCCATCCCGCCTCCCCGAACCGAGCGCCGACGAGCGCGCCCATTCCGACCGCCTGCTGCAGCTGCTGCGCGAGCAGATTGTCTCGCACGGGCCGATGCCGTTCTCGCAGTACATGGAGCGTTGCCTGTACGCGCCAGGGCTGGGCTATTACAGCGCCGGCCGTACCAAGTTCGGCGCGGCCGGCGATTTCGTCACCGCGCCGGAGCTGGGTGAGCTGTTCGCCGGTTGCGTGGTCAACGCGGTGCAGCCGGTGCTGGCGATGCTGGGCGACGAGGCGGACTTCCTCGAACTGGGCGGCGGCAGCGGCGCGTTTGCCGAGGCGGCGCTGAAGGCGCTGGCGGCGGGCGGCACGCTGCCGCGGCAGTATTTGATCCTGGAGCCCAGCGCCGACCTGCGCGAGCGCCAGCGCGAACGCCTGCTGGCGCACCTGCCGGCCGAGCTCAACGCCCGCGTGCAATGGCTGGATCGCCCACCCGAACAGGACTGGCGCGGTGTGCTGTTTGCCAACGAGGTGATCGACGCGCTGCCGGCCACGCGCTTCGCGATGCGCCAGGGCGAGGTCTACGAGGAATACGTCGTGCTGGATGGCGAAGGCCGCCTGATGCGCGTCGACCGTCCCGCCGATGCACTGGTGGCGGCCGCCGTGCGCCACATCGAACGCGACCTCGGCGTCGAATTCGTCGATGGCTACCGTTCGGAGGTCCTGCCGCAGCTGCCGTACTGGATCCAGGCTATCGCCAGTTCGCTGGTCGCCGGGTTGATGCTGTTCGTCGACTACGGTTACGTGCGCCGCGAATACTACCTGCCCGAGCGCGACGACGGCACCTTGATGGCGCACTACCGCCACCACGCGCACGACGATCCGCTGTACCTGCCGGGCATGAACGACCTCACCGCCTCGGTCGACTTCACCGCGCTGGCCGAGGCCGGCAACAGCGCCGGCTTCGGCGTGGCGGGCTACCTGCCGCAGGCGCAGTTCCTGATCGGCGCGGGATTGCAGGATGTGTTCGAGCGCGAGCACGCGGCGATCGCCGACGAGCACGGCCGCTACCGGCTGGCGCAGCAGGCGAAGCGGCTGATGCTGCCCGAGCAGATGGGTGAGCGCTTCCAGGCCATGCTGCTGGCGCGCGGCCTCGACGCGCTGCCGCTGCCAGCCGAGCTGCTCGCCGCCGACCAGGGCGGCCGGCTTTGATCCATGCGATGGACGTCCAGACGTCCGTACGGCTGCGCTGGCATCGCGCCTGGGTCGCGCTGGGTGGCGCGATCATGCTGTGGACACTGTGGATGGCGTTGACGCCGGACCCGGGCATCACGCTGGCGTTCCCGTATGGCGACAAGCTGCTGCACGCGACCACCTTCACCTGCCTGATGGGCTGGTGGGGCAACGTCTACCGCGCACGCCGCCCGCGCGGCTGGGCCGCGCTGGGCTGTCTGGCCTTCGGCATCTTCATCGAGTTCGCGCAGTGGCTGGACCCGCCGCGCGACGCCGATGCGCTGGACGTGCTGGCCGATGGCGCCGGCATCGTCATCGCGCTGCTGCTGCTGCGCACGCCGCTCGCCAGCGTGCTGGCGAGCGTGGAAGGGTGGTCAGTGCGCCAGCGCGGGGACTGAGCCAGCCGTTGCCGGCGCCGCCGTCGAGCCGGTGGGCGCAGGCACCGAACCGGCCGCTGCCGGCAGCGGTTCCACCGGCGTCGCGTCGGTCGGCCGGCGCAGCAGCTGGCCGCGCTTGAACAGCTCGCTGGCCACCTGGTAGTAGGCAATCGTCTGGGCGATCTGTTCCTCGTTCTGCGGCACCAGCGGCACCGCGTCACCGGTGGCGTAGTCCGGCTTCATCTGCTCCAGCTTGCGGCCGGGTTCCAGCACGGTGAGCACGTCGTCGTGCAGGTAGCCGAGCTTCTCGTAGGTGGCCGGGAAGGCGCGCTCGCGGCCGGGTTCGAGCTGGAACAGGTCGTAGCCGAAGAAGCGCGAGCGGTAGCTGAAGTTGAGCAGGCCGAGCAGGGTCGGCACGATGTCGACCTGGCCCATCAGGCGATCCACCCGCTGTGGCGGGATGTGCTTCGGTGCGTAGATCCACAACGGAATGTGGTAACGGTTTACCGGCACGCTGGTCTTGCCCGCGCTGGAGGCGCAGTGGTCGGCGGTGATCACGAACACGGTGTCGTCAAAGTACGACTTCTCCCGCGCGCGCTTGATGAAGTCGCCGATCGACCAGTCGGTGTACGCCACCGCACCCTGGCGGGTGCCGTTGGCCTGCTTCACGCGGCTTTCCGGGAAGGTGAACGGGCGGTGGTTGGAGGTGGTCATGATGTGCAGGAAGAACGGCTTGCCCTCGCCGTGGATCTGGTCCATCTGGGCCAGCGCCAGCGTGTACAGGTCCTCGTCGGCCACACCCCACACATTCTCGCTGTGGATCGTGGCGGTCTTCGGGATGTCGCGCCGGTCGACCGCGCGATAGCCGTTGTGGCTGAAGAAATAGTTCATGTTGTCGAACTCGCCGTAACCGCCGTAGACGAAGTCCGACTGGTAGCCGCGGTCGTTGAACACGCTGGCCAGCGAGAACAGGTTCTCGTTGTGGTGCTCCTTCAGTAGCGAATCGCCGGGCGTGGGCGGCACCGACAGCGACAGCGCTTCCAGCCCACGCACGGTGCGCGTGCCGTTGGCGTAGAGGTTGTCGAAGAACAGGCTCTGGCCGACCAGCGCATCGAGGTACGGCGTGATGTGGTCCTGGTTGCCGAACGTGCCCAGGTAGTCGCCGGACAGGCTCTCCACGCTGATCAGCACCACATTGAGGCGTTTTTCCGGGCCGGCGTGGCGGATCGCGCGGGTGAGGTCGCGCGGATCGTCGCTGACGTAGGTCGCCTCGGGTGTCTTCAGCATCTCGCGCACGCGGCGGAACGCCTCGTCGTCCGGCAGCGTGCGGTAGAACTTCGCGTAGTCGAGGTGGCTGCTGCGGAACGCGTTGAAGAACTGGTAGATGCCGTTGCCGGCCAGTTCGTTGACGTAGTTGTTGCCGCTGCGGTCCTTCATGCCGCCGTTCACCGCGGCGACCGAGATCACCGTCAACACCAGCCACAGCAGGGCCACCTTGCCGCGCTGCCAGAAGCGGCTGCCGTCATCGCGCGCGCGCAGGGTGCGCCGGCCGAGCGCGAACAGCACCAGCGCGACCACTGCCAGCAGGGCCAGCCAGCGGCCGATCGGATAGGACTCGCGGATGTTGCCGATCACCTCGGTGGTGTAGACGAGGTAGTCCACCGCGATGAAGTTGAAGCGCACGCCGAACTCGTTCCAGAACACCAGCTCGGACGCCGCCACGAACAGCAGTCCGTACAGCAGCAGCAGGGCGAAGCCGTACAGCACCCACTGGCCGGCGCGCGAGGTATAGGTGAACGCCGTCAGCGGCAACACGAACAGGAACGGCAGCAACGCCGGCCAGGTGGTCTTGAGCGTGGCGTGGTACATCAGGTGCAGTACGCCCAGGCAGATCGCGCAGGTCAGCACCAGCGCCGCGGCAGACAACAGCCAGCGCCACAGCCCCGGCATGCGCCCGGAGCGCGTCGGCACGAACCACAGGAACAGCACCAGCGGCCACGCCACGTAGATGCAGGTGACCAGGTCGTAGCCCAGCCCCACGCCGAACGCGTACAGCAGGTTCAGCGGCGTGTGCGGCACCTCGCTGCCGGACATGACCAGCAGCACCACGCGGGTGGCGAACGAGATCGCCAGGTAGGTGATCGCCAGCCACCACAGTGGACGGAAGCGTTGACGCAGGGGAGAGGTCGGGGTGAAGGCACTCGACACGGGCAACTCCAGCAGGAAGGGATCGACGTATGCCCGCGGCGGGCGTCGTCATCCGGGCTTTATACCGCGGATCCGCCTGGTGAAGGCTTCGAGGTTGTGAACTTTTCAACCGTGAAGAAAACCACAGGAAGTGGTTTTCTTCACAAGCGCCGGGTTTTCAGCACGGCGATGGCGTGGGCTCGCGCTGCCTCCATCGCCTGGCCGATCGCCGGGCCGGCCAGGCCGCGGGCGACAAAGTCGGCGGACTCCACCGCCGCGGCCGCAGCACGGGCCGCGCGCAGGTAATCCGCCTGCGGGTAGGCGTCGTGCTCGTGGCCCAGCCGGCCGCGCTGGTCCGCCTCGCAGGCGGCGAGGAAAAGCTCCAGCCGTGCCGGCCGGCGCAGCGCATCCAGCGCGCCCAGCAGCTTCAGTACCGTAGCCGGCTTCAGCTCGAACGCACGATGCACGTTCAAGTGCTCGCGGCAGACCAGCTCGGCCAGCGCGGCGTGTTCGGTCGGCACCTTCAGCCGTGCGGCCAGCGTGCGCAGCGGCGCCACGCCGCGATGTTCGTGACCGATGTGGCGCGGCAGTTCCGCGGCCGGGGTCAGCGCCTTGCCGAGGTCGTGGGTCAGCGCGCAGAAGCCGACCACGTCGTTGCCCGGCGCGAGTTGCGCCGCCGCGTCCAGCACCAGCTCCACGTGCACGCCGGTGTCGATCTCCGGGTGGAACTCGGCGCGCTGTGGCACGCCGTACAGCGCGTCGACTTCGGGAAACAGCACCGCCAGCGCGCCGGCCTCGCGCAGCACGCGCAGGAACATTGACGGATGCGGCTCGCCCAGCGCCTTGCGCGTTTCCGCCCACACGCGTTCCGGCACCAGGTGGTCGACCTCGCCGTCAGCCACCATCTGCCGCATCAGCGCCATGGTTTCCGCGGCCACGCTGAAACCCAGCGGCGCGAAGCGCGCGGCGAAACGCGCCACCCGCAGCACCCGCACCGGGTCCTCGGCAAACGCCGGCGAGACGTGGCGCAGAACGCGCGCGGCGATGTCGCGCACGCCGCCGAACGGGTCGGTCAGCGTGCCGTGTTCGTCCTCGGCGATCGCGTTGATGGTCAGGTCGCGGCGGGCCAGGTCCTGTTCCAGCGTGATCGTCGGGTCGGCCTGGAACACGAAGCCGTGGTAGCCGCGCCCACTCTTGCGCTCGGTGCGCGCCAGCGCGTACTCCTCGCCGGTTGCCGGATGCAGGAACACCGGGAAATCCTTGCCCACCGGCCGGTAGCCCAGCGCCAGCAGCTCCTCCGGCAACGCGCCGACCACCACGTGGTCACGGTCGACCACCGGGCGGCTCAACAATTTGTCGCGGACCGCGCCGCCGACCAGGTAGGTGTGCATGGAGGGATTCTGCCATGCGTAGCCGGGGCGGGAGGGAGTGGTGTCGCCCGGTGGCGCTTTATGCCGCCGTCCCGCTCACGTAAGCTGGCCGTCGAAACCGATGGCAGACAGGGGGCCTTCGACGATGATGGCAAAGCAGGCGCATCCGCTGTTGCGGGATCGTGCTGCGGGTTTGTCGCCGGAGGCGGTGCGGCTGCTCGACGAGGTCAGTGACGCGATGGCCGCGGACGAGCTGGCTCGCGCCGAGACGGCGCTGGCCGCGGTGCGGGCGCTGGCGCCGGACAGCATCGAGGCGCTGCGCCTGTCGGCCCAGCTGCAGCAGCTGCGCGGCGACCATGCACAGGCGGTGGCGATCCTGCGCGAGGCGCTGGCGAAGGCTCCGCGCGACGCCCTGCTGCACATCAGCCTGGGCATTTCGCTGCAGGCCAGGGGCGAGAACGAGGCGGCCTTGTCGACGCTGCAGCGGGCCTGCGAACTCGCGCCCGACTTCGCCCCGGCATGGTTCAACCTGGGCCGCATGTTCCAGCTGCAGGGCCGCCCGGCCGGGGCGATCACCGCGCTGCACCGCGCACTGGATGTCGATCCGGAGCATCTGGCGGCGCGGCTGCTGCTGGCCTCGGCGCAGGCCAGCCTCGGCGCCAGCGCCCAGGCGGCCGCGAACTATCGCGAGGTGCTGCAACGCCAGCCCGGCCACCCGGAAGCCTGGGCCGGCCTCTCCGCGCTGGACGCCGAGCATTTCGGCAAGGATGACGTGGCCCGTTTGCAGCAAGCCTTGCAGGCGCCGCAGCCGACGCCGCACGCGCGCATCCAGCTCGGCTTCGCGCTGGCCCGCGCGCTGGAGGACCAGGGCGATTACCGCGCGGCCTTCCGCACGCTACGCAAGGCCAATGCATGGCGGCACCGGCAGCTGAACTGGAACGCGGCGGGTATGCGTGCGCGCATCGACGCCATGCTCGCGGCGTTCGCCGAACCGCTGGCCGGGGCGGCGGATGCCGCGCTGGGCGAGCAGGTGATCTTGCTGATGGCGCTGCCGCACGCCGGTGCCGGGCTGGCCGGGCAGATCCTGGCAGCGCACCCGGACGTGGGCGGCGTCGACGAGTCGCCCGAGTTGCAGCGGGTGATCAGCGAGGAGTCGGTCCGGCGCGGGCAGCCACTGCTGCAGTGGGTCGGCGCGGCCACGCCCGCGGACTGGGCACGGCTGGGCCGGGATTACCTGGCGCGCATCGGGCATGGGCACCGCGACCGGCCGCGCTTCATCGACGCGAACCGGCTGAACGGGCGCGTGATCGGCGTGGCGCTGGCGATGCTGCCGGGCGCGCGGGTGGTGCACTGCCGCCGCGACGCGCTGGAAACCTGTTTCGCCTGCTACCGCCAGCTGTTCGCCAGCGGCCACGACTTCAGTTACGACCTGGACGACATCGCCAGCTACTGGCGCGATCACGAGCGGCTCGGCCGGCACTGGCAGCGGCTGTTTCCCGGGCGTTTCCTTCAGCACGACTACGAGGCGTTGCTGGCCGAGCCCGAGGCCGGAGTGCGCCGGCTGCTGGCGTTCTGCGGGCTTGAATATGACTCGGCCTGCCTGGGCTTCCAGCACGAGTCGACGCCGGTGCGTACGGCATTGCAGCGCCAGCGCTGGCTGCGTGAGCCGGCGCTGGCCGCGCGCTACGGCGCCGAGCTGGATCGTCTGCGGTTGTTGCTGGGCACGCGCTGAGCCGCGCGCCTTGCCTCAGCGCCGCAAGGAACGCGCCGCAGCCAGCCGGCGTAGCCGCGGCGGCTCGCCGAGTAGTACCGGCAGCCACGGCGTGAATGGTTGCGGCACGATGCCCAGCGCGGCGTAGCCGTCCAGCTTGCCAACCGAGTCGGTGCGCAGCGAGCGGAAGTTGTCCAGCGAGAACGGCTTGCCGGGCAGCAGCTCGGCGAACTGCGCCTGCAGCCGGCCGAGGCTGTCGGGCAGGGCGATGACCGGCGTGTGCAGGCCGGCGGCAGCGCGGATCGCGCGCACGATCTCGCCCAGCGTGAGCACCTCGGGGCCATACAGCTCGAAGCTGCGTTGCACGCCGAGCTTCGCGTCGCCGACGCAGCGGGCGATCGCCTCGGCCACGTCGCCGACGAAGGTGGGCGCCATCCGCGCCAGCGCGCGCGCCAGCGGCAGCGCCGGCAGCTGCCGCAGCAATTTCGCGAAGCGGCTGACCAGGCCGTCGCCGGGGCCGAAGATCACGCTGGGCTGGTAGATCGTCCAGTCCAGCGCGGAGGCCTTGACCAGCACCTCGGCCTCGCCGCGGGTCTTCAGGTACTGCGACAGGCCCTGGCCGGCCTTCAGCGAGCTCATCTGGTGCAGGCGGCCCACGCCGCTGGCGTGGCAGGCGGCGATCAGCCGGCGGGTGAGTTCCACGTGCACCCGCTGGAAGCCGTCGCGACCGCGCGGGTTGAGTATGCCGACCAGGTTGATCACCGCGTCGGCGCCGACCAGCTGCCGGCGCAACACGTCGTCGTCGTGGATGTCGGCACTGCGCACGCTGACCGTGGGCAGCACGCCGAGTTCGCGGTGCTGCTCGCGATTGCGGCTGAGCAGCACGATGCGGTGGCCGTCGGCGGCCAGCCGCGGCACCAGGTGGCTGCCGACGAAACCGGTGCCGCCGAGGATGACGAGTTGCTGTGCGGCCATGCGGGCGGTCCTTGGTGAGTCGTCAGGGTGAGACGCTGCCGGCGACGGCCGGTGCCGGCGCTGCCTCGGCGGGACAGGCGACCGCCCGGCGCGTCGTCGCGGCGGTCGGCAGCGCATATGGCTGGCCGATCGGACCCATGCGGGTGGCCAGCGGCACCACCGTGTCGCCGCTCAGGCGCCAATCGTAGATCACGCTGAATGCCATCACCCGTGCCACGTACTCGCGGGTTTCCTTGTACGGGATGGTGGCGACGAACAAGTCCGGCGCCAGCGTGCCGCGCGCGGCCAGCCATTGCTCGACCTTGTTCGGCCCGGCGTTGTACGCGGCGCTGGCCAGCCACGGCGAACCGTTGAAGCGCGCGGCCATCTGCGCCAGGTAGCGCGTGCCCAGCGCGATGTTGGTGGCCGGGTCGTACAGCGTGTCGCCGCCGCCCCAGTCGAGGCCGTTGCGCTTCGCCACCAGCGCGGCGGTGGCCGGCAGCAGCTGCATCAGGCCGCGCGCGTCCGCGCCGGATTGCGCATCGCTCATCCAGGCGCTTTCCGCGCGCAGGATGCCGTAGGCCCAGGCCGGCTCGATCCCGGCCTGGGCGGCCTGCGGCACCAGGCCGTCCTGGCTGGCCAGCGGGAAGCGCAGGTCGTACAGGCGCAGTGCGTCGCCGCTGCTCAGGGTGAACACGGCGCGGTCGTACCAGCCGCGGCGGTTGGCCAGGTCGGCGGCCATCCGCTGGGTGGCCGGGTCGGCATCCTGCAAGGCGCGCGCCCATTCGCGCCGGGCCAGCTTCGGCAGGTCTACCGCGTACAGCTCGAACGCGCGCAGCAGGCCGGGGTTTGCCAGCAGCGCCTGTTCGCGTTGCGGGTCGTCGGCCAGGGTCAGTGGGCAGATCGCGTACGGCTGGTCGAGCCGGTCGGCGGACAGGAAGCCGAAGAAGGTGGGCTTGTCGGCCTGGGCGTCGAGCAGCCGGCGTGCCTCGTCGCCGCGGCCCAGCGCGGCCAGCGCGCGGGCGCGGAAGTACTGCCACTCGCCGTCCTGCTGCTGGCTGGCAGGCATCGCGTCGAGGCCGGCCAGCACCGCGCTCCAGTCCTGCTGCGCCAGCGCCACGCGCACCCGCCATTCGCGGGTGCCGTCGGTCTGCGCGGCGGCGGGCAGGGCGATCAGGCGGGCCAGTGCGCCGTCGTCGAAATCGGTGGCGTGGTACAGCGCCAGGGTCTGCATGACCTGGTTGCGCTGCGACTCGCTGAAGCTGAAGCGGGGCCGCAGTTGCTGCCAGGCGGTGTCGGCGGCGTCGGTGTCGCGCCGGGCCTGGCGGACCAGCGCCAGCGTGGCCGCCTGGCGCTGGCGCGGCTGGTCGGGCCAGCTGCGCGCGGCGTTCAATGCGGCGGCCGGATCGCGCAGTGCCTGCGCCAGTTGCAGCGCGCTGGCGCGGCCGGGTTCGGCCAGCCAGCCGGCCAGGTTGGCGATGGTGCCGGCCTGGCCGGCGTCGGCCGCACGGTCGATCCGCGTCCACAAGCGCGCGTCGGTCAGCAGGCCCTGGTCGTGCGCGGCGGCGAGCACCGGGTCGCAGGCATCGGGCAGGCTCGGCCTGGCCCACAGCGTGGCCAGGTCGCGCTCGAAATCCAGCGTGCCGCCACCGGCCAGGCGCGCCTGCAGCGCGTCGCAGGCCAGCGTGTCGCCGAGGCCGGGCTGGTACAGCGCGAGGAACGTGCTCCAGTCCTGCCGCCGCGCCAGTTCCCGCAGGAACGCGCGGCGCAGGTCGGCAGCGGGGATCCTGTCCGGGTACTGCGCGAGGTACGACTCCACGCTGGCGCGGTCGATCTGCTGGATGTCGTGTTGCAGCGCTGCCGCGGGCAGGTACGGATACAGCGGGTAATCGTGCAGGCTGGTGGCCAGCGGTTGCCAGTCGTTACCCCCTTGCTGGGCGGCGGCGTAGGCCTGTTTGAAGGCCGCGCGCCGGGCGTCGGCGGGTTCGGCGGCATGCGCCCCTGCGCTCGTCAGCAGCCAGCCGGCGAGCAGCAGCCAGGCGAGCAGGATGCGCCGTGGCAAGAGGAAAACGGACATGGGGACTCCTGCGGTGGATCGCGGGCAGTGTAGTCGATGCGCCTGAACCGCTTGTCGCGATTCGGTGAGTGCGCGTAGCGCTGGCCGGCGCTGGTAAGCTGCGACGTTTGGCTTCCCGCATCCACGGAATCGGCATGTCAGCAGCAGCTTCGCCCGTCTTTCGTCGCACCTGGCCGGCGTGGCTGGCATTGTTGCTGGCGACGCTGGCCGGGGTGTACTGGTGGTGGGCGATCGGCCGGCCGGTGGCGTTGCCGGATGCGCCGTCGGCGCGGATCGCCTGCGTCTCGTATGCGCCGTTCCGCCTGGCCGGCGAGACGCCGCTGGACGTGAACGCCTACATCAGCCCCGAGCGCATCGACGCGGACCTGCGCGCGTTGTCGCAGCGTTTCGACTGCGTACGCACGTACTCGCAGGGACAGGGCCTCAGCGCGGTGCCCGCGATCGCCGGGCGCTACGGCATGAAGGTGCTGCTGGGCATCTGGCTGGGCGGCGACGCGAAGGCGAACGCGCAGCAGGTCGAGCTGGGCATCGCCACCGCGAACAAGTATCCGCAGGTTTTGCGCGGGGTGATCGTGGGCAACGAGGTGCTGCTGCGCGGCGATCTGTCGTCGGCGCAACTGGCCGGCTATCTGCGCCAGGTGCGCGCGGCGGTCCACGTGCCGGTGACGTATGCCGACGTGTGGGAGTTCTGGCTGCGCCACCCCGAGCTGGCCGGCTCGGTGGATTACCTGACCATCCACATCCTGCCCTACTGGGAAGACCAGCCAGTGTCGCCCGAAGACGCGGTGCAGCATGTGGCGACGGCGTACGCGCAGGTGCAGCAGGCGTTTCCCGGCCGCCGTGTGATGATCGGCGAGACCGGCTGGCCCAGCGCCGGGCGGCCGCGCCAGGCGGCCAGCGCCAGCGTGGTCAACGAGGCGCGCTACCTGCGCGAATTCCTGCGCTACGCGGCCACCGTGCACATGCCGTACAACGTGATCGAGGCGTTCGACCAGCCGTGGAAACGCGCGCAGGAAGGCACCGTGGGCGGCTACTGGGGCATCTTCGACGTGCAGGCGCGGCCGAAGTTCGCGATGCAGGGGCCGGTGACCGAGGAGCCGCGCTGGTGGGCCGGCTGGCTCGCCGGCGTCGCCGGCGCCGCGCTGTTCATGCTGGCCGGCGGCCGGCAGCGACGCCGGCGCGGTCATCTGGCGCTGGCACTGGCCGGCATGGCCAGCGGCTGCGCGCTGGCGTGGCAGTTCCGGCAGATGCTGTACGCCTGCCGCGACGGCTGGGAGTGGGCGCTGTCGTTCGCCGCCTGCGCACTGGCCCTGCTCACCGCGCTGCGGCTGGCGCGCCGGATCGCCGCGCGGCTGGCCGGCACGAGCGCGTCCGCCGCGCCGCCGCGCTGGCTGCGCGCCGGCTGGCTGTTCGTGCTGGCGTATTACGGACTGCTGCTGGCGGTCGACGGCCGCTACCGGGATTTCCCGCTGGGCCTGTTCTGGCTGCCGTGCCTGGGCTACGCGTTGCTCGGCTGGCTGGGCGAGCGGCACGCGGCGGCGATGCCGCTGCTGGAGGAGCGCTTCCTCGCGCCCTGGCTGCCGCTGCTGGCGGCGGCCGTGCTGGTGCAGGAGGCCGGGCTCACCGCGGTGGCATGGCTATGGCTGGGACTGAACCTGCTGCTGGCCGTGCCGGTGCTGCTCGAATGGCGCCGCGCGCGCGGCCTGCCGGTGCAGCAGGCACAGGCAGCCGGCCAGTAGCGCCAGCGCGCCGCTCTCGACGCAGTACAACTGCAGCGCGACGATGCCGAGCGCAGCGGCCAGCCAGGCCAGCCACGCGCGTTTCCGCAACAGTGCCAGCGCGGTCGCGGCCAGTGCCGCGATGCCGTAGACGTCGTGCAGGAAGCCCAGCACCAGCCACTGCCGCCAGCGGCACCACCAGGGGCCGCCGGCACTGCAGCGTTGGCCGATCGCGCTGGACTCGACCATGCCGTAGCGCAGCCATGTCACCAGCAGGGCCACCAGCAGCAGGGCCAGCCAGGGCCAGGCCCGTCGCCACGCTGCCGCGATCATCGCGCGCGCCTCGGCGAGGCCTTGCCGCCGACGTGCGCCGGCAACCGGATCTCCGCCGCCAGCGGCAGGTGGTCGGAGAACGCCTGCGGCAGCGCCCAGGTCTTCTCCAGCTGGATCGACGGCGAGGTGAGGATGTGGTCCAGCGCGCGCCGCGGCTTCCAGCTGGGGAAGGTCGGCGTCGGTTGCGCCGGCGGCTGCAGGGTGGATTTGGCGAACAGCTGCTGCATCTCGGCACTGCCCGGTTCGGTGTTGAGGTCGCCCATCAGCACGGCGTGCGGGAAATCCTGCAGCAGCTCGGCGATGAAGCCGAGCTGGCGCGCGCGCGCCGGTGCGCTCAGCGACAGGTGCGCGATCATCACCGCCAGCGCGTTGTCGCCTTCGCCGAACTGGGCCAGCAACGCGCCGCGGCCGGGGATCCGGCTGGGCAGCGGGTAGTCCAGCACGGTGTGCGGTTCCAGCCGGCTGATCAGGCCGTTCGCCGAGTGCGCCAGCCGGGCCATCGCGCGGTTCGGCTGGTGGCTCCAGAACGGCAGGCCGGCGGTCTCGGCGAGGTAGCGGGTCTGGTTGAGGAAGCCCGAGCGCAGGCTGCCGGCATCGGCCTCCTGCAGGCCGATCACGTCGAACTGCGCCAGCACTTCGGCCAGGCGGTCGAGGTTATCCATCTTGCTGCGCCCCGGCAGCACCGCGTTGAGGCTGCGGGTGACGTACTGGCGATAGCGCTGCACGCTGGCGCCGGCCAGGATGTTGCAGCTCAGCAGGCGCAGGCGGCGCTCGGCAGGGGCGGCTTGGGGAGTGGCGGCGCGGGTCATTGCAACACACTGCACGGGAAGGGGATGCCGGTGCGCACGCTCAGGCGCCGGGCACTGCGCCCAGCATGATCCACCGGATATGAACGGCGCGCCAGCCGCATCGCCCGGCGCGGTGGGCGATGCCTACTTGCCGGCCAGCTCGCGCTTGACCAGCCATTGCGTCACCGCAACCATCTCGTCGAACGAGTGCACGGTGGCCACGCGGTACTTGCCGTTGACCACGATGGTCGGGGTGCCGTCCACCTGCCACTTCTGGATCAGCGCCAGGTCATCCTTCATCTTCGCGGTGGCCTCGGGTGAGGTGGCCAAGCGCATGAACCCGGCGCGGTCGACGCCTTCGCGGGCGTAGAAGTCGGCAAGTTCGTCCAGCGAGTTGATCGGGTAATGCTCGGCGAACTTGGCCTCGAACAGTTTCAGGTGGGTGCGCTCGACCGCGCCAAGCTGCTTCGCCGCGTAGTACGCGCGCGCGTACGGCAGCCACTCGGCGTTGAACGGTGCCGGCATCAGCTCGAAGGCCACCCCGGCCGGCAATTGCTTGCGCAGCTTCTCGGCAGTCGGCGCGAATTGCGCGCAGTGGATGCAGCCGTAGGAGAACACCTCGACCACCTCCACCTTGCCCTCGCTGCTGTAGCGCTGGTACGGCGCGGGCAGGGTGACGTACTCGTTGCCTTCGGTGTACGGCGCGGTGCTGGATTGCGCGGTGCAGGCGCTGGCCAGCAGCAGGCCGGTGAGCAGGGTGAGTACACGCAGGGGGGCGAATCGCTTGAACATGGGTTTCTCTTCGCGGGTTGGCGATGGGGCCGCCGTACGGGTCAGATTAACCGAACCGGCCTACTTGCCGGCGGCTTCCTTGGCCACCAGCCACTGGGTCAGCTCGATCGACTGCGCGTAGCCACCGGCGGAGCTCGCCGTGAAGCGGTACTTGCCGTTGACGATCATGGTCGGCGTGCTGTCCACCCCGTAGGCCTTCATCAGGTCGTCGGCACGTTTCATCTTGGTGTTGACGGTGAACGAGTTGGCGACGCCGACGAATTCCTTCGGGTCGACGCCGTACTTGGCGTAGAACTTCGCCGCGTCCTCGATGGTCGGCCACGCCTCGTGCGGCTTCAGCCCGCTGGACTTCAGGTTGTAGGTGGACAGCTCGCCGCTCTTCCACACCGCGTCGAACATCGCGTCGTGGGTCTTGCCGACCAGGTCCAGCGCCTGCGCCGCGTAGAACGCACGCTGGTACATCGGCCAGTTCTCGTCCGGGCGGAACGAGGCGGCCAGGTAGTTCATCACCGCATTCGGCGGCAGGCTCCTGGCGATCTGGTCGACGGTGGAGTGGAAGCCGTTGCAGGCCGGGCAGCCGTAGGAGAACACCTCGGTCACCTCGATCTTGCCGGGGTGGCTGGTCGGCTGCGCCGGGTCGATCAGGAAGTAGTTCTTGCCCTCGACCCACTTGCCGTTGTCGACGAACGGCGCCGCGGCCACGGCCGGCGCGGGCGCAGCAGCGGTGGTTGCGGCGGTGGCCGTGCCGGTGGCGGCGGGTGCTGCAGTGCCGGCCGTGGCCGGTGCGGTGCTGCTGGTCGCGGTGCTGGCCGGCGCGGCTTCGGCGCTGCTGGTGGCCGCTGGCGCAGCCTGCGGAGCAGCGTTGCCGCTGTTGCTGTCATGGCTGCAGGCGGCGAGCGCGAGCAGGGCGGCACACAGGAACGGCAGACGCTTCAACATGGCAGACCTCAAGAAGGCGGAACGCAAAACGACAGCGCCGACCCTTCGGTCGGCGCGGATTCGATCAGGGCGTGGCAACCGGCTTGCTGTCGGCGCTATGCAGGCCCTCGATGTAGCTGGCCAGGGCGGCGATGTCGTCGGCGCTCAGCTGCTTGGCGATCGTTGGCATGATCTGCGAATGGGCGTCGTCGCCCCAGGTGGTGCCGTCATGCCAGGCCTTCAGCGTGGCCTCGACGTACTGCGCGTGCTGGCTGGCCAGCTGCGGGTACAGCGCGCCCGGGTTGCCGCGGCCGTCGATGCTGTGGCACGCCATGCAGGCCGGGATGCCGCGCGTGGCGTCGCCCTGGCGGAACAGCGTCTGGCCGTGTTCCACCAGCGCCTGGTCGGCCACGCCGGGCAGCGGGGTCTTGCTGGCGAAGTAGGCGCCGAGGTCGTGCATGTCCTGCTCGGACAGCGGCGAGGCCATGCCCATCATGATCGGGTTCTGCCGCTTGGCGGCCTTGAAGCTGGTCAGCTGACGCACGATGTACTGCTCGCTCTGGCCGGCCAGCTTCGGGTACTGCGCGTCGGCGGAATTGCCGTCCATGCCGTGGCAGGCGCCGCAGACCGCGGCCTTGGCCTGGCCGGCGGTGGCGTCACCGGGCTTCACCGCGGCGGTGGCAACGGCCGTGGCGGGCGCCGCGGCCGTTGCTGCACTGGCGGGTGCCGCCGCAGTGCTGGCGGCGGCTGGCGTGGCAGTCTCCGGCTTGGTGTCTTGTGCCATCACGGCGCTGGTGGACAGCGCCAGCACAAGGGCCAGGGCAGACCCGAGAACCGTGGGTCGAAAACCAGCGGACCGAAAACTCATACACTTGACTCCCGAGAGACTTGCGAACACTGCCAGCGATTGCGGCCATGCAGCCAGCAACAGGCAGAAACCTCAGAATTATCCCGTGCCACCCTACCTTGGTCAAACCATCCCCATGTCGAATCCCCTGCAGGGCGCGCAATTCGTGCTCGCCGCCCACCGCATCAGCCAGCTTCCCGCCGACCAGGGCGCCGAGGTGGCGTTTGCCGGACGCTCGAATGCCGGCAAGTCCAGCGCGCTGAATGCGCTGACCGGGCACAAGGGGCTGGCACGTACTTCCAAGACCCCCGGCCGCACCCAGCAGATGGTCGCGTTCAGCCTGCCGCCGCCGCGGGACGTGTCAGTGTCGCCGGCACGACCGTCCGCCATCGTCGACGGCCAGCAGGTATCCGACCTGCGGCTGATCGACCTGCCGGGCTACGGCTACGCCAAAGTGCCGCTGGAGATGCGCGAGCACTGGAAGCAGGAGATCGACGCCTACCTGCACCAGCGGCGCAGCCTGCGTGGCGTGGTGCTGATCGCCGATATCCGCCATCCGCTGAAGGAGTTCGACCGGATGATGCTGGACTTCTGCTTCGCCACCCAACTGCCCTGCCACCTGCTGCTGACCAAGGCCGACAAGCTTTCGCGCAACCAGGCGCTGCAGGCGCTGGCGGCGATGCGCAAGAGCTTTCCCGACGGCCTGCATGCCACCGCGCAGGTGTTCTCCTCCACCGCCGGCACCGGCGTGGACGAGGCGCGGCAGGCGGTGGCTACCCTGTTGCAGCAGCCGCGCGAGCGCTGAGGCGGCGCGTCGCGGCGGTCAGCCGTGCACCGACGCCATGAATACCGCGCACAGCGCCTCCATCCCGGCGCGGTCGTCCTCGTCGAAGCGGTCGGTGACCGGGCTGTCCACGTCCCACACGCCGAGCAGGCTGCCGTCGGCCTTCACCAGCGGCACCACGATCTCCGACTGCGAGGCGGCGTCGCAGGCGATGTGCCCGGCGAACGCGTTGACGTCGCGCACCAGCTGGGTCTGCCGCGTCTGCGCGGCGGTGCCGCAGACGCCGCGGCCGAGCGCGATGCGGATGCACGCCGGCTTGCCCTGGAACGGGCCGACCACCAGCTCGGTGCCGTCGTACAGGTAGAAACCGGCCCAGTTCACCTGCGCCAGGCTGTGGTAGACCAGCGCACTGAAATTTGCCGCGTTCGCGATCAGGTCGCGCTCGCCGGCGAGGATGCCGCGCGCCTGTTGCACCAGGTCCGCGTAGTGCTCGCGCTTGCTGGCGTACGTATGGGTTTTCAGTTCGAACATGCGACGGGTCCTGCAGCAAAGCCCGTATTATGCGCCGAGCGATCATGACGGAGATGCGGTGTGAGCCTGGCCGAACAGCGCGAAGACCTTCGCGGCGCCGCGGTGCCGAATCGTTTCGGCCGGCACGGAGCGCAGCCATGACGCCCGCGCTGTTCATCGCCGGCACCGACACCGGCATCGGCAAGACGCATGCGGCGTGCACGCTGCTGCATGCCTTGCGTGCGGCGGGCTACAGCGCCTGCGGCATGAAGCCGGTCGCCAGCGGCTGCGCGGAGACGCCCGATGGCCTGCGCAACGATGACGCGCTGGCGCTGCAGGCGGCGAGCAGCGACGCGAACCTGCCGTATGCGCTGATCAACCCGGTGGCGCTGCGCGATCCGCTGTCGCCGCACCTGGCGGCGGCGCACGATGGCGTGGAAATTTCTCTCGCACCGCTGCACGCGGCCTTCGAACGGTTGAACACAAGCCATCAATGCCTGGTGGTGGAAGGCGTGGGCGGCTGGCTGGTGCCGCTGGCGCCGGGGCTGTTCGCCTCGGACATCGCCCGGCAGTGGCAGCTGCCGGTGATCCTGGTGGTCGGCCTGCGGCTGGGCTGCCTCAACCACGCCCAGCTCAGCGCGCGTGCGATCGTGGCCGACGGCTGCCGCCTGCTCGGCTGGATCGGCAATCGCGTCGACCCAGCGATGGACGCGCCGGAGGAAAACCTGTCCACGCTGTGCGAGCTGCTACCGGCGCCATGCCTGGGCGTGCTGCCGCACGGCGTGGCGCCGGCGCTGGCGGCTGGCTATCTGCGCGCTGCCGTGGCGGCGTTGGACTGAACTTCACGTGCCGCGTGCTGGGATGGAAGCCCAGCTCGCCTCCCGGAGACACCATGGCCCGCAACCACTACTACCTGTCGATCGCCGACCTGGCCCATGCGCGCGGTAGCGACCCGCGCTTCGCGTACGACGGCGCCGGCCCGGATGACTTCGCCGCGGCGCTGCAGCAGGCCTTGCGTGACGACACCCTGTTCCAGCGCTGGCGTGCGGCGCAACCCGACCCGGATGCGGTCGACGCCAGCCTTGGCGCGACCGACCCGGCGGCGCAGGTGCAGGCGAAGGTCGCCGACCTGCGCACCGACGTGGACCTCATCACCGACCTGCCGATGAGCGTGGTGCGTCACCGGTTGTACCTGCTGATCGGCGCGGCGTGGCAACTGCGCGACCTGCGCGCGGCCTGAACGCGACTCCTCGCGCGGTTTGGAAAAGTGCCCGCGCTGCCGCTACAGTCGGCGACTACGACTTGCCGTGCCCGCGTGCGGGTACATCTCAACCTGAGGAAACCGGATGCTTCGTCTGCGCACGATTGTGATCACCACCACGATGGCCCTGGCTGCCTGCTCGCAGCAGCCGCACGAAGCCGCCAATCCACCCGCGCCGGCCGCCTCCGTCGCCGCCGCCAGCAGTACCGCCACCGCCATGACCAGCAACCCGTTCTACAGCGCCAGCACGCTGCCGTTCCAGGCGCCGCCGTTCGACAGGATCCACGACGGTGACTACCAGCCGGCGATCGAGGAAGGCATGCGCCAGCAGCTGGCCGAGATCGAGAAGATCGCCAGCGACCCCGCCGCGCCCACGTTCGAGAACACCTACGTGGCGATGGAGAAATCCGGCGCCATGCTGCATCGGGTGATGGCGGCGTTCAGCGCCGTCACCGGTGCCAATACCAACGACACGCTGCAGAAGGTGCAGGAAGAGGAAGCGCCGAAGCTGGCCGCGCACGAGGACGCGATCCACCTCGACGGCAAGCTGTTCCAGCGCGTGCAGGCGGTTTACGACCAGCGCGACACGCTCAAGCTCGATCCGGAATCCGCCCGCCTGGTCGAGGTGGTCTACAAGAACTTCGTGCATGCCGGCGCCAAGCTCTCCGACGCCGACAAGGCGAAGCTGAAGGATCTCAACAAGGAAGCGTCCACGCTGAGCACCGCCTTCACCAACAAGCTGCTGGCCGCCACCCGGGACGCCGCGCCGGTGATCGCCGACAAGGCGAAGCTGGCCGGGCTGTCCGACGCCGAGCTGGCTGCCGCCGCGCAGGCCGGCAAGGAGCGCAAGCAGGACGGCAAGTACGTGCTGTCGCTGCAGAACACCACCCAGCAGCCGGAGCTGCAGGACCTCGCCGACCGCGCCACTCGCCAGGCGCTGTTCGAAGCCTCGTGGAATCGCGCCGAAAAGGGCGACGCTAACGACACCCGCAAGACCATCGAGCGGCTGGCGCAGATCCGCGCCGAGCAGGCGAAGCTGCTCGGTTTCCCGAATTACGCGGCGTGGAAGCTGGACGACCAGATGGCGAAGACGCCGGAAACGGCGTTGAAGTTCATGCAGGACCTGGTGCCTGCGGTCACCACCCGCGCGCAGACCGAGGCGGGCGACATCCAGGCGCTGATCGACAAGCAGCACGGCAACTTCAAGCTTGAGCCGTGGGACTGGAACTTCTACGCCGAGCAGGTGCGCAAGGCGAAGTACGACCTCGACGAGAACCAGATCAAGCCGTACTTCGAGCTGGACGACGTACTGCAGAACGGCGTGTTCTACGCCGCCAACCAGCTGTACGGGCTGACCTTCAAGGAACGCCATGACATCCCGGTGTACCAGCCGGACATGCGCGTGTTCGAGGTGTTCGACAAGGACGGCAGCTCGATGGCGCTGTTCTACACCGACTACTTCAAGCGCGACAACAAGAACGGCGGGGCCTGGATGGACAACCTGGTCACCCAGTCGAAGCTGCTGGGCACCAAGCCGGTGATCTACAACGTCGCCAACTTCAGCAAGCCGGCGGCGGGCCAGCCGGCGCTGCTCTCGTTCGACGACGTGATCACCATGTTCCACGAGTTCGGCCATGCGCTGCACGGCATCTTCGCCGACGAGCAGTACCCGACCCTGTCCGGTACCAACACGGCGCGCGATTTCGTCGAGTTCCCGTCGCAGTTCAACGAGCACTGGGCCACTGACCCGAAGGTGTTCGCCCACTACGCGAAGCACTACCAGACCGGCGCGCCGATGCCGCAGGCGCTGGTCGACAAGATGAAGAAGGCCGGCAAGTTCAACAAGGGCTACGAGATGACCGAGCTGGTCGCCGCGGCGATGCTCGACATGAACTGGCACATGCTCGGCGCCGACGCCCCGCTGCAGGACGCCGACCAGTTCGAGGCCACCGCGCTGAAGAAGGATCACATTGACCTCAGCTACGTGCCGCCGCGCTACCGCTCCAGCTACTTCCAGCACATCTGGGGCAACGGCTACGCCGCCGGCTACTACGCCTACCTGTGGACGCAGATGCTGGCCGACGACGCCTTCATCGGATTCAAGGAACACGGCGGCCTGACCCGCGAGAACGGCGACCGCTTCCGCGCGATGGTGCTCTCGCGCGGCAACACCGAGGAACTGGCGAAGATGTACAAGGACTGGCGCGGTCACGATCCCGAGATCGAGCCGATGCTGGAGAACCGCGGCTTGAAGGACGCGCCGAAACACTAAGCGGCACGCTGCCCCCGCATGCAGACCGGGCCCGCCTCGTGCGGGCCCGGTCTTTTTCGGCAACCTGCCATGGAAACGATGCGGGTATGCCGTGCGGTCATCCCTCGCGTGGAATAATCGGCCACCCCCGACCGGAGCCGCCAGCGCGTGGACAGCCATCATTTCCTGCAGACCGCGGTGGTGTTCCTGCTCGCCGCGGTGATCGCGGTGCCGCTGACCAAGCGCTTCCGGCTGGGCGCGGTGCTCGGCTACCTGATCGCCGGCGTGGCGATCGGGCCGCAGCTGCTGGGCCTGGTCCACGACACCGAAGGGGTGGCCACGATCTCCGAGTTCGGCGTCGAGCTGATGCTGTTCGTGATCGGCCTGGAACTGTCGCCGCAGCGCCTGTGGGTGATGCGCCGCTCGGTGTTCGGCACCGGCATGCTGCAGGTGCTGGCGACCAGCGTGGCGATCGCGGCGGCGGGCTATTTCCTGTTCGGCCTCAGCGGCAAGGGCGCGGCGATCGTGGGCGGTAGCCTGGCGCTGTCGTCCACCGCGTTCGGCCTGCAGATTCTGGCCGAGCGCAAGGAGGCCGGTTCCGCCTACGGCCGCCAGGTGTTCTCGATCCTGCTGTTCCAGGACCTGGCAGCGATCCCGCTGATCGCCGCGGTGCCGCTGCTGGCTTCCTCCACCGCGCAGGATTTCAACCTGTTCGCAGTGCTGCGCACGATCGGGGTGATCGTGGCGGTGATCGTCGGCGGCCGCTACCTGTTGCGCCCGGTGTTCCGTTTCGTGGCGAAGGCTGATTCGGTGGAGGTGTTCACTGCCACCGCGCTTCTGGTGGTGATGGGCGTGGCGCTGCTGATGGAGATGGCCGGCGTCTCGGCTACCCTGGGCGCGTTCCTGGCCGGCATGCTGCTGGCCGATTCGGAGTACCGGCACGAGCTGGAATCGAACATCGAACCGTTCAAGGGCTTGCTGCTGGGGCTGTTCTTCATCAGCGTGGGCATGTCGATGGACCTGTCGCTGCTGCTGCACCGGCCGGTCTGGATGCTCGGCCTGGTGCTGGCGCTGCTGGCGCTGAAGAGCGTGCTGCTGTGGCCGCTGGGGCGGCTGCTGGGCGGGCTCAACCGTTCCGACACGCTGCGCCTGGTGGTGCTGCTGGCCTGCGGCGGCGAGTTTGCGTTCGTGGTGCTGCGCCAGGCGGCCGAGCAGCGGCTGATCGGCGTGGCCCAGCGCGACGCGCTGGTGCTGGCGATCACCTTGTCGATGGCGTTGACCCCGCTGCTGGTGGTGCTGGCGGCGAAGGCGCTGAACGTGAGGCCGAACAAGCCGTCGCGCGAGTTCGATGCGATCGAGGCCGACACGCCGCGGGTGATCATCGCCGGCTTCGGCCGGGTCGGCCAGATCATCGCCCGCGTGCTGCGCGCGCAGAACATCCCGTTCGTGGCGCTGGAGCATTCGGCCGACCAGGTGGACCAGTCACGCCGCTTCGGCAGCGTCAACCTGTTCTTCGGCGATCCGGCACGGCCGGAACTGCTGCGCGCAGCGCGGGCCGACAAGGCCGAGGTGTTCGTGCTGGCCACCGACGATCCGGAGGCGAACCTGCGCACCGCGCGGCTGGTGCGGCGGCAGTACCCGCACCTGAAGATCATCGCCCGCGCGCGCAACCGCCAGCACGTGTTCCGGCTGATGGACATGGGCGTCGAGGAGCCGATCCGCGAGACCTTCCACTCCAGCCTCAAGATGACCCGCAAGACGCTGGAGGCGCTGGGCCTGCCGCACGAGCTGGCGGCCGACCGGGTCGAGCGCTTCCGCCGCTACGACGAGGATTTGCTGAAGAAGCAGGCGCTGGTCTACGACGACGAGACCAAGCTGATCCAGAGCACGCGCGAGGCGATGCTCGACCTGCAGCAGCTGTTCGAGGCGGATGCCGAGCGCAGCGCGGAACGCGAGCGCCAGCGCGAGGTCGATGACCCGCTCCGCGGTGAGGATTGACCCGCCAGGCACGCGCTGGAAGGGTGTCGTCGGCCGCCCGCACATAAAAAAACGGGGGTGACGCGTCAACCGCGGGTGGTGTCCGGCGTTGCTCGCTGTCATGCCCGCGATTCCTGACTCCGCAGTACCCGGCCCGGTCGTGATCCGTTTCGGACGGCTCGGCGACACCATCCTGTTGCAACCGCTGCTGCGCAAACTGCGATGGCGCTACGGCCGGCCGTGCCAGTTGCTGACGCTGGGCGACTGGTCGCCGGTGCTGTACTCGGCGCAGCCGGAGGTGGCCGGGTGCATTCCGCTGCGCTCGCAATACGGGCCGATCTGGATGCGACCGCGGCGGTGGCGGGCGGCGCTGGCGTTGCATCGCCTGCGCGCGGCGCCGTTCTACATCTGCGAGCCGCAGCTGCGCACGCGCACCAAGATCCGTCCGATGCTGACACTCGCCGGCGTGCCGGCCGAGCACTGCACCTTCATCGAAGACATGCCGTCGAAGGCGGACGAGCACTGGGTGGACTGGTTGCTGCGTTTCGGCGACGCAACGCCGGCCGCATTCCGCTCACTCGCCGGGCTGCCTGCGGCCCCTGCCTGTGCTGCGCCGGAGCTGCAGGTCAGCGCGGCTGAGCGGGCCGAGTGCGATGCGTGGCTGCGCGCACAGGGCATGCTCGGGCGCCCGCTGGTGCTGTTGCAGCCGGCCAACAAACGCACGATGCGCTGGAACGGCGTGCGTGCCGCCGAGGATGACGACAAATCCTGGCCGGCGGAACGCTGGGCTTCGCTGGTTCGCGCTATCAGCTGCCGGTTGCCGCAGGCGCAGATATTGCTATGCGGATCGCCGGCCGAGACCGGCTATCTCCGTACCGTGATGGCGGTCACCGGTAGGGGCGCGTCGCAGGTAGCCGCTGCCGCACTGCCGCTCGGCCGGCTGAAAGCGTTGCTGGAAATCGCCCACAGCATGGTTTCGGTGGATACCGGGCCGGCGCACCTGGCCGCGGCCGTGGGCTGTCCACTGGTGGTGCTGATGGGTGCCCGATCACCACACATGTGGATGCCGCGCAGCGCATCCGGCAGTGCGGTGCACCTGCTTGGCGGGCTACCGGCGATCAGGCGGGTGGACGAAATCGATACCGCACAGGTGGTGGCCGCGTGGCATGCACTGCGGCCACGCGGCGCGCTGGCCGCCAACCCCGCGTAGTGCTGAAGCCGCGGCTGCTCAGTCGGCCGGTTGTGCCGGTTGACGCAGGGTCTGCCGCACGCTGGGGATCGCCCCACTGCGCGCGGCCAGTTCGTGGGCGATGTCAACGTAGCCCAGCTGCCGCGCCACGTCGGCCGCGGTGCGCCCGAATGCATCGGCCGCGTTGCGGTCGGCGCCGCGCGACAGCAGCACGCGCGCCGGCGGCAACAGCGCATGCATGGCGCAGGCGTGCAGCGCGGTCACCCCGCGCTGGTCGGCATGTTCGACCCGGGCGCCGGCCTCCAGCAGCAGGGGCACCAGCGCGCCCAGGTGGGTGGCGTCACAGGCGCTGCCCGGGCGCAACTGCGCGCCGAGCAGCAGCAGCAGCGGCGTCTTGCCCTCGTGGTCGGCGTGGTTGATGTCGGCGCCGTGCTGGAGCAGACGGTCGAACAGGCGCCGTGCGCGCAGGCTGTCGTTGTGCTCGAAACCGAATTGCGCCGCCGCATGCAGCGCGCTGCGGCCGGCGTCGTCGACCGCATTGACCGCCGCGCCGGCGTCCAGCAATTGTTCGACGATCTCCGGATAGCCCATCGCGGCGGCCACCATCAGTGCGGTGGCCTGGTTCGGCAGGCGCTGGTCGACGGCGACCTGGTGCTGCAGCAGCAGCGCGACCAGCGCCTCGCGGCGCGCGGCCACTGCGGCGGCCAGCGGGGTGACGCCGCTGAGCGCGGGCAATGTGGCGTCCGCGCCGGCGTCGAGCAGGCAGGCGGCGATGTCGCGATGGCCGGCACCGCAGGCGTGCAGCAGGGCGGTGGCGCCCTGCTCGTCGCGGGTATCCACGGCGAAGCCCAGTTCCAGCAGGCGCTGCACGCTGGCCAGTGCGCCGGCCTTGGCGGCGGCAGGCAGGTCGTCGGCACGCAGCGCGCGGTTCGGCCGCGGCCAGTCGCGCCAGTCCAGCCAGCGCTCCACCGCCGGGTGCTCCAGCGCCAGCCCCAGCGGGGTCTCGCCATTCGCGTCGGTGGCTTCGGGATCGGCGCCGTGGGCGATCAGCGCGCGCGCCAGCGGCAACGCCTGCGCACCGTGCTCCAGCGCGGCGAACAGCGGCGTGCGGCCGTCGCGGTCGCGCGTGTTCGGGTCGCTTCCGCGCGCCAGCAGGGCCTGCAGCAGCGGCAGCTGCGCATTGGTCGCGGCCAGTTGCAGCGGCGTGCGCTCGCGGGCGTCGGCGCCGAACGGGTCGGCGCCGCGTTCGAGCAGGTTCAGCGGCAGCGCGGCACCTTGCGCGGCCCCGTTCAGATGCGCCAGCGCCTGCGCCAGCAGGCCGGCGCCGGCCGGGCTGGCGCCGGCCTGCAGCAGGTCGTCCAGCGCTTCGGTGGCGTCCGGCAGTTGTGGCAGCAGGGCGTCGAACAGGCGCTGTCCCAGCGGCGGCAGGCTCGGCGCGTCGGCGGTTTCAGCGTCGTCGATGCGCGGTGCCTCCAGCCGCGCCTCGGCGTCCAGGCCGTGGTCGAGCAACCAGCGGCGCGCCGCGCCAAGACCCGGCGCAGCCAGCTGCAGATACAGCCGGGCCAGCTCCGTCTGCGGCCAGTCGCGCACCCGCTCGACGAAGCCGGAGACGATCGCCCAGTGGCCGAAACGCAGCGCGTCGAGCAAATGCGCGGGCGTGTCGTTGCCTTCGCCCAGCACGTCCTGGCTGAGGCTGGCCGGCAGCGGCGTGTCGGGGTCGAGCAGGGCAACCAGATCCCAGCGTCCGGCGCCGGCGGCGTGATCGAGCGCGCTGCGCCCGTCGCTGCCGGCGGTCTTCGGCTCGGCACCCAGGGCCAGCAGCGCGCGTACCGTGTCGGCGTGCGCACGCGGCGACTGGCAGGCCAGGGTCAACGCATCGCGGCCGTGGCTGTCGCGCAGGCCGGCGTCGGCTTGCGCTTCGGCCAGCAGTTGCACGATGCCGCCGGCACCGGCGCGCGAGGCTTCCATCAGCGCGCTGCTGCCGTGGCGGTCGACCAGGTTCACGTCGGCGCCGGCGGCGCACAACACGCGGGCGACTTGCTCATGGCCTTCGGCGGCGGCGGCGAGCAGCGCATGCCGGTGCCGCGCGTCGACCGCATTGACCGCGGCGCGATGCTTGAGCAGCAGCTTCACGCCTTCGGCATCGTCGTCGGCGATGCCGGCGGCGGCTACCAGCGCCGGTTCGCCGTCGGCTGGGGCCGGCTTCGCGCCGCGTTCCAGCAGGAATTTTGCCAGCGGCCAGTTGGCGGCGCGGCAGGCGGTGGCGAGTGGACTGATGCCGGCCTTGTTCAATGCATTGATCGGTGCGGCCGCGTCCAGCAGCATCGCTGCCACGCCGGCGTCGCCGCTGAGCGCGGCACCGTGCAGCGGCGTGTTGCCCTCGGCATCGGTGACCAGCGGGCTGGCGCCGTTGGCGAGCAGGGTCAGCACCGCCTCGGCGCGGCCGTGCCAGCTGTCACGGGTGGCGGCCAGCAGCGGGGTGATGCCGCCGCTGGCGCGGTTCACGTCGGCACCCCTGGCGATCAGCGTGCGCAACAGGCGGGTATCCGGCAGTAGTGCGGCCAGCATCAGCACCGGCCGCTGGTCGCGGTCGTCGGTGCCCGGCGCGGTGTCCGGATCGGCACCGGCCTCGACCAGGGCCAGCGCGCGCTCGATGTCGCCATCGCGAGTGGCGGCCAGCAGCGCGGCGGCCTGTTCCGGCGTACCGGCGGTGCGCTCCTGCTCGCTCAGCACCGGACGCGGCGCGGGCGCGGCGCGGCCGTCGACATCGCTGCGCCGGCGCGGCTGGTGGCGTTCGCACAGCAGCGCACGCAGCGTGCGGTTGGCGATCACCAGGCAGCCCAGCGGCAGCAGCAGCACGCCATAGATCGCCAGCGCGGCGACGCGCGGCTCCGGCGACAGCACGCCGTACAGGCCGGTCAGCGCGATCGCGCCGAAGGCCAGCACCAGCAGCGCGAACGCGGCCGGCAGGAAGTGGCTGAAGAAACGCTCCTCGAGCGAAAGGTGGCGGCCGAACGCGATGCTGCGCAGGGTGGCGGTGAAGATCCACGAGCCGTCGCGCTGGCTTGGATAGGCGTCGTCCCACACGAACACCAGACCGAACGCCGGCCACAGCCGCCACAGCGCGACCAGCGCCAGCACCAGCGCCGCGGCCAGCACCAGCGCCGCGCTGAGGCTGGGCTGGTGGGTCAGTTGCAGCATTGGCCAGGCGACCAGCACGAACACCAGCACGGTGTAGCCGGTGAACATCACCAGGTGGGCGGCGCCACGGCGCAGCACGGTGCGGCCGAAGTGCGGCTCGGGATCGAAGCCGATCGCATGGCAGATCGCGGCCATGGTCAGCGCGTTCGCCAGCAGCAATGGAACCAGGGTCAGTGGATGGGTGACCAGGCCGGCGACGGCGACCGCGAGCAGGCCCGGAATGAACCAGGCCAGGGCGTGCAGGAGAGGAGGGCGGCGGCGCGATTTGGGCTGGGTCATGGGGGGCAGTATAGAAATCGTTGGCTGTGCAGGCGGTAACCAAGTGTTAACGCCGGCGACATGATGCGCGATTCACTCGCCCCGATCATCCCTCGGCGAATGCGTATAAGCGGGATGATTGGCGGTGGCCAGGGTTTCCTGCGGTGGCAGCTGCAGGTGCCAGCCCTGCGTGCGCAGGTGTTCGAGCACCTGCGCGGTATCCTCGACCGGCAGCTTGCGCTGCTCGTCCAGCTGCACCTCCATCACGAAACGCAGCTCGCCCAACAGCAGCAGCAGCGGCTCGGGCAGCGTGTCGAACGCATCTCGCTGCGCCAGCCACAGGTAGCTGTCGGCTTTGCGCAGGCTGGCATAGACGAAACATGGCATGGCGACACCGTGTCGGATCGGGGAGGGAGTGCAGGGTGAGCTGCCGGGCGACGAGGGTAGCAGTGCCCGTCGATGAACCGGGCATCGGCAGTTTGCGCCACCCGGCGGATATGCTGATGTTAGTAAATTGTTGCGAGCGCACTTGCAACGCCCTGTGCAAGAGGGCAGAGTCCAGCGCAGGAAGTTCAAACGCACGTATGAATTCATGTTTCTCGCCGGTTATGCCCCGGTTACTGTCCCGAGCTGCACCAACAACATGCAGGAGCTAGCGATGCACACGTCTTTCCGTTCCTTCTCGGGCGCTGCCCGTCCACTGGCCCTGGCTGCGCTGAGCGTTGCGGTGATGGGTGCCTTGTTTGCACCTGGCAATGCCGATGCCAGCGCGTTCCAGCTCAAGGAAAACAGCGCCAAGGGGCTGGGCCGGGCCTATGCCGGCTCCGCCACCGCTGGCGGCGACGCCTCGGTGGTGGCCAACAACCCCGCCGCCATGAGCGAGCTGGATGGCACCTATTTCCAGGCCGACGTCACGGCCATCAACTTCAGTGCCAAGTTCAGCGGCAGCGCGCATGACGTGCTGGGTCGCCCGATCAGCGGCGGCAACGGCGGCGACGCCGGTACCACGTTGCCGGTCCCGGCGTTTTTCCTCGCGTCCAAGGTGTCGGACAAGCTGCACCTCGGCTTCGGCTTCTCGGTGCCGTTCGGTTTCCAGACCGAGTACGACCGTGACTGGGTCGGCCGTTACAACGGCGTCAAGTCCAAGTTCCAGTCGCTCGATGCGACCTTCTCGGCCTCGTACGACCTGACCGACAGCTTCGCCCTGGGCGTCAGCGCGATCGCGCAGCGCACCTCGGCCGAGCTGAGCAGCGCCATCAACTTCAACGCCGTGGGCCTGGGCATCCAGCAGGGCATCGGCGCGCAGACCGCCGCTGGTGTTGCGCAGATCCAGGCAGCCATCGCGGCCGGCCAGCTCTCGCCGGCGCAGGGCACCGCGATGATCCAGGCGGCCGTGCAGCAAGGCCAGGCCGCCGCGGCCGGCGTGGCGGCGGTGACTCCGCCGGGCGTCGACGGCTTCGCCCGGATCAAGGGCGACGACTGGGGTTACGGCTACCAGGTTGGCGGCTTCTGGAAGCTGACCCCGAACGACAAGCTGGCGCTGAACTACCGTTCCAAGATCAGCCATCACCTGCAGGGTACCGGCAACTTCACCACCACCCCGGGCTACGACCTGCTGCTGAGCAATCCGGCACTCGCCAGCAGCATCCCGCCGTTCGCACATACCACCGGTACCGCCGACTTCACCACCCCGGCGGTGATCAGCGCCAGCTACTGGCACCAGGCGGAGAAGTTCGGCCTGGGCATCGACCTGGCCTACACCAAATGGGACGTGTTCAAGGAGCTGCGCGTCAAGTACGGCAACCCCGGCCAGCCGGATACGGCCGAGACGTTCAACTGGCGCAACACGGTTTACGCCTCGGTCGGCGGCGACTACTACCTCAACGACAAGATCACCCTGCGTGCCGGCATCGCGGTGGACACCTCGCCGAGCTACAACGCCGTGCGCGACGTGCGCGTGCCGGATTCCACCCGCAAGCTGGCGACCGTGGGCATCGGCTACAAGGCCAGCGAACACTTCGAGGTCAACGCCTCGTACGCGCATATCTTCGTGAACCAGGCGCATATCAACAGCACCAGCTCCACCGGCGACGTGGTCACCGGCAACTTCGACGACTACGGCAACCTGCTGAGCCTGTCGGCAACCTACAAGTTCTGAGCGCCGTCACGCGGCGTGCCGTGAAAAACCTCCCCGCTCGCGCGGGGAGGTTTTTTTATGTGCGGATGTTGCGCCTCAACCGCGGTTGAGCAGCAGCGCCAACATGCGGCGGAAGCGTGCGCCGTACGGTGGGTTGAGCAGGCCGGCGCCGTTCCAGCGGGCCTGGCGGAACACCGGTTTCAGGTGCGAGAACGTGCGGAAGCCGGCCTCGCCGTGGTAGCCACCCATGCCGGACGCACCCACGCCGCCGAACGGCAGGCCGTGCTGGGCGATGTGGTACAGCGTGTCGTTGACACTGACGCCGCCGGCGTGGGTGCGCGCCAGCACCCGGTCGATGCGGGCCTGGTCGTGTTCGAACAGGTACAGCGCCAGCGGATGCGGGCGGGCGGCGACATGGGCGATGGCGTCGTCCAGCGCGTCGTACGGCAGCAGTGGCAGCAGCGGGCCGAAGATCTCCTCGCGCATCACCGCCATGCTGTCGTCGACTTCGGTCAGCAACTGCGGCGGCAGCAATCGCCGCGCCGGATCTTCCGTCGCCTCGCCGAGCGGGTGCACGCGTGCGCCGGCCGCCAGCGCGCCATCGCGCAGCGCCGCGAGACGCTGGTACTGGCGGTCGGAGACGATGCTGGCGTACTGCGTGTTCCGCTCCAGTCGTGGGTACATCCGCGCCATCGCCTTGCCGGCGAGGTCGATGAATTCCGCCACCCGTGCGCGCGGCAGCAGCACGTAGTCCGGTGCGATGCAGGTCTGCCCGGCGTTGACCAGTTTGCCGAACACGATGCGCTCCACCGCGTGCTCGAAGCGCGCGCCGGGGCCGATGATCGCCGGCGACTTGCCGCCAAGCTCCAGCGTCACCGGAGTCAGGTTGGCCGCGGCCGTGCGCATCACGTGGTGGCCGACCGCGGTGGAGCCGGTGAACAACAGGTGGTCGAACGGCAGTGCGGAGAATGCCTGTGCCACGTCCGCGTCACCGTTCACCACGGCCACTTCGTCGGGCCGGAGATACTTCGCCACCTGCCCGGCGAACAGCGCCGAGAAGCGCGGCGTGTATTCGCTCATCTTCAGCATCACGCGGTTGCCGGCGGCCAGCGCGTCGACCAGCGGACCGATCGCCAGGTACAGCGGGTAGTTCCACGGCACGATGATGCCGACCACGCCCAGCGGTTGCGGGCGCAGCTCGGTGCGCGCAGGCAGGAACAGCAGGTCGGCCAGGCGCCGTCGTGGTTTCATCCAGCGACGGCCATGGCCGAGCGCGTGGCGGACCGCCGACAGGCTGGGGAAGATCTCCAGCAGGTCGGTCTCCTCGCGCGGGCGCTGGCCGAAGTCGGCGTCGATCGCCGTGGCGAATGCCTCGCGCTGTTCGAGCAGCATCGTCTCCAGTTGATGCAGGCGTTGCGCACGCAGTGGCCAGGCGGGCATCTGCTCGCGTGCCTGCGCCTCGCGCAGGCGCTGCAGCATGCTGGTGAGATCGGCGTCCGTCGCATCGCGCGTAGCGCTTCGCTCAGGATTCACGGCGGAATTCGTCAAAGAAGGCATGGTCGATCTCATATACCATTTTAGGCTTCACGCCGATGAGCTTGTCCTGGAACAGCTCGGTCAGTTGTTCGCCATCGATCAGCTCGATCGGCACTACGCCGTCGCGAGTGGCCTCGGCCTCAGCGTCCTGAGTGAAGCGGCCGGTGGTGATGAATACACCTTTCTCGGCGCGACCGAGCAGGGCATTGCGGAATTCGCCCACCGCGCTTCGTGCGACGACATCCTTGTAGCGCTTGGCCTGAAAGGCCACACGCAGGCTCACGAAGGCACTGAGGCGCAGCAGGCCGTAGCCATCGATGCCGCCATCGCGCGAACGCTGGGTGACTTCGACTTCCTCGAACCCGTGCTCGCGCAGCAGGCGGCCACAAATCAGCTCGAAACCATAGGGCGGCAGGGATTTCAGGACATCGAGCAGGCCAAGATCCTGCAGCTCCCCAGGTGATTCGGCATCGGCCGTTTTGGACTCGACGCGAGTTTCCGTGGTCGCGTGCTGTCTGCGTTCGGCCTGCTGGATCTTTACCCGGTCGAGGAAGAGGGTTCGCGCCGCGTCTTCGTCGAGACGAGTCTTCCAACCCAACGGGCTCAGGGTCCATGTGCCGCGCTTGCTGTCGTCCAGAAGGCCTTGCCACACCAGGTACTGGCGAGCCCACTGCACCTGGTTGTGGAAGCGATTGGCGCCGGACTTGAGGGTGGCTTCGGTGATCTCGGACGGGAGGCTCAGCTCGCGCGCGATCCAGCGAGACACTTCCTGTGGTTTGGCCGAACCGCCGAGTGCGCGCAGGGCATCCAGCAAAGGTCCCATCCAGCGAGCGAACTCGGCTTGCCCATTTCTCTGTTTCGTCATGCCAACGCTCCGTGCAATGGCATGCAACGTACTCGCTGCATCGGCATCGCGGCAATGTCGGAGAGCTCCCTCGCCACACCCTCTCCCCCAGGCGAACTTGAAGGAGAAAGGTGAAGGGCGCGGGGTTTCCCGAATTCCGCCGCTTACTCGCCGATGGTCAGCAGCGAGGCGTTGCCGCCGGCGGCGGTGGTGTTGATGGTGAGCGTGCGTTCGCCGGCGAAGCGCAAGAGGTAGTGCGGGCCGCCGGCCTTGGGGCCGGTGCCGGAGAGGCTTTCGCCGCCGAACGGCTGCACGCCGACCACCGCACCGATCTGGTTGCGGTTGACGTAGCAGTTGCCGACGCGGGCGTGGCTGCGGATGTATTCCACGGTGTCGTCGATGCGGCTGTGCACGCCCAGGGTGAGGCCGTAGCCGGTGGCGTTGATCTGCTCGACCACCTGGGCCAGCTCGCTGCCTTTCCAGCGCACGATGTGCAGCACCGGGCCGAACACTTCGCGGGTCAGCGTGGCGAGCGACGGAATCTCGTAGGCGCGCGGGGCGAAGAAGGTGCCGTTGGCGGTGGTCGCCGGATCAAGCGCGACTTCGCCGATCTTTTTTGCCTCGGCGTCCATGCGCGCGGCGTGGTCGACCAGGATCTTCTTCGCGTCCTCGTCGATCACCGGGCCGACGTCGGTGGAGAGCTGGCCGGGGTCGCCGACCTTCAGTTCGGCCATCGCGCCAGCGAGCATGTCGACCACCTTGTCGGCGATGTCCTCCTGCACGAACAGCACGCGCGCGGCCGAGCAGCGCTGGCCGGCGGACTGGAACGCGGAGGCGATCACGTCCTTGACGATCTGCTCGGGCAGGGCGGAGGAGTCGGCGATCATCGCGTTCTGGCCGCCGGTCTCGGCGACCAGCGCGGCGATCGGCGCGTTGCGCGCGGCCAAGCTCCGGTTGATCGCCCAGGCGGTTTCGGTGGAGCCGGTGAAGGCCACGCCGGCCACGCGCGGGTCTTTCGTGAGCGCGGCGCCGACGGTGGCGCCATCGCCGGGCAGGTACTGCAGCACATCGAGTGGCACGCCGGCCTCGTGCAGCAGCTTCACCGCGGCGTGGCCGATCAGCGAAGTCTGCTCGGCCGGCTTGGCGATCACGCTGTTGCCGGCGGCCAGTGCGGCGCTGACCTGGCCCAGGAAGATCGCCAGCGGGAAGTTCCACGGGCTGATGCAGACGAACACGCCGCGACCGTTGAGGAACAATTGATTGCTCTCGCCGGTGGGGCCGGGCAACTGCTCGGGCTGGCCGAACAGGCGGCGCGCCATGGTGGCGTAGTAGCGCAGGAAGTCGGCCGCCTCGCGAACTTCCGCGATCGCGTCGGGCAGGCTCTTGCCGGCCTCGCGCACGCACAAGGCGATGAATTCGGCGCGACGTGCTTCGAGCTGCTCCGCCGCATGCTCGAGGATCGCGGCTCGACTGGCGGCGGGCAGGCGATCCCAGCCGGGCTGGGCGGCGACGGCATTGGCCACTGCCTTGTCGACGGTGACACTGTCGGCGCTGACGTAGCTGCCCACGACCTGGCGGCGGTCGGCCGGGTTGGTCACCGACACGGTCGGGCCGACGGCCGTTGCGCCGGGCACCAGCGGGGCGGCGGTCCACGGACCGGCGTTCGCGTTGACCGCGTCGGCCATCGTCTTCAGTTCGTTGTCGTTGGAGAAGTTGATGCCCATGGAATTCTTCCGCAGTTCGCCATAGAGGTTGACCGGCAAGGGGATGCGCGGGTGGGGAATGGACGCGAAGCGGCGCACCGTCTCGCAGGGGTCGGCGACCAGTTCGCGCACCGGCAGGGTTTCATCCGCCACGCGGTTGACGAAGCTGGTGTTGGCGCCGTTTTCCAGCAGGCGGCGCACCAGGTACGGCAGCAGGTCCTCGTGGGTGCCGACCGGCGCGTACACGCGGCACGGCACGTTGAGGTTCTGCAGGCCGATCACCTCGGCGTACAGGTCGGTGCCCATGCCGTGCAGGCGCTGGAACTCGAACGGGCGGCCGCGCGCGATGTGATGCACGGCGGCGATCGAGTGCGCGTTGTGGGTGGCGAACTGCGGGTAGATCAGCTCGACCCCGGCGTCGAACAGCTTGCGCGCGCAGGCCAGGTAGGACACGTCGGTATTCGGCTTGCGCGTGTACAGCGGATAGCCGGCCAGGCCCTGTTCCTGCGCGCGCTTGATCTCGGCGTCCCAGTAGGCGCCCTTGACCAGGCGCACGTACCAGCGACGGCCGGCGGCGCGTGCGGTCTCGACCAGCCAGTCGATCACGAACGGGGTGCGCTTGGAGTAGGCCTGTACCACGATGCCGAGGCCGTTCCAGCCTTCGAGCGACGGATGCGCGAACACGTCGCCGATGATATCCAGCGACAGCTCCAGGCGATCCGCTTCCTCGGCGTCTACCGAGAGCGCGATGCCCTGCTTCATCGCCAGCTGCGACAGTTCCAGTAGCTTGGCGGTGAGCAGGCGGCGTGCGTCTTCGCGCTTGGCCACTTCGTAGCGCGGATGCAGCGCAGATAGCTTCACCGAGATCGACGGCGCGTCGGTGTGGTTGGCGAACGGGCCGCGCGCGCCGATGCGGCCGATGGCGCGGCGGTAGTCCTCCTGGTAGCGCTCGGCCGTCTCGGCGGTGAGCGCGGACTCGCCCAGCATGTCGTAGGAGTAGCGGTAGACCGCGTATTCCTTCTTCGCGCAGCGGTCCAGCGCCTCGTCGATGGTCTGCCCCATCACGAACTGGTGGCCCATGATGCGCATCGCCTGGCGCACGGCGAGGCGGATCGCCGGCTCGCCGGCGCGACCGACCAGCCGCTTCAGCGCGCCGGTGAAATCGTGGCGGGTGTCCTCGGCCAGGTTCACCAGGTGGCCGGTCAGCATCAGGCCCCAGGTGGAGGCGTTGACGAACAGCGACTCGCTCTGGCCCAGGTGCTTCTTCCAGTCCGCCTCGCCGAGCTTGTCGCGGATCAGCTTGTCGGCGGTGGCCTTGTCCGGGATGCGCAGCAGGGCCTCGGCCACGCACATCAGCAGCACGCCTTCCTCGGAGGACAGGTCGTACTGGCGCATGAAGGACTCGACCGCGCTCTGGTCCTTCGCACGCGCACGCACGCGGGTAACCAGGCCGGCGGCGACGTCGATCACCTGCTCGCGCTCGGCCGGCGGCAGGGTGGCCTGGGCCAGCAGGTCGTTGACGGCTTCGGTCTCGTCGCGCAGCCAGGCGGCGGTGATGCGCGCGCGCGCTGGCGTGCCATCGGTGGGAAGTTCGGGGCGGAGAATGGCTTGGGTCACGGGCTGGTCGCTGGGGTTCGCGCAGGCGGAGGGGAACGCGCAATTGTACGCGTGCGGTGCAATCTGCGGGGATCGGGAGGCCATCGAAGCGCGCCCTGCCGGTGCAGCCTGATTCCCTGATCCAGGTCAAGCCGGTGCGACATTCTTGCCCGTTGCGCCGCCGCGGCCTATCATTCCGGCGTTCCAGGCACGCCGGATCCCCATGATCGTGCTTCGACCAGCTACCGCCGGCTTGCCCCGCGTGACGATGTGGCTCAAGCCCAATCGCACGCTCAGCCGGCGCGGTCTGCGTCGACTGATCGTGGTTCTAGTAGCGCTGGTGCTGATGACGGCTGGGCTGGGGGCGTGGCAGGGGAATGTGTTCGCTCCGCTGTTCGCCCTGGTGGAATCCGTCGCCGTGGCCATCGCCTTGAGCGTGGCCTGGCGGGCTGGTGACTGTAGTGAGCGCATCACCCTCGACGCCGTGTCGCTGGAGGTGCAATCCCTGCCGGGCCGGCGCCGCATGTGTTTCCAGTCGTACTGGGTGCGCGTGCTGCTGGAGTCGGGCAATGGGCGCCAGCGCCTGCTGCTGTCATCGCACGGACGCGAACTGGAGATCGGCGTTTTCCTGGCGGATCAGGAACGCGTCGAGCTGTCGAAGAAACTCATGGTGTTGCTGGCCGACTTCAACCAGCCACGCAAGCAGGTTCAACAAAGGTGCAAGACATGACATCTGGCGGCATCAGGCGATCATTCACGGCAGCGGCGGCTCTCGCCCTTGCATCGTTCGGCAGCGTGGCCCTGGCCGCCCCCGGCCCGTGGCAGCTGAACATGGAGCGCGGCGCGAGCACCTGGTCGCAGGTGCCGTACCACCTGAACAACATTTCGCTCGCCGTGTGCACGGTAATCGGCGTGCTGGTGTTCGGCGCGATGTTCGTCGCGATGTTCCGCTTCCGCAAATCGCGCGGCGCGGTGGCCGAGAAGTGGTCGCACAACACCACGGTGGAAGTGGTCTGGACCACCATCCCGGTACTGATCCTGATCACCCTGGCCTACCTGGCCACCGGCGGCCTCACCAGCTGGGCCGACACCACCGGTTCGCAGATGACCGTCAAGGTCACCGGCTACCAGTGGAAGTGGCGCTACGACTATGTCGATTACCTGGGCAAGTCGATCGACAAGGTCGGCTTCATGTCCAAGCTCGATTCGCAGAGCGACCAGACCCGCCAGCTCGGCTCGGGCATGGACCCGTTCGCGGTCAAGGTGGGCGACGAAAGCACCTACCTGCTGAACGTCGACAAGCCGCTGGTGGTGCCGGTCGACACCAAGATCCGCTTCGTGATCACCAGTGGCGACGTGATCCATTCCTGGTGGGTGCCGGCGACCGGCTGGAAGATCGACGCGATCCCCGGAATCATCAATGCGGCGTGGGCCAACTTCACCGCGCCGGGCACCTACCGCGGCCAGTGCGCCGAGTTGTGCGGCCAGGATCACGGCTTCATGCCGATCGTGGTGGTGGTGAAGTCCAAGGCGGACTTCGCCAAGTGGCTGGCCGAGCAGGAGGCGCAGTCCGCCGCGCCGGCGCCGGCACCGCAAACCGCGCAGGTCGCCGCTCCGGTTGCCGGCAAGCAGGGCTGATCCCTCGTCGCCCGCAGCCGCTCACGGCACACGTTTTTTCGCAGTCGCATTCAATATTCCAGGTTAGAGGTGCAAGGCCATGTCCTACGCAGCCACCCATGATCAGCACGACGATCACCACGGCGCGCCGAAAAGTTTTTTCCAGCGCTGGTGCATGTCCACCAACCACAAGGACATCGGCACGCTGTACCTGATCTTCGCGCTGACGATGTTCTTCATCGGCGGCAGCTTCGCGATGGCGATCCGTGCCGAGCTGTTCAAGCCCGGCCTGCAGCTGATGCAGCCGTACTTCTTCAACCAGCTGACCACCATGCATGCGCTGGTGATGATCTTCGGCGCGATCATGCCGGCCTTCGTCGGCCTCGGTAACTGGATGATCCCACTGATGGTCGGCGCGCCGGACATGGCGCTGCCGCGCATGAACAACCTGTCGTTCTGGATCCTGCCGTTTGCGTTCCTGCTGATGCTGTCGACGCTGTTCCTGCCGGGTGGCGGCCCGTCCGGCGGCTGGACGATGTATCCGCCGCTGGCGCTGCAGAGCGATTCGCTGGCCTACGTGGTGTTCGCGATCCATCTGATGGGCATCAGCTCGATCATGGGCGCGATCAACATCATCGCCACCATCTTGAACATGCGCGCGCCGGGCATGGACCTGCTGAAGATGCCGGTGTTCGTGTGGAGCTGGCTGATCACCGCGTTCCTGCTGATCGCCGTGATGCCGGTGCTGGCCGGTGCGGTGACCATGCTGCTCACCGACAAATACTTCGGCACCAACTTCTTCAACCCGGGCGGCGGCGGCGACCCCGTCCTGTACCAGCACATCTTCTGGTTCTTCGGCCATCCCGAGGTCTACATCATGATCCTGCCTGCATTCGGGATCATCTCGGAGATCGTGCCGACCTTCGCGCGCAAGCCGATCTTCGGCTACAAGGCGATGGTGTTCGCGATCGCCTGCATCGCGTTCCTGTCGTTCATCGTGTGGGCGCATCACATGTTCGCGGTGGGCCTGCCGCTGGGCGCCGAGATCTTCTTCATGTACGCCACCATGCTGATCTCGGTGCCGACTGGCGTGAAGGTGTTCAACTGGGTCGCCACCATGTGGGGCGGTTCGATGACCTTCGAGACGCCGATGCTGTTCGCGATCGCGTTCATCATCCTGTTCACCATCGGCGGCTTCTCCGGCCTGATGCTGGCGCTGGTGCCGGCCGACTTCCAGTACCACGACACCTACTTTGTGGTGGCGCATTTCCACTACGTGCTGGTGACCGGTGCGCTGTTCGCGATCATCGGCGCCACGTACTACTGGCTGCCGAAGTGGACCGGCAACATGTACAACGAGTTCTGGGGCAAGGTGCACTTCTGGAACAGCGTGATCTGGGTCAACGTGCTGTTCTTCCCGCAGCACTTCCTGGGCCTGGCCGGCATGCCGCGCCGCATCCCCGACTACAACGTGGCGTTCGCCAACTTCAACATGATCAGCTCGATCGGCGGCTTCCTGTTCGGTGCCACCCAGCTGATCTTCATCGGCGTGCTTATCCACTGCGCGTTCTTCTCCAAGAAGAAGGCCACCGACCGCGTGTGGGAAGGCGCCAAGGGTCTGGAGTGGACGGTGCCGTCGCCGGCCCCGCACCATACCTTCGAAGTGCCGCCGGTGATTCACGACGACGAACTGGCGCACGGCCACGTGAACGATTGATCATTGCCGCAGCGTCCCGGCCGAATGGCCGGGACACTGCACGAGACGAACCGAGATGACGCAGCAGACCACGAATCACCCGGCCACCGACGATGTCGACAACGATCGCCACAAGGGTGTGCGGCGCACCGTGACGGTGCTGGTGGCGATCGTGCTGTTCTTCTTCCTGATCTCGTTCGTGCAGATAGTGTTGATGAAATAGCAGCAGCGCAGTCGCTACATGTTTTTTCGACCGGTCGGCTTCGACGTCCGGCATGCAGTTCCCCGGGCGGCGTGACGGGGCAAAAGTCATCAAGAGAAATCCACGGGGTTACACCATGGGTCAGCAGCACGACGCTTACTTTGTTCCGGCCAAGAGCTATTGGCCGTTCGTGGCCGCAGTGGTCATGTTCACCACCGTGTTCGGTGCCGCGCACTGGCTGAACGCGGAGCCCGGTGAGGCCGGCTTCGGCAAGACCGTGTTGACCGTCGGCGTGATCGGCGTGCTGGCCATGTTCTTCGGCTGGTTCCGCTCGGTGATTCACGAATCACTGGCCGGCAGCTACAACCCGCAGGTCGACACCTCGTTCCGCATGGGCATGATGTGGTTCATCTTCTCCGAGGTGATGTTCTTCGGCGCGTTCTTCGGCGCGCTGTTCTACATCCGCATGTTCTCGGTGCCGTGGCTGGGCGGCGAAGGCCACGGCGTGCTGACCCACCAGTTCCTGTGGAGCGACTACGCGGCGTCGTGGGGTGCCAATGGCGGCAACGGCCCGGAGCAGGTCGGTGGCGCATTCCGCACCGTGCCGGCGTGGGGTCTGCCGCTGCTGAACACGCTGATCCTGCTCACCTCCAGCGTCACCGTGACGATCGCGCACCACGCGCTGCGCGCCGGCCATCGCGGCAAGATCCTGCTGTTCCTGGGCCTGACCGTGCTGCTGGGCGCCACCTTCCTGTACTTCCAGGCGCACGAGTACATGGAGGCGTACAAGGAGTTGAACCTGACCCTGCACAGCGGCGTCTACGGTTCCACCTTCTTCCTGCTGACCGGCTTCCATGGCCTGCACGTGACGCTGGGCACGATCATGCTGGCGGTGATCTGGCTGCGCGTGCTGAAGGGCCACTTCAACAAGGACCATCACTTCGGCTTCGAGGCGGTGGCTTGGTACTGGCACTTCGTCGACGTGGTCTGGCTCGGCCTGTTCATGTTCGTCTACATACTTTGACGCGAGGTCCTCTCGCGAAGAGCAAGACCGGCCGTCCGGGCCGGACTCTTCAGAAGGGCGACGCGACGTCCTGTCGTGGAGAGCGAAGATCAAAAACCGGCCATCCATGGCCGGACCCTTCATGAAGAGCATTGCTCCGAATCGGGTTCGGGCATGAAAAAGCCCGCCGGATGGCGGGCTTTTTCGTTTGACGGGAAACGGCTGCCGGGTGGCGGCTACAATCACTGGCCGACGTCGTGCGGGTGCAGCCAGCCCATCCAGATGCCGAACGCGACCATGGCGATGAACAGCAGCGACAGGCCGATGCGGCGGGTCAGCGCCCACACGGTGCGCTTGTCGTCGTCCTTGTCGGTCATCATGAAGTACAGCGCCTGGCCGAGGCTGAAGACGACCACCAGCAGTACTACCACCAGCGCAATTTTATAGATGGTTTCCACGTGATTGATCCGATCCAGTTCGACATGGCCAGTATAGCGGTCGCTGGCAGGCGTCCGGCGTGAACGGGTTTCGCCGTCCTTCGTGGTGGGCGCTGCTGCTGACGGTGGCCGGGGCCTTGCTGTTTATACGTCTGGGCGTGTGGCAGCTGCACCGTGCCGACTTCAAGGAAGCACTTCTGCGGCGGTATGCCGCATCGGCGGCCGCGCCGCTGCAGGACTTCGCCAGGGTGGCCGAAGCGCCGCCGGCCGACGGCTTCCCGCGGGTACGGGTGAGTGGCCGCTACCTTGCCGACCGCCTGTACCTGCTGGACAACCCGAAGCACGACGGCCTCGGCGGGGTGGAGGTGTTCGCGCCGCTGGCGCTGGAGGGCCATGCGCAACTGCTGCTGGTCGACCTGGGCTTCCTGCCCGGCAACGGCAATGGCAAGACGCCGCAGCTGCCGGCGCTGCCCGTTGGCGAGGTGAGCCTGCAGGGCTTGTACGTACCGCCGCCGCCGGTCGGTTTCGAGATGGGCGGGGATGCGCTGAAGCGACAGGCCCGGTGGCCGAAGAACAGCATCTTTCTGGACCCGGCGGAAGTCGCCAGCGACCTCGGTCGCCCGTTGTACCCGCGGTTGCTGGCGCTGGACCCCGACCCGGCCGCGATCTACGAGCGCGTGCACACCCTCGATTTTTCCTCGATGCCACCGGCGCGGCATCGTGCCTATGCATTCCAGTGGTTCACCTTTGCGCTCGCCGCGGTGGTCATCCTGCTGGTCGTGCATCGCAAGCGCAAACCGCGCAAATCCTGATTCCACCAAGGTCGATGAAGTCCGATGAAAGCTGCTGATCCCGCCGCCTTGCGCAAGAGCCGAATCTTCCTGCTGCTGATCGGGCTGGTGTTCGCCGCGCCGATGATCGTCGCCGGCCTGCTCAGCTGGAGCGGCTGGCAGCCCGGCACCAGGGGCAACGGCGAGCCGATCCTGCCGCAGCGCAATTTCGTCGACGAGCAGCTGCAGGTGCGCCTGGATGACGGCAGCTCGTGGCCGTGGCGCGACAGCAAGCCGCGCTTCACTTTGATCGCACTGGCCGGCCCGGATTGCGCGGCGCGCTGCTTCGATACGCTGACCGGCATCGCCAAGGCACGGGTCATGCTCAACCGCAATCAGTCGCGCCTGCGCCTGTTGTATGTCGGTGCGCCACCGGTCGACCCGGGCCGGCGCGTGGCGATGAGCACGTACTGGGCGTTCGGTCGTGATGTCGACGGCAAACTGGCAACCTACGTGCCGTCCACGCCAGACAGCGTCAGTGCCGTGCTGGTGGAGTCCAACGGCACCGCGTTGTCGCTGTACCCGGCCGGCTTCGATGGCCCCGGGCTGTTGCGGGACATGGTGAAGGTGATCAAGTGATGTCGGCACGCTCCCTGAAAATTCTCCGCTGGCTGGCGCTGTTCGCGGCGGTGTTCGCGTTCGGGCTGGTGATGTTTGGCGCGTTCGTGCGGCTGTCGAACGCCGGCCTGTCCTGCCCGGACTGGCCGACCTGCTACGGCCAGGTGACCTGGCCGCAGCACGCGCAGGCGGTGGCGCATGCCGACGCGGCGTTCCCGGATCGGCCGTACGAGGCGCACAAGGCCTGGCGCGAGCAGGTGCACCGCTTCTTCGCCGGCACGCTCGGCGTGCTGGTGCTGCTGCTGGCGCTGCTGGCGAGCGGGCGCCGGCGCGACACGCTGTTGGCAGTGCTCGCCGGCGCCGTATTCGCGGCGCTCGGCGTGGGCCTGTACATGCGCGGCGAGCACCTGTGGTCGTCGCTGCTGGCGGCCTGTGCGATCGCGCTGCCGCTGCTTGCCGCGATCCGGCTGCCGCGGCCTGGCGCCTGGAAGATCTGCGTGCTGGCGCTGGCGGTGATCATCTTCCAGGCGATGCTCGGCATGTGGACGGTGACCCTGCTGCTCAAGCCCGTCGTGGTGATGGGCCACCTGCTCGGCGGCATGACCACGTTCGCGCTGCTGGCGTATGCCGCGCTGCGTTTCGCCGGCGTGGCGGCGGTGGACGATCGTCTGGCCGATCTGCGTCGGCTGGTGGCGATCGGCCTGGTGTTGCTGCTGTGCCAGATCGCGCTGGGTGGCTGGACTTCGGCGAACTACGCGGCGCTGGCCTGCGGCTACGGTCCCGGCTCGTTCCCGCAGTGCCTCGGTCAGTGGGCGCCACCGACCGATTTCCGCGAAGGATTCGTGCTGTGGCGCGGGATCGGCGTGAACTACGAAGGCGGCGTGCTGGACATGGCCGCGCGCAGTGCGATCCAGATCGCGCACCGGCTCGGTGCGCTGGTGGTGTTCTGCTACCTCGGCTGGCTGGCGATCAAGGCCGCCCGGCGTGGGCTGCGCCTGTGCGGTCTGGCGATCGCGCTGGCGCTGGCGGGCCAGGTGCTGCTGGGCATCAGCAATGTGTACTTCGGCCTGCCGCTGGCGGTGGCGACCGCGCACAATGGCGTGGCGGCCTTGCTGCTGTTCACCTTGCTGGCCACGCTGGCACGCACGCAGCGGCAGCATGACGAATCGATGTTCCTGTCGTTGGGGCGACACTGAAGATGAGCGTTTTCCACGAGTACCTGTTGTTGACCAAGCCGCGCATCGTTGCGCTGCTGGTGTTCTGCGCGGTGATCGGCATGTTCCTTGCCGTGCCCGGCATGCCGCCGTGGCGCGCGCTGGTGTTCGGCACGCTGGGCATTTGGCTGGCCTCGTCCTCGGCTGCCGCATTCAACCAGTTGATCGACCAGCGCATCGACAAGGTGATGGTGCGCACGGCGCACCGGCCGCTGGCCACCGGGCACCTCAATCCGCGCCAGGTGTTCGTGTTCGCGCTGCTGCTGGGCATCGCCTCGATGCTGGTGCTGGTGCTGCTGGTAAACACGCTGACCGCGGTGCTGACCTTTGCCGGGCTGATCGGCTATGCGGTGATCTACACCGCGTTCCTCAAGCGCGCCTCGCCGCAGAACATCGTGATCGGCGGCCTCGCAGGAGCGATTCCGCCGGTGCTGGGCTGGACTGCGGTCACCGGTTCGCTGCACCCGTACGCGCTGCAGCTGTGCCTGATCATCTTCGTGTGGACGCCGCCGCATTTCTGGGCGCTGGCGATCTTCCGCCGCGACGACTACTCGCGCGCGCAGGTGCCGATGCTGCCGGTGACCCACGGCGTGGTGTTCACCCGCTGGCACATCCTGTTCTACACCGTGCTGCTGGTGCTGGTGACCCTGCTGCCGGCAATGACCGGGATGAGCGGGCTGGTCTACCTGGGCGGCGCCGCGGTGCTGGGCGGGGCGTTCCTGTATTACGCGGTGCGCCTGTTGAATCCGCCGGACGAGCTGTACGCGATGAAGGTGTTCAGCTACTCCATCGTCTACCTGATGGCGCTGTTCGCGTTCCTGCTGGTCGACCACTGGCTGGTATCGCCGCTGCTGCAGGCGGTCCCATCGGCGGTGCTGGGCTGAGCGGAACGGGACATGCTGGCCGCATGCGCAACAACTTTCATTCGTGTGGAGCGCTTGCCGGGATTGACACTGCGGCAACGCAGCACGACAATGCCCGCGCCCACCGGCGCGTCCGCGTCGGCGGGCCCCCTGTCCTGACTAACCAAGGCATATGGACGTTTACCCTAGTCGCAACGTCGACATCCGCGAGCATCGGATGCCGGCATTGCATAACAAGCTGATGATCTGCGGCGACCGCCTGCGGTCGGCTGGCGCTTTCCTCGACTAGGGAAGACCGGCCCACCTTCTCCGGCGCCGCGGGCGCCGTAACGAGGAGATGGGCCATGAAGCTCCTTCGCGATTCCGTTTTGCTGCGCATGCTGCGCCGGCTTCTGGCTGGCCGTCGCGAGGCCGTGCGCGTTACCTACACCATCACCGTGCCCGCCCCGCTGGACCGCTCGGCCGGCAGCAATGTGGTCGAACTGCACCGCCGCGCCGACGCCGGCGGCCATGCATCGGCGACAACCCGGGCCCGCGGCGACGCGCTGCCATCATCCGTCCATCTCGCGCTGGTATCCAGTCGCTGATGGCTGCCGTGACGTCATGCAAGGGATGGCCTCCGCCAGGCGCGGAACCGTTCCGGCCGCATGCGTGGCCAGGCGCAACAGCGTCGATGCGGTTGGCGGACTGATTCCGCGGACTCGCCCCGGCGGCAGGCATCAGCGAATTCACGGAAGCGGGTCATGATCAAGCAATCCATCCAGGGCGCCCTCTCAAGGACGGCCGAGAAGGGCGCGTCGGCGCCCTTGCACGTGGCGGTGGCGCAGGAGGCGTTCCGCGACAACGAGGCGCTGCTGGCCGCGCTGGATAGCACGCCGGCCGGCCTCGACGAGGCGCAGATCACCGAGCGGCTGCATCGCGACGGTGCCAACGAGGTTTCGCACGAGAAGCCGCCGCACTGGTCGCTGCAGCTGCTGCGCGCGTTCAAGAATCCTTTCATCATCGTGCTGCTGGTGCTGGCCGGCGTGCAGTTGTTCGCCGACGACAGCGACCTCACTGGGCCGATCATCATCGCGGCGATGGTGGGTATCAGCGTGGTGCTGACCTTCACCCAGGAGTACCGCTCCTCGCGCGCGGCCGAGGAGCTGAAGGCGATGGTGCGCAACACTGCCGCGGTGACGCGGCAGGCCTCCGACGGCCACAGCGAGCAGATCGAGGTGCCGGTGGGCGAGCTGGTGGCGGGCGACATCGTGCATCTGGGTGCGGGCGACATGGTGCCCGCCGACCTGCGCCTGCTCACGGCGAAGGACCTTTTCATCAGCCAGGCGATCCTCACCGGTGAATCGCTGCCAGTGGAGAAGGTGGCGCCGATCCATGCGCACGGCGTCGAATCGGTCGGCAATCCGCTGGATCTGCCCACCGTCTGCTACATGGGCACCAACGTGATCTCCGGCACCGCCAGCGCGGTGGTGGTGGCCACCGGTACGCGCAGTTACCTCGGCTCGCTGGCGCACAGCATGAGCGGCCAGCGCGTGCAGACCAGTTTCGACCGCGGCGTGAACTCGGTGAGCTGGCTGCTGATCCGCTTCATGGCGGTGATGGTGCCGGTGGTGCTGGGCATCCAGTGGTACAAGCAGGGTTTCTGGGAGGCGTTCCTGTTCGCGCTGTCGGTGGCGGTGGGCCTCACCCCGGAGATGCTGCCGCTGATCGTCACCGCGAACCTCGCCAAGGGCGCGATGGCGATGTCCAAGCGCAAGGTGGTGGTGAAGCGGCTCAACGCGATCCAGAACTTCGGCGCGATGGACGTGCTGTGCACCGACAAGACCGGCACGCTGACGCTGGACAAGATCGTGCTGGAGCGCCACCTCGACCTCGACGGCGAGGAGAGCGACGAGGCGTTGGAGTATGGCTACCTCAACAGCCGCTTCCAGACCGGCCTGAAGAACCTGATGGACAAGGCGGTGCTGGAGCACCGCGACCTGGAGCCGACCGCGGCGCGCTACCGCGTGGTGGACGAGATCCCGTTCGATTTCCAGCGCCGGCGCATGTCGGTCGTCGTGGCGAACGGCGGCAGCGAGCACCTGCTGATCTGCAAGGGCGCGGTCGAGGAGATGCTGGCGATCTGCGCATTCGCGCAGGTGGGTGGCAGGGTGGAGGCCATGACCGACGAGCGCCGCCGCGAGATCAAGGCGATGACGCACCGGCTCAACGAGGACGGCCTGCGCGTGCTGGTGGTGGCGGTGCGCCGCGAACCGGCGGCCGAGCGCGCCTGGAGCGTGGCCGACGAGAACGGGCTCACCGCGGTTGGTTGTCTCGCCTTCCTCGATCCGCCGAAGGACTCGGCCGCCACCGCGATCAACGCCCTGCACCAGCACGGAGTCGAGGTGAAGGTCATCACCGGCGACAACGAGGCGGTGACGCGCAAGATCTGCCGCGAGGTGGGGCTGGACGTCACCCACTCGGTGCAGGGCCGCGACATCGAATCGCTGGACGAGGCGGCGCTGGACGAACTGGTGAAGCGCACCACGGTGTTCGCCAAGATGTCGCCGCTGCAGAAGGCCGCGGTGGTGCGCTCGCTGCAGCGCCAGGGCCATACCGTGGGGTTCCTCGGCGACGGCATCAACGACGCGTCGGCGCTGCACGATGCCGATGTTGGCATCTCGGTGGACACCGCCACCGACATCGCCAAGGAGTCGGCCGACATCATCCTGCTGGAGAAGAACCTGATGGTGCTGGAGGAGGGCGTGCTGGAAGGCCGCATCACCTTCGGCAACATCATCAAGTACATCAAGATGACTGCCAGCTCGAACTTCGGCAACGTGCTGAGCATGCTGATTGCCAGCGTGTTCCTGCCATTCGTGCCGCTGTTGCCGCTGCAGATCCTGGTGCTGAACCTGCTGTACGACATCTCGCAGCTGTCGATCCCGTTCGACCGCATGGACGAGGAGTACCTGCGCGTGCCGCGAAAATGGGACGCCAGCGACATCGGCCGCTTCATGCTGCTGGTGGGGCCGTCCAGTTCGGTGTTCGACATCACCACCTTCGCGCTGTTGTGGTTCGTGTTCGGCGCGAACACGCCGGCGCACCAGTCGCTGTTCCAGTCCGGCTGGTTCATCGAGAGCCTGCTCACCCAGACCCTGGTGGTGCACATGATCCGCACGCGCCGCATCCCGTTCCTGCAGAGCAGCGCGGCCGCGCCGGTGCTGGGGCTGACCACCGCGATCATCGCGATCGGCATGCTGATCCCGTATACCGGGCTGGGCCACAAGCTCGGCATGCTGGAAATGCCGCCGGTGTACTACGCATGGCTGGCGGCCACCGTGCTGGCCTATTGCGCGCTGACCCAGCTGGTGAAGGTGATCTACATCCGCCGATACGGGCGCTGGCTGTAGCGGCGGGCCACGCCCGCGGGTCGCCTCAGTCGGCCTCGCGGCTGTCCTCGACGACGCGGTGGTGGCCCTGCATGGCGTAGCGCCGTGCCACCACCGCGCACACCATCAACTGCAGCTGGTGGAAGATCATCAGCGGCAGCACCAGCGCGCCGAGGCCGCCGAGCTGGCCGGCGAACAGGATCTTCGCCATCGGGATGCCGCTGGCCATGCTCTTCTTGGAACCGCAGAACACGATGGTGATCTCGTCCTCGCGCGAAAAGCCAAGCCGGCGCGCGGTCCAGGTCAGCGTGGGCATCACCAGCGCCAACAGCAATGCACACATCGCCAGGGTGGCGAGCAGGGCGGAGAGCGGCGTATCGCGCCACAAGCCGCCGACCACGGCGGCGCTAAACGCGGTGTAGACCACCAGCAGGATGGTGCCCTGGTCGGTATAGCCGAGCAGCGCCCTGTGGCGGTCGACGAAGCCGCCGATCCAGCGTCGCGCGGCATGCCCGAGCGCAAACGGCAGCAGCAGTTGCAGTATGATGTCCAGCACGCCGTGCCAGGAGGCGCCGCCGCCGTGGCTGGCCAGCAGCAGGCCGACCAGCAGCGGGGTCAGCACGATGCCGAGCAGGTTCGACATCGAGGCGCTGACCACCGCGGCGGAGACGTTGCCGCCGGCGATCGAGGTGAACGCGATCGACGATTGCACGGTGGACGGCAGCGTGCACACGAACAGCACGCCGAGGTAGAGCTGCGGCGTCAGCAGCGCGTGCCCGAGCGGCTGCAACGCCAGTCCCAGCAGCGGGAACAGCGCGAAGGTGCTGGCGAACACGGTCAGGTGCAGCCGCCAGTGAGTGAGCCCCTGCACGATTGCGGCCCGCGGCAGCTTGGCGCCGTGCAGGAAGAACAGCAGTGCGATCGCCGCGTCGGTGATCACGTCGAACGCCCGCGCGGTCCCGCCGCGGCACGGCAGCAGCGAGGCCAGCGCCACGGTGGCGAGCAGGGCGAGGGTGAAGTTGTCCGGACCGGCGCGACGCGACGACATGCCGGCGGCTCAGTCCAGCCCGCAGCGCGTGCGGCGTCGGTGCTTCCACCACAGCACCAGCAGGACCAGCGCGAGGATGCCGACCAGCACCCACAGGCTGCTCTGCCCACGGTGCATCCACTTCACCAGCCATTCGTGGTTGTCGGCGCCGAAGTAGCCGAGGTAGACCCAGAACGGCACGCTGATCAGCGCGGCCAGCGTGTCGATCAGCAGGAAGCGCAGGAACGACACCCGGTGGGTGGTGCCGGCGGTGAGGTAGACGGTGGTGCGCATGCCGGGCAGGAAGCGCGCGAAGAACAGCATGCGGTTGCCGTACTGGTCGAACTTCTCCTGCACCTTGGCGTAGCGCGAGGGCGTCAGCACGCGCGCCACGAAGCGCCACTGCAGGATGCGCGCGCCGTAGTGGTGGCCGAGCAGGAAGATCGCCGAGTCGCCCAGCAGCACGCCGGACATCGCCAGCGCGACCATCGCATGCACGTTGGCGTAGCCGAGCCCGGCGATCACGCCGCCGGCGACCAGAGTGATGTCTTCCGGCAGCGGCAAGCCCGCACCGCAGATCATCAGCGCGATGAACACGGCCACGTAGCCGTTCTCGGCGAAGATCGTCACCAGTTGCTGCAGCAGATCCATCAGTATCCTTGCGCGTCATGCGGAACCTGCCGGGCCGCAGCCGACCATGATCCCACAGTCGGATGGCCATCCATGGCCGGCGTGGCGGGTTGACGCAGGGCTGCTGTCGGCAGGCGGCAGGTCATCGCGATCAGGCCGGGGTGACCGGCGGCCGCACCCGGGCGGCCAGCAGCTCGCGCAACTCCGCCTTCTCGGCGGAGTCCAGCGTGCTCTCGCGGCTTTTCGCAGTGAGTGCGTCGCGGCGCTGGGTGACGGCCTGGTCTTCCATCCGCGCCAGCGCGTCGAAGAATTCGCCGCGCTGCGCCTCGGGCTCACCCACCGCCAGCGCCGCCATCAGTTTCTGCAGCGAGGGATACTCCGCCCGCTCGGCGAAGTGCTCCACCAGCATCGCCGAATTGATGCCGGGACGCGCGCGGGCGAGGTCCAGCAGTTCGGCCAGCAGTTCCACGCCGGGCTTGTCCAGGCGCAGGAAGCGGTACGGCCGCTCCACCTGGTCGGCCATACCCGGCTGCGCCAGCAGCAGCGAGATCGCGCTGCGCACCAGGCTGCGCTGTACCGCCGTCGGCCGCTGCACGGCGCGGCGCACGGCCGGATCGGCCTGCAGCATCGCGCGTGCGCCGCTGCGTTTCTCCAGCTCCTGCGCCATCAGGTCGCGGAACGCGCCGTCGGGCAGTTTCGCGATCAGCGGGCGGGCGCGCTCGGCCAGCCGGGCGCGGCCGTCGAGGCTGGCCATGTCGACGTCGTGCGACAGCTCGTTGAAGAAGTAGTCCGACAGCGGCATCGCTTCCTTGATGCGCTGCTCGAAGCCGGCCTTGCCTTCCTTGCGCACCAGCGAGTCCGGGTCCTCGCCGTCGGGCAGGAACAGGAAGTACGCCTGGCGGCCGTCGCGCAGCCGCGGCAGTGCGGATTCCAGCGCCTTCCACGCCGCGGCGCGGCCGGCACGGTCGCCGTCGAAGCAGAACACCACGTCCGGCGCGGCGCGGAACAGCACCTCGGTGTGCTCCGGCGTGGTCGCCGTGCCCAGCGTGGCCACCGCGATCGGCAGGCCCGCCTGGTGCAGCGCGATCACGTCCATGTAACCCTCGACCACCACGATCCGTGCCAGGTTCGCGTTGGCCTGCTTCACCTGCCACAGCGCGAACAGCTCGCGGCCCTTGTGGAACAGCGGGGTCTCGGGGGAATTGAGGTACTTGGGGGATTGCTCGGCGCTGAGCACTCTTCCGCCAAACGCAATCACCCGACCGCGGCGGTCGAGGATCGGGAACATCAGCCGCTCGCGGAAGCGATCGTACTTGCTGCCGCGCTCGCTGGAGGCGACCATGCCGGCCTCGTTCAGCAGCTCCATCCGCCGTGGCGTGTTGCCCAGCGCCTTGATCACGCCGTCGTAGCCGGCCGGGGCCCAGCCGAGGCGGAAGCGCTGGATCGTCTCCGCGTCGAGGCCGCGTTTCCTGCAGTAGGCCTGGGCGTCGGCACTGCGCGGCAGCTCGCCTTCGTACCAGGCCGCGGCGGCATCCAGCAGGGCGTACAGATCGGTCTTGTCCTCGCGTGGGCGCTCCTCGCGGCCACCCTCGCGCGGCACGGTCAGGCCCACTGTCTGCGCCAGTTCCTCCACCGCGTCGGGAAACTCCAGCCGCTCGTAGTCCATCAGGAACTTCACCGCGCTGCCGTGCGCGCCGCAGCCGAAGCAGTGGAAGAACTGCTTCGCGGGGCTGACGTAGAACGAGGGCGTGCGCTCGTTGTGGAACGGGCAGCAGGCGGTCCACTCGCGCCCGGCCTTCTTCAACGGCACGCGCCGCTCGATCACGTCGACGATGTCGACGCGGGCAAGCAGTTCGTCGATGAAGCTGTCGGGAATCAGGCCGCGCATAAGCCCGTTAGTCTAGTCGGTTGCCGGCGGGGAGGTTCGGACGGATGGCGCCGATGCGGGCGGACCGGCCGCGGCGTCGTCCTCAGCCGGCCAGGCGCGCCTTGATCTTGCCCGAGACCACGCCCATGTCGGCACGGCCGGCGGCTTTTTCCTTCACTGCGGCCACCACCTTGCCCATGTCGCGCGGCGAGCTGGCGCCGGTGTCGGCGATCGCGGCGGCGACCAGCGCGTCGATCTCGGCGTCGCTGAGCTTGCTCGGCAGGTAGGTTTCGATCACCACCATCTCGGCGCGCTCGATCGCCGAGAGGTCGTCGCGGCCCGCAGCGTCGAACTGGCTGACCGAATCCTTGCGCTGCTTCAGCATCTTCTCCAGCACGCTGAGCACCTGCACGTCGTCCAGCTCGATGCGCTCGTCCACCTCGCGCTGCTTGATCGCCGCCAGCATCAGCCGGATCACGCCCAGCCGGTGCTTGTCGCCGCCGCGCATGGCGGTCTTCATGTCTTCGGTGAGCTGCTGCTTGAGCGTCATGGCGGGGGCCTCGTGGTCAGGTGGTCATTCTACGGAAACGACAAAGCCGGCGTTGCCCTTGGGACAACACCGGCCAATGTCGAATCCGGAGTGCTGGCGGCGGCTGCGAGAACCCGCGCCGACCGTGTTTCCTGCATGCGCCGCGTGAAGACGCGGGCGGCCCACCGACAGGCGGTGAGCGGAAACTCAGTACAGGCGGACCTTGCGCGAGACGTCGCGCGACAGGCGGCGCAGGTGACGCTTCACCGCGGCGGCACGCTTGCGCTTGCGCTCCTGGGTCGGCTTTTCGTAGAACTCGCGCTTGCGCGTTTCAGCCAGAACGCCGGCCTTTTCGCAGGTACGCTTGAAACGACGCAGTGCGATCTCGAACGGCTCGTTCTCGCGAACTTTTACGTTGGGCATGGAAACTCCGAGTGGTAATCTGCCCCGGTGACGGGACTGTTGAACAGGGCGAGCCGCGAAGTATACCGTGGAAACTGACGAATTTTCAAAGCCCGTGCTGGGCATCGAGACCTCCTGCGACGAGACGGGCGTGGCCCTGCTGCGCTGGGAGCCGGACGCGCCGGGCCGCGGCCTGCTGGCGCACACCCTGTACAGCCAGATCAAGCTGCACGCCGATTACGGCGGGGTAGTGCCGGAACTGGCTAGTCGCGACCACGTGCGCAAGCTGCTGCCGCTGATCCGTGAGGCGCTGGCCCAGGCCGGGCTGACCGTGCAGGACCTGGGCGGGGTGGCCTATACCGCCGGTCCGGGCCTGGTCGGCGCCTTGCTGGTCGGGGCGTCCGCGGGGCGCGCGCTGGCCTGGGCGCTGGGCGTGCCGGCGATCGGGGTGCACCACATGGAGGGCCACCTGCTGGCGCCATTACTGGAGGCCGATCCACCGGAGCCGCCGTTCGTGGCCCTGCTGGTTTCCGGCGGCCATTCGATGCTGGTCGAGGTCAAGGCGATCGGCCAGTACACCATCCTGGGCGACACCCTGGACGACGCCGCCGGGGAGGCGTTCGACAAGACTGCCAAGCTGATGGGCCTGCCCTATCCCGGCGGTCCGGCGCTGGCCAGGCTGGCCCAGCAGGGTACGGCCGGCGTCTTCCGTTTCTCGCGGCCGATGACCGACCGGCCGGGGCTGGATTTCAGTTTTTCCGGCCTGAAGACCCAGGTGCTGCTGGCCTGGCAGAAGTCCGACCAGACCGACCAGACCCGCGCCGATATCGCCCGCGCGTTCGAGGAGGCGATCGTCGATACGCTGGTCATCAAGTGCCGGCGTGCGCTGGCGGCCACCGGCACGCAGCGGCTGGTGATCGCCGGCGGCGTGGGCGCGAACCGCCACCTGCGCAGCGAGCTGGCCAGGGTCGGCGAAAAGGACGGCTTCCGGGTGTATTTTCCGCGGCTGGACTTCTGCACCGACAACGGCGCGATGATCGCGCTGGCCGGCGCGATCCGCCTGGCCAGCGGTCAGCGGCAGGATGAAACGGTGCAGGTGCGCCCGCGCTGGGATCTGCAGACTTTGCCGGCGGCCTGACCGCGGGGTGTTCGTGGGGCGGGCACCGCCTGCCGTTTTTTCCCGGAACCGCAAGAGCCGGCGGGCAGTGCCCGCCCTACATCCGGCGTTCGCGGGGCGACGCGATCACCATTGCGTGCGGCCGGGCAGCAGGCCCTTCAGCTCGGCTTCGGTGAGGTTGCGCCACTGGCCGGGCTTGAGGTGGCCGAGCTTCACGTTGTCGATGCGCACACGGCGCAGCTGCGTGACGCGATAGCCGAACGCGGCAGCCATCAGCCGGATCTGCCGGTTCAGGCCCTGGGTCAGCACGATCGAGAAGCCGAATTTCGCGATGCGACGGGTGCGACAGGACTTGGTCATCTGCCCGTGCACGCGCACGCCGCGCGCCATGCCGGCCAGGAACTCGTCGGTGACCGCCTTGTTTACGCCGACCAGGTATTCCTTCTCGTGGTGGTTTTCCGCGCGCAGGATCTCGTTGACGATGTCGCCGTTGCTGGTGAGCAGGATCAGCCCTTCGGAATCCTTGTCCAGCCGCCCGATCGGGAAGATCCGCTGCGGATGGTCGACGAAATCCACGATGTTGCCGGACACGCTCTGGTCGGTGGTGCAGGTGATGCCGACCGGCTTGTTCAGCGCGATGTAGATGGCTTTCTTCGCCGCCGGCGTGGCGGCCAGCAGGCGCGCCTTGACGACTTCGCCGTCCACCCGCACCTCGTCGCCTTCCAGCGCCTTGGCCCCGGTGCCGACCACTTCACCGTTGATGCTGACGCGCCCGGCCGCGAGCCACTCGTCCGCCTCGCGGCGCGAGCACAGGCCGGCTTCGCTGATGTATTTGTTGACGCGCATGCCTTACGAGCGCAGGCCGACGCCGCGCTTGAGCAGCTGCAGCGCCACGACCGACAGCGCCGCCACGAAGCCGAGCATCACCACGAAGGCCCAGCCCACGTGTACGTCGCTGATGCCGAGCACGCCGTAGCGGAACGCGTTGACCATGTACAGGATCGGGTTGGCGCGTGAGATCGCCTGCCACGGCTCACCCAGCATGTTGATCGAATAGAACACGCCGCCCAGGTAGGTCAGCGGGGTGAGGATGAAGGTCGGCACCAGCGCGATGTCGTCGAACTTCTTCGCGTACACCGCGTTGACGAAGCCGGCCAGCGAGAAGATGGTGGCGCCCAGCAGCACCGAGGCGAACGTGATCAGCGGGTGCATCACGTGCAGGTCGGTGAAGAACAACGCGATCAGCAGCACCAGCACGCCGACCACCAGCCCGCGCACCACCGCGCCGGCGACGTAGCCGGTCAGGATCACCCAGTTCGGCATCGGCGACACCAGCATCTCCTCCACCGCGCGGCTGAACTTGGCGCCGAAGAACGAGCTGGAGATGTTGCCGTAGCTGTTGGTGATGATGCTCATCATCACCAGGCCCGGCACGATGTACTGCATGTAGGTGAAGCCGCCCTGGATGGTGCCGATGCGGCTGCCGATCAGCTTGCCGAAGATCACGAAGTACAGCGTCATGGTGATCGCCGGCGGGATCAGCGTCTGCGTCCAGATGCGCATGATGCGCACGATCTCGCGGCGCACGATGGTGTTGAGGGCGACCAGGTTGGCGGCGGCATTGCTGCTCATGCGGCGCGCTCCTGGCCCGGTGCGTGCCGGCCGTTCTCCACCAGCCGCACGAACAGCTCCTCCAGCCGGTTGGTCTTGTTGCGCATCGAGGTCACCATGATGCCGTGCGTGGACAGCGTCGCGAACAGCGAGTTGAGGTCATGCGAGCGGGCCATCTCGGCCTCCAGCGTGTGCTCGTCGCGGCGGCGCAGGGTGACGTTGGGGATGCTCGGCAGCGCGGCCGGCAGCGAAGCCACGTCGAGCACGAAGGTCTCCACGTCCAGCGTCGCCAGCAGGCGCTTCATGCTGGTGTTCTCGATGATCGTGCCGTGGTCGATGATCGCGATGTTGCGGCACAACGACTCGGCTTCCTCCAGGTAATGCGTGGTCAGGATCACCGTGGTGCCAGCCGCGTTGATGCCGCTGACGAAGTGCCACATCGAGCGGCGGATCTCGATGTCGACGCCGGCGGTGGGCTCGTCGAGGATCAGCAGCCTGGGCTCGTTCATCATCGCGCGGGCGATCATCAGCCGCCGCTTCATGCCGCCGGACAGCGTGCGCGCCTGCATCTGCGCCTTGTCCCACAGGCGCAGCTCCTTCAGGTATTTCTCCGCGCGCTCGGCGGCGATCTTCCGGGGGATGCCGTAGAAGCCCGCCTCGTTGACGCAGATGTCGAACGGCTTCTCGAACTGGTTGAAGTTGATCTCCTGCGGCACCAGGCCGATCAGCCGCATCGCCGCACTGCGATCCTTGTTGACCGACACGCCGAACACCTGTGCGTCGCCGGAAGTGGAGTTCACCAGCGAGGACAGGATGCCGATCAGGGTGGACTTGCCGGCGCCGTTCGGGCCAAGCAGGGCGAAGAAGTCGCCCGGCTGCACGGTGAGACTGATGCCCTTCAACGCCTCGACGCCATTGGCGTAGGTTTTGCGCAGGTTGTCGACGACGAGCGCCGGGGCCGTATCTTGGGACTGCGGGGACATGGGCTGCACCGAGGGGGTTAGCCCTTATTATAGCGGGCTACATCCCGTCGTCCGGCCCTGCCGGACGGCACACACCGTTTCCGGAAACCCTCCATGGCCGACCACTTCCAGCTCCGTCTCGTCGACAGCCGCATGCTCGCGCCCGCGGTGCGCCACCTGGTGTTGGAGCGCGTCGACGGCCGGCCGCTGGCGTTCCAGCCCGGCCAGTTCCTGCAGGTGCATTTCCACTACGACGACGGCACGGCCACCAAGCGCAGCTACTCGGTCGCCACCGTCGGCGACGGCAACTCGCCGGGCGCGCCCGTGGAAGTCGGGCGCATCGAGATCGCGGTGAGCTACGTCGACGGCGGCGCGGCGACGAAACTGCTTGGCGAACTGCCGGTCGGCGGCGTGATCGACGCCAGCGGCCCCTACGGCCGCTTCTGCCTGCAGGAGACCGACAGCCATCCGCGCTACCTGCTGCTCGCCACCGGCACCGGCGTCACCCCGTACCGCGCCATGCTGCCGCAGATCGAAAAACTGCTGGCGAGCGGCGACCGCGAAGTGGTGCTGCTGTATGGCGCCCGCAGCGAAGCCGAACTGCTGTATGGCGAGGAATTTGAAGCGTTCGCGCAAAGCCACCCCGGCTTCCTCTTCCACGGCTGCTTCAGCCGCGAAGCCCGCGCCACGCCGCGCCCCACCGACCGCAGCGGCCACGTGCAGAACGTGCTGGCCGAACTCGGACCGCGCGCCGACCGCGACATCGCCTACCTGTGCGGCAACCCCAACATGGTCGATGCCGCGTTCAACGCGCTGAAGGAGTTCGGCCTGCCGGTGCCGCAGATCCGGCGCGAGAAGTACATTTCGTCGCGCTGAGCGGGGGTTGCGGCGTGTTCCCGGAGCCGGGGGGCATGGCCGCGAACGTCCTCAGGTTTGTTAGCGCCGTGTCGATAAGTCTCCCGCGAGCGCAGCCGCGCCGTTCACTATCCCTTCGCCAGACTGCCTCCCCAGGAAACCGGTGGCGTCAAAAGCGTGACGTGGTTCGCATTTTCGGGACTGCGGTCACCGTGCGCCATAAAGCCTGCGCGGGCGGCGCCGAAAACACCTTCAGGCGCGCGTGGTTCCGTGCGCTGCGAGGGATGGCACATGCGCAATCAGCATCGTTGGTTGGTTGGTTCGCTCGTCGCGTTGGCGATGTCGGGAGCGTGGGCGCAAAGTGGGCGCATCAACTTTGCCGGTGCTGTAGTGGAGCCAACCTGCTCCACCGAGCAGCTTGCCCCGGCGATGTCCTCCGCTGCCACCGACCCGGCCGGGCAACGCCTGGGCTGCGGTCATCGCGCCGGCGCCGACGTCGGTCCCACCTTTACCCACGAAGTGGTTGACCTGACCACAGCCAATCGCGGTCACGACCGCCTGCTCGACTATTTCGCCAGCTATGCCCCGGTGGCCCCTGGCGGCAAGGTCATGGCCAGGCTCGTCACGCGCACCTACGATTGAGCGCGGAACCTACTGGTACGAGAGCGTGAAGGTCGCCGTGGCGCCAAGCAGGCCCGCGCTCACTGCACTTCCCGTCTGGTAGTAACGGGCGAAATAGTTCACCGAGAGTGCGCCGTTCGGCGTGGCGCCGATGGTCTGGGCGACGCCGAATTGCACGGGGGTCGTCCCCGATGAATCCAGCACCTGCACGCCAACGCCACCGGCGCTGCCGCTCGATGGCGCGATCACGCCCGGCTTGCCGGCGACCGGCGTGGCGGTGTCCAGGGTGATGCGGACGACCGCGCCGCTGGAGCAGGTCAGTCCGATCTGGAATGGAGTGGTGCCGGCGACCGAACCCGCGCCGCCGAAGGCCTGACTGGTGACCGTAGGCAGGTTCACGGTGATGTTGCTGGTGCTGACCTGGCAGGCGGGTGCGGTGAAGGTCAGGGAACCAGCCAGGTTGATCGTTGCGTAGGTAATGAAATTGGTGGCGCCTGCCCTGAGGGCGGCCAGCGGGCCCTGCAGGGAGCCGCCGTTGGCGATCGGGCCGGTTTTCACCAGCTCGATCGTGACCGAGCCGGACTCGGTGTATACGGCCTGGTTGTCCCGACTCTGGGCGTAGGGGTACGCGGTGATATAGACACCGTTTTCCAGTACCCGGTAGCCCACGCCGGTGATGTTGGTGGGGAACAGGTTCGTGTTGGTTGGCAGGAGGGCGCCGGAAGGCGCCACCAGTCCCCAGCCGTTGCCCTGGCCGTTGCAGTAGTAGGTGACCGGAGTGCTGATCGGGGTGGGGGCCGAGGTGTAGAGCACGGTGCCCGCGGCGATATTGGGGTCGTTGACGAGGGTCGACGGCACGGACACCGTGTAGGTAGCCGACGTGGTGCCCGTGCAGCCGGAGGCATGCGCCCATCCGGGCGCCAGTGCCAGCAACGCCACGGCCACGAGCACGGCGGCGCCGCGAGCGAGGCGTGCGCGGATCGAGTACAGCACAGGCGGCCGAGGTGGTCTATTCATGATGGCTCACCTCGGAGGCTGGCGTGGCGCCGGGTTCATGGCAGCTGGCGTCCTGTGTGGCGTAGCGGTCGGTGCCGGCCGTGGCGGGGGGCGCCCGGTAGGCGAACGCGCAGTGGTGCGCGCTGCCCGCCGCGTCCTCCCATTGCACGCCCAGGTGCCCCGTCTGCCGCGAGACGCGCGCCATGATGCGCCCGGCCTGGCCCACGGCGCCGACCACCTGGCCCTGCTCGTCCAGCACCTCCGCGCCGAACGGCAGGGTCTTGCCGTCGGCAAGGTGGGTCTGGATCAGCACGAAGCGCCCGCTCTCGCTCTTGAACTTCACCATCACCACGGCGCCGGCGCGCGGTGCCACCTGGGCGCTGGTGTTGTCCAGCTGCACGTCCAGCGGCAGGCCGGTGGGATCGATGTCGATCGTGTTGAGGACGTACGGGGTGACATAGGGCACCAGCGCGTAGCCGGCGTCGTCGATGCGCACGCCGGCCGCGTTGCCGACGCGTGCTCCAGCAGCGCCGGGCGCCTGCACGATGGCCACGGTGTCGCCCAGCGGCTGGCCGAAGGTGACGCCGCCCGGATGCGCGACGATGCCACCCGTCACGTTCAGCGATGCCTGCGAGTAGCCGCTGCCCATGCCGAAACCGGCGTTGAGCAGCGCGTGGGTACCGCGGTAGCCCGCGTTGATGCTGCCGGTACTGCCGGTGCTGCCGGTGGCGTTGCTGCTGTCGTGCGTCGCGGTGGCGCCGTAGTAGAAGCGGTTGTCGACCCCGGCGTTGCCGTTGAGCGTGGCCTGCTCCTGCATGCCGCCGTTGCCATCGCGGGCGAGGCTGCCGGTGAAGATGGGGGTATGCGAATCGTCGCCCAGCGGAATCGTGAGATTGACCATGTAGCGGTTGTCGCTGCGCCCGAACAGGTCGCGTTCGCGGGCGGCCGAGAGGTTGTAGCTGACCCGGCCGATCGCGTTGTTGTAGCCAACCTGGAACTGGGTGTCGGTGCCACCGCGGTTCCAGTAGTCGCGGGCCGAGCCGTTGACGTAGAGCGAGCCGCCGCGGCTGCCCAGCCGTTGGCTGAGGGTGAGGCTGAAGTTGTTGCGCTGGCGATCGACGCCGTTCGGCGTCAGGAAGTCGCGGTAGTCGACGCCCGCCAGCGCGGCCTGCTGTGCCGGCGTGAGCAGGTTGGAGAGCGGCACGCCGTTGATCGTCAGCGGCTGGGCCGGGCCGCTGGCGAATACCGGCAGACCGCGGCGGGCATAGTCGCGTGCCCGCACGGCATCGCCGAGGGAGAGGAAACCGCTGGTCGAGTAGCGGTAGGCCGCCACGGTCAGCGAGGTGCCGGTCTGTGCCAGGATCTTGCTGTAGCTCAGGCGCACACTCTGGCCGGACATCGCGTTCAGGCCCGGGATACGCGTGCGCGCGCCGGTGACGTCCGCGGCGAACGCGCCATAGCGCGTGTTCAGCGCGCCGCCCAGCAGCAGTGCCGCGTAGCCTTGCGAGCCAGCCGCGCCGGCATAGCCGGTCAGCAGGTTGGAGAAGCCGCGCTGCACGGTAGCCTGCACCACGTTCGGCTTGTGTTCGATCGACGTGTCGCGCAGCTGGCCAGCGGCCACGCTGAAGCGGGTGACGTCCGGGCGCAACAGCTGCGGCACCGACGCGTATGGCACCGAGAAGGTGTGCACGCGGCCGCTGGCCTCGGTCACGCTGACCTCGATGTCGCCGCCGTAGCCGGTGGCGTAGAGGTCGTCGATGACGAACGGGCCCGGTGCCACCGTGGTCTGGTAGATCATCATGCCGTTCTGGCGCACGGTCACCTTGGCATTGCTGTCGGCGATACCGCGCACGGTGGGCGCGTAGCCGCGCTGCGACTGCGGCAGCATGCGGTCGTCCGTGGCCACCTGCACGCCGCGCAGGCCGATGCTGTCGAAGATCTCACCGCTGGTCCAGGCATCGCCCAGCGTCAGCTGCGCGCGCATTCCCGGCAGGTCGCGCTGCGCGTAGGTGGCGATGTTCTGCCAGTGGTGGCCGGAACCCACGCCGCCGGTGCCGGATTGCCAGCCCAGCGAGGAAGTGTGGCGCAGGTGCCAGCGACCCAGGTTCAGGCCGGCGTTCAGGCCGAGATACGACGAGGTCTGCGACAGGCCGTGGCTGCTGGTGCGATAGCTGTTGAAGTTGTAGTTGAGCAGGCCGGCGTTGACCCCGGAGTCCCAGTATTTCGGGTCGACGTAGCCACGTGCCATCAGCCCCAGGGAGGCCTGCGGCACGCTGGTGTCCAGGCGCAGGTCGGACATCTCGAACGCCATGCTGGCGCCGGGAATTACGCGGGCCATGTCGACGCAGACCTTTTCGTCGGCCAGATCGGCGGTGGTCCGGGCTGACAGGTCGGTCGGGTGCAGGCCCAGCCTGTCGAGCAGGGGCTGGGTGACACAGGGCGTGGCGGCGGCATCGGCCGATGTCGCCGCAAAGCGCACGTTGCTGCGGCCGACGGGGCGGTCGTTGAGGTAGATGTCGACGCTGTAGGTGCCGGCTGGCACGAAGTCGCCGCGCTCGAAGCGGGACAAGTCGGTGGTGTTCTGCCCTGCGCCGGAAAGCATGCTGCGGTCGAAGCTGGCATCCATGGCGTCGACGGCCGGCGTGCTGGCGTCCGCGTTCGGGCCGGCGGCGGTCGTCGCGGCCACGGCGTGACCGCACCAGCCGCACAAGGCCAAGCCGATCAGCGCCGACAGCAGCTGGCGGCGCATCGCCGCCGGAGCGCTGGCGCGCGACCGGCTCACGGCGCGATCTTGCCCTGGTAGGACGCGGCGGCACCGAAGTCGTTGATGACGGTGTAGTCGACCGTGCTGCCCGCGGCCGGCGCATGGACGAGCCGCTTGACCGGCAGGCGCAGCGACGACAGTGGCGCCACCATGCCGCTGTCCGGCGCATACGCTACGCCGTCGACGCTCAGCGACAGCTTGCTGAAGGTGATGTGGTACGGCGTGGGGTTGCGGGCCTCCAGCGCGTAGCCACTGCCATCCGCGACCACGTGCCAGGTGACGTCGCGAGCTGCGGTGGAGGGATCGCCGGCCAGGTTGGCCGGGCGGAAAAAGAATTTGAGCCGCGAGCGCACGGCGAACTGCAGCGTGTTTTGTTCCTCGCCCGGTTTCGCCGTGGGCTTGGGCGGAATCTCCAGCACGTTCAGCCAGAACAGCGACTCGCGGTCAGCTGGCAGCGGCTGGCCGGTGTAGATGATGCGCAGGCTCTGGCCCTTGCCCGCGTTCATGCGCGCCAGCGGCGGCGTGATCAGAAAGGGCACCTTGGCGCTGTCGGGAGTGGAGTCGGAGTTGCCGCTGTCGATCCACGCCTCGATCAGGGCTGGCTGGTTGCCGGCGTTGCTCAGGCGCACGGTGACCTCGCCGTTGGCCGCCGGAAACACCACGCGGGTGCCGGCAATCACGACGCTGGCGTGGGCGGGGCCGATGGTGGCGCCAAGCGCGATCAAGGCTGCACCAATGGCGCAGAGCAGGCTTTTCATCAGGGTATCCGTGAAAATCGAAGACATCGCGGCGACGGCAGCAAGACCGCTGCAGCCACGTCGCCCTGGCTGCAGCGCGTCGGTGCCTGCTTACATATAGGTCATCGTGAAACCGACCGACGAGGTGACCAGGCCAGCCGTGGTTGCCGTGGCAGTCGAGATGTACTGCGCCGTGAGCGAAGCGGAACCCGCGCCGCCGGTGACGGTGATGACCGGGGCATTGGCCTGGGTCGACGTATTGATCGCAGCGCTGCCGTTCAACAGCTCGATCTCCACGTTCGAGCCGCCGGTGGTGGCGTTCTTCAGGTTGCCGGTGGTGCTGTCGATGCTGGTGCCGGCGGTGAACGCCATGTTGGCGCTCGCGGTATTCGTGTCGCAGTTGCTCAGGTCAACGGTGAAGTTGGTGGAGCCGGCCACGTTGCCCGCTGCCGAACCGAATGCCGCCGCCATGACGGTCGGCAGGGCGACGACGTTGCTCGCGCTGTTGTTGATCTTGATGACGCAGGTATCGGCGAGCACCGTGCCGGTGAAACTGATGGTGCCGCTGCTGGCGGCCTGGGCAGTCGGAGCAAGGGCGGCGGTGACGGCAACCAGGGCGGTGCAAAGCAGGGTCTTGTTCATGGGTCGATCATTCCTGTAGGTGCGTACGAGTGATGGTTTTGCATGGCAGCAGCGGGTAGCGTCGGACTGGCTGGCCGGAGATCCGACCGGCGTCTGTTGCAGTTTCGGGAGTCCCCCCGGACATCGAATGCCTGCCGTGGCTTCTGAGGCGGCTGACCGCTTAAAGCAAGCGGCGTGCCAGAATTTGCACGTAAACGGTTACTCAAAGCTGTCAGGCCGGTCGTGGGACTGGCAGAGTTGAAGAAGGGCAACGCTTTTCGCATGATTTGTCAGTTTCCCCTGACAAAAATTGGCACTTCAAACTGCGAACTATGTCACTTATCCCTCACACCGTCATCATGCCATCTTCATGCGTGGCGATCATGGGTTGGGGATCTGAAAGCCCTTTTGTAAAGTGACCTTGACACGAGCGAGGCAGCCTGCCTATCCTGTGCTTGTCAAGGTCGCTTGACATGGCCAGCGGGGTGCCACGCGTGTACGGCGCCGGCCGCCAGGCGAAACGCAGGAGGGGATGGGAGATGCCACGTTTTACGGAAAGGCGTTACCAGCGCCGGGTGGCGCTGGCGATGGTGCTGTATGTCGCCGTGCTGCTAATGGCGTGGCCGCTGGTGCGCGGCACGGCCAGTGTGCCGCTTAAGGTGGTGCTGGCGCTGCTGCCCACGCTGCCAGTGCTTTACGTGATCTGGCAGATGGCGCAGCGGGTGTGGCATGCCGACGAGCTGGAGCAGCGCACGCATCTCGTCGCACTGGGTGCATCCACCGCGCTCGTCGGCGTGGCCAGTCTGGTCGGCGGCTTCCTGGCGGCAGCGGGAGTCGTGGTGCTGGATGGCTCGATCCTGATCTGGGTGTTTCCGGTGCTGCTGATCGGTTATCAGGCGGCGCGGTGGTGGGTGGCGCGCCATTACGGTAGTGAGCTGACCTGCGCCGGCGCTGACGCCGGCATGCCGCTGCGCTGGCGCCTGCTGTTGGTCGCCGGGTTGATCGCCGTGGTGGGGTGGTTCGCCTTCCGTCGCCACGATGCCTTCGATGTCGGACTGTTCATGGGCATGGCGGCCGCGGCGGTGTTGTTCGTGCTGGTGCTGGGTGTCCTGCGCTGGCGCCGCCGCTCCTCGGCCGTGCCATCCGATGACGCCTGAGTCGCTGTCCATCACCATCACCGGAGCCTCCGATGCGCGCCGTCCATAAGCGCTACCTGCGTGAATTCCTCCCGGCCATGCTGGCCTATGTGGTGCTGATCGTGCTGTCGGGGCTGCTGCTGCCGAAGCTTGCCAGCCTGCCATGGCGGGTGGGGCTGGCATTGCTGCCGCTGCTGCCGATCGTGCTGGCGATCCGCGCGATGGTGCGGGTGCTGCGCGATCAGGACGAACTGGAGCGGCGCATCGACCTGGAATCGTTTGCGATAGCCGCCATGGCGACCGGTTTCGGCTTCTTCAGCTTCGGCCTGCTGCTGCTGGCGGATGTGGGCTGGCAGGTGCGCGGCGGAGCGGTGGCGATCTGGGTGATGCCGTGCCTGTTCGCGACGTTCGGTCTCGCCAAGCTGGTGGTCGTCTGGCGTTATCGCCGTCATGCATAACCACGTACGCGAATTGCGCGGCGAGCACGGCTGGTCACAGGCGGACCTGGCCGAGCGGCTGGACGTATCGCGGCAGACCGTCAATGCGATCGAGACCGGCAAGTACGATCCGAGCCTGCCGCTGGCGTTCAAGCTCGCGAAACTGTTTGGCCGTCCCATTGAATCGATTTTCGACCCGGGGAGCAGCACGTGAACAAGAAGTCCAGAGCACGCATGGGGGTAGTGGTCGCCATCGCGGTGGCGATCTTCGCCGCCAGCCATGGCGGCCATCGCCGCGGGCAGGACAAGGACCTGCCGCCCGCGGCCGCCGCCTCGCCGGCGCCTGCCGCGAAAGTGGCGCCGGCCAAACCGGCGACCTGGAAGCTCGGCGCCGTCACCTTGTCCGCCTGCGAACTGGCGCAGCCGAACAGCGGGCTCAGCACGGCGGCGTGGTGCACCGAGTTCCCGGTGCCGGAAAACCGCGCCGATCCGCACAGCCGCACGATCAGGCTGAAGCTGGCGGTGCTGCGCTCGCGGGCGCAGGTGGCAAGTCCCGACATGCTGGCCTTCCTCGCCGGCGGTCCCGGCCAGGCGGCGACCGACTCGGCGGGCCTGGTGGCGTCGGTGCTGCAACCGCTGCTGGCGCATCGCCACGTGCTGCTGCTGGACCAGCGCGGCACCGGTGGTTCGAATGCGCTCGACTGCAAGGCATCCTCCGCGGTCGCCACGCCGGGAGACGACAGCACGTTCGACGCCGACAAGCTGCGGGCGGCGGCGGCCACCTGCCTGAAGCAGCTGGCCGGCCACGCCGACCCGCGCTACTACACCACCACGATCACGGCGCAGGATCTGGAAGACGTGCGCAAGGCGCTCGGCGCGCCGCCGCTTGACCTGGTCGGCGTGTCGTACGGCACGCGGATGGCGCAGCAATACCTGATGCGCTTCCCGCAGGCGGTGCGTAGCGTGGTGCTGGACAGCGTGGTGCCGAACTCGCTGGCGCTGGGCGAGGATTTCGCGCGCAACCTGGACGATGCGCTGAAGGCGCAGTTCGCCCGCTGCACCGCCGAACCGGCTTGCAAAAAGCAGTTCGGCGATCCGGACCAGACCCTGTACCAGCTGCGCGACGCGCTGCGCGCGAACCCGCACCAGGTCAGCTTCCGCGATCCGCAGAGCTACCAGACCGTGAAGCGGATGCTGGACGAGGACTCGCTGGCCAGCGTGGTGCGCATGTTCGCCTACACACCGGCCACCGCCGCCTTGCTGCCGCTGTCGATCGACGCGGCCGCCCGTGGCGACGTCGGCCCGCTGCTGGGCCAGGCCAAGCTGCTGTCCGGCGAATTGTCCGAGTTGATGGGCAGCGGCATGCAGTACTCGGTGATCTGCAGCGAGGACGCCGACCTGCTCACGGCGCGCCCGCAGGACGCGCAGACGATCCTCGGCACGCGCATGGTCGACGCGCTGAAGGCGGTCTGCTCGGTGTGGCCGAAGGGCGTGCGCCCGGCCGACTTCCATCAGCCGCTGAAGAGCGACAAGCCGGTGCTGCTGCTGGCCGGCCAGTACGATCCGGTAACCCCGCCGCGCTATGCCGACGAGGTGGCCAAAGGCCTGCCGAACGCGCGCGTGCTGGTGCTCAAGGGCCAGGCGCACAGCGTGATGGCCACTGGTTGCACGCCGCAACTGATCGAGCACTTCGTCGAGAAACTCGACCCAAAGACGCTGGACGCGAGCTGCCTGGACCGGCTGCAGCCCACGCCGATCTTCATCGACTTCAATGGTTCAACCCCTTAAGGAGCCGCGCCATGATCGAGGTAAGGGATCTACACAAGGCGTTCGGCACGGTGAAGGCCGTCGACGGCGTCAGCTTCAGTGCCCGTGACGGCGAGATCACCGGCCTGCTCGGCCCCAACGGCGCCGGCAAGACGACCACCTTGCGCATGCTGTACACGCTGATGACGCCGGACCGTGGCCAGGTACTGGTCGACGGCATCGATGCGGCGGTCGACCCGCTCGGCGTGCGCCGCCGGCTCGGCGTGCTGCCGGATGCGCGCGGCCTGTACAAGCGGCTGACCGCGCGCGAGAACATCGACTACTTCGGGCGCCTGCACGGCCTGCCGGAGGAGCTGCTGGCGAGCCGGCGCGAGGCGCTGGTGAAGGCGCTGGAGATGGACGACATCGCCGACCGGCGCACCGAGGGTTTCTCGCAGGGCCAGCGGGTGAAGACGGCGATCGCCCGCGCGCTGGTGCACGACCCGCGCAACGTGATCCTCGACGAGCCGACCAACGGCCTCGACGTGATGGCCACCCGCGCGCTGCGCCAGTTCATGCGGCGGCTGAAGGACGAGGGCCGCTGCGTGCTGTTTTCCAGCCACATCATGCAGGAGGTCGCCGCGCTGTGCGACCGCATCGTGGTGATCGCGCACGGCCGCGTGGTGGCCGACGAATCACCGGACGCACTGCGCGCGCAGACCGGCGAATCCAACCTGGAAGACGCCTTCGTGAAGATCATCGGCAGCGAAGAGGGACTGGCGGCATGAACAAGGCAACCCCGAAAACCCGCGCCTTCCTCACCGTGTTCCTGAAAGAGGTGAAGGAGAACCTGCGCGATCGCCGCACCCTGATGAGCGCGTTCCTCACCGGCCCGCTGCTGGGGCCACTGCTGTTTGTGATGCTGATCAACTTCACCCTCAACCGCGAACTGGACAAGGCCGAGAAGCCGCTGCCGGTACCGGTGATCGGCGCCGAGTACGCGCCGAACCTGCTCGACGCGCTGAAGGCCGGCGGCGTGGTGCCGGGTGCGCCGGTGGCCGACCCCGCGCAGGCCGTGCGCCAGCAGGACGCCGACGTGGTGCTGCGCATCGCCGCCGGTTACGGCAAGGCCTGGCGCAAGGGCGAGCCGGTGCAGGTCGAGCTGTTCTACGACTCCTCGCAGCGCGACGCCAATACCTCGGTGGAGCGGGTGACCAAACTGGTCGAAGGCTATGCGCGGCAGCAGGGCGCGATGCGGCTGGTCGCGCGCGGCATGTCGCCGGGCACGGCGTGGCCGCTGCAGGTGGCCCGGCGCGACCAGGCCACGCCACAGTCGCGCGCGGTGCTGATGTTCGCGATGCTGCCGTACTTCTTCGTCATCACCATCTTCATGGGCGGCATGTACCTGGCGATCGACCTCACCGCCGGCGAGCGCGAGCGGCAATCGCTGGAGCCGCTGTTCGCCAACCCGGTGGCGCGCTGGAAGATCCTGTGCGGCAAGCTGGCGGCGATCTGCGCGTTCTCCACCGCCAGCCTGCTGATCACCCTGCTGGCGTTCGCCGTGGTGGGGCAGTTCATTCCCGCCGGCAAGATCGGCATGGAGCTGGATCTCGGCCTGCACTTCGCGACCTACGTGCTGCTGCTGATGCTGCCGCTGGTGCTGCTGCTGGCCGCGCTGCAGTCGATGGTGGCGGCGTTCGCCAAGAGCTATCGCGAGGCGCAGACCTACATCTCGCTGCTGATGCTGGTGCCGATCATTCCCAGCCTGCTGCTGTCGTTCATGCCGATCAAGGCGCAGGCGTGGATGTACGCGGTGCCGCTGCTGGGCCAGAACCTCGGCATCATGCAGCTGCTGCGCGGCGACGGTGTCAGCGCGGTGCAGCTCGTCCTGTGCCTGGCCGGCAGCCTTGCGGCAGCGTTGCTCGCGATGCTGGCGACGGTGCAGCTGTACCGCTCGGAGAAACTGGCGATCTCGGCCTGACAAGAAGCCAAGAGCAACCCCGCCCCGGCCCTCCCCTGCGTCGCAGGGGAGGGAGCGCTATTGCGGCGGCGCAGTCAGTTCGCGGGCGTCGAGGTAGCCGTCGTGATTGCGGTCGAGCTTGTGGAACTGGCGGCGCAGGTTGTCCCGATACTCCTGCAGCGTGATCGGCTGGCCGCGCCCGCCGGGCAGCTCGTCGCTGTCGATGATGCCGTTGCCGTTGCGGTCCATCGCCTGGAAGCCGCGGCTCATGTAGGCGACGTATTCGGCCTCGCTGACCCGGCCGTCCCCGTCGCGGTCGAACAACTGCAGGTATTGCGAGCGGGTTTCCTGCGCCGACGCGGCCGCCGTCGCCAGCAGCAGCGCCAGCGCGGCAGCCAGCCGCGCGTTCAGCGGTGGCCGCCGTGGATGCCGATGAACTGCAGGAACTCGGCGCGGGTGCGTGCGTCGTCGCGGAAAGTGCCGAGCATCTGGCTGGTCACCATCGACACGCCGCGCTTGTGCACACCGCGGGTGGTCATGCACTCGTGGCTGGCGTCGATCACCACCGCCACGCCGGCCGGCTGCAGGGTCTCCTGGATGCACTGGGCGATCTGCGCGGTGAGCTTCTCCTGCACCTGGAAACGGCGCGCGAAGCCGTCCACCACGCGCGCCAGCTTGCTGATGCCGACCACCCGGTTGGTCGGCAGGTAGCCGACGTGGGCGCGGCCGATGATCGGTGCCATGTGGTGCTCGCAGTGGCTCTCGAACTCGATGTCGCGCAGCACCACCATCTCGTCGTAGCCGTTCACCTCCCGGAAGGTGCGGCGCAGGTAGTCGCCCGGGTCGGAATCGTAGCCGGCGAACCAGTCGCGGTAGGCCTTGACCACCCGCTTGGGGGTGTCCAGCAAGCCTTCGCGCGAAGGGTCCTCGCCGGCCCAGCGCAGCAGCGTGCGCACGGCCTCCTCGGCCTGTTCCTGGCTGACGTCGTTGGGGTTGCGCTGCTCGCTCATGGGGAATCTCGGGTGGGCGGATGGGGCAGTCTAACGTCCGCGTCAAGCCGGCGCAGGTCCGGGCGGGCGGGAAAGTCAGGTCTCGGTGTCGTCGTCACTGTCGTCCGGCGTGGGCACGTCGTCCAGCAATTGGCGGGTGACGTCGCCTGGCGCGGTTTCCACGCCGCGCAGCCTGCGTTCGATGGCACGGGTACGCACGCCGGTCGCGTCGATCTGGTTGCTGGCCTGGTCGAGATTCTTCTTGACCTTGTCCAGCACCGCGCCGAACTTGCCGAATTCGGTCTTGACCGCGCCCAGCAGTTGCCATACCTCGCTGCTGCGCTTCTCGATCGCCAGCGTGCGGAAGCCGGCCTTGAGGCTGGTCAGGATCGCCGCCAGCGTGGTCGGCCCGGCGACCGTGATGTGATGGTCGCGCTGCAGCGACTCGAACAGGCCCGGCCGCCGCAGCACTTCGGCGAACAGGCCCTCGGTGGGCAGGAACAGGATGGCGAAATCCACCGTGTGCGGCGGCACCACGTATTTGCTGCGGATGCGCTTGGCTTCCTCGCGCACGCGTCGTTCCAGCGCATTGGCGGCGTCCGCGGCGGCGACGGCGTTGGCGTTTTCCTGGGCGTCCTGCAGGCGCTGGTAATCCTCGAGCGGGAACTTGGCGTCGATCGGCAGCCACAATGGGGCGCCGTCGACGCCGTTGGGCATGTGGATGGCGTATTCCACCCGCGCGTCGGTGTTGGGCACCACGGCCACGTTGGCGGCGTACTGGTCGGGCGTCAGCAGTTGTTCGAGCAGGGCGCCGAGCTGGGTTTCGCCCAGTACGCCGCGTGTCTTCACGTTGCCTAGCACGCGCTTCAGGTCGCCGACGCCGGTGGCCAGGCTCTGCATCTCGCCCAGCCCGCGCTGCACCGCTTCCAGTCGTTCGGACACCAGCTTGAAAGACTCGCCGAGGCGGGTTTCGAGCGTGGCGTGCAGCTTCTCGTCGACGGTGGCGCGCATCTGCTCGAGCTTGGCCGCGTTGTCCTGCTGGATCGCGCCGAGCTTGGCCTCCAGCGTGGCTCGCACTTCGCCCATGCGCTTCTCGTGCTCGGCGCCGAGCGCGGCCAGGCGCTGCTGCTGCTGCTCGCCGAAATGGTTGAGCGCAAGCGTGGTTTCCTCGCGGCTCTTGCGCGCGTCCTCGGCGAGGCGCTGTGCCAGTGCCTGCAGGCCGGTGTCGGTGCGTTCGGTGAGCAGGGTCAGGCGCTGGCCGAAACCCTCGATGCGCTCGCCCTGCTGCTGCGACATGCCGCCGAACTGCTCGCCGAGGTGGCCGCGGAAACGGTCGAAGCCCTGCTGCAGCTCCTCGCGCCCGGCGCGCTGCTCCTCGCGCAGGGTGCGTTCGACGCGCGCGCTGTCGTCCTTCAGCGCATCCAGCTTCGCGTCCAGGCCGGGGTCGCCGCGGCCGCGCAGCAGCAGTGCGAGCTGCAACAGCAGCACCAGTGCAGCGAGGATGACGAGGGCGATCAGCAGGATTTCATTGGGCGGCATGGAACGTTTTCCCGGGTCGATGCATCCAGTGTACGTCGAGCGGTCTCATCGGCTGCGCCTGGATTTCACGTTGCCGCTGCCAGGGCGGTGCATCATGGGTCGATCCATCGGCCCGGGAGACAGACATGGAACACATCCACGATTACCTGATCATCGGCGGCGGCATGACGGCCGACGCGGCCGCCAAGGCGATCCGCCAGGTCGATGCCGCGGCGAACGTCGGCATCGTTGGTGCCGAGGCGCAACCGCCGTACCAGCGGCCGCCGCTGTCCAAGGCGCTGTGGAAGGGCGACAAGTCGGTGGCCGACATCGACCTGGCCACCGCGCAGAGCGGCGCGACGCTGCATGCGGGCCGGCGCGTCGAGTCGCTGGACCGGGTGGCGCGCACTGCGCGCGACGACCACGGTGACAGCTACCGCTACCGTCGCCTGCTGCTGGCCACCGGCGCCACCCCGCGGCGGCTGCCGTTCGAGGGTGGGGAGCGGATCATCCATTTCCGCACGCTGGACGATTACCAGGCCTTGCGGCGCTACGCCAAGCCTGGCGCCTTCATCGCAGTGATCGGCGGCGGCTTCATCGGCTGCGAGCTGGCCGCATCGCTGTGCGCCCTCGGCTGCAAGGTGACCTTGCTGTTTCCCGGCGAGACGATCGGCGCGGGGCGCTACCCCGATAGGCTGGCGCGCTATCTCGACGCGTATTACCGCGATCGCGGAGTGGACGTGCGCAGCGGTGTGCGCGTGGAGGGCAGCAACCCCACCGATGGCGGTGTGGAGCTGGCGCTGTCCGACGGCAGCCTGCTGCGCGTGGAGGCGGCGGTGGCCGGCCTCGGCGTGACGCCGAATACCGCGCTGGCCGAACAGGCCGGGCTTGCCGTCGACAACGGCATCGTGGTCGACGCGCAGCTGCGCAGCAGCGATGCGGACATCTGGGCTGCCGGCGACGTGGCCAATTTCCACAACCCGGCGCTGGGCCGGCGCCTGCGCGTGGAGCACGAGGACGCGGCGGTTAGCATGGGCCGCCATGCCGGCCGCGCGATGGCTGGCGTGGCCGGGGAATACACCGTATTGCCGTTCTTCTATTCGGACCTGTTCGATCTCGGCTATGAGGCGGTCGGCCTGCTGGACACGCGGCTTGAGGTGGTCGAGGACTGGCGCGAGCCGAACCGCGAGGGCGTGGTGTACTACCTGGACGGCGGCCGCGTGCGCGGCGTGTTGCTGTGGAACACGTGGGACCAGGTGGATGCGGCGCGCGAACTGGTCGCGCAACCCGGGCCGTTCGACGCCGCCTCGCTGCGTGGGCGGCTGCCGCGAAAATCCTGACCCATGCCGCTCCTGCAAAAAAGCCGGGGCGGCTCAATCCACCCGGCAAAACACCGCCTTCAGGTAACGTCCCTCGGGCACGTCGGTGCGGAACGGGTGGTCGGCGCCGGCACCGCGCACTTCCAGCACCTGGATTTCGCGGCCGGCGTTGAGCGCCACCCGGCGCAACATCTCCAGGAACTCGCCTTCGCCGACCAGGCCGGTGCACGAGCAGGTCAGCAGCAGGCCGCCGGGCGGAATGATGTCCAGCGCCATGCGATTCATCGCAAAGTATTTCTTCAGCGCGTCCATCACCTTGCTGCGGTCGCGGGTGAGCTTGGCCGGGTCGAGGATCACCGCGTCGTAGCGCTCGCCGCGCGCCACCGCGGCGCGCACCCAATCGAAGATGTCGGACTGCTCGAACGTCACCGCGACGTTGTTGGCGGCGGCGTTGGCGCGGGCGACTTCCAGGATGCCCGCGTCCAGATCCACGCCGACCGCCTCGCGTGCGCCAGCCGCCATCGCGTGCACCGCGAAGCCGCCGGCGTTGCAGCACAGGTCGAGCACGCGGCGGCCCTTCGCCAGTTCGGCGAAGCGTTTGCGGTTGTCGCGCTGGTCGGCGAAGAAGCCGGTCTTGTGGCCCGAACCGGGCGCGGCGTGGAAGCGCAGGCCGTGCTCGTGCACCTCGAACGCGGCGGGCACCTCGGGGCTGCGGCAGTCGAACGATTCCTGCTTCTGCACGTGTGATTCGGCGAACCAGTACAGTTGCGCATCGGGGAAGTGCGTGAGCAGCGCGGCGTGGATCGCTTCGCGGAACTTCCACATGCCGGCGGCGAAATATTCGATGACGAGGACGTCGGCGTAGCGGTCGACGATCAGGCCGGAAAGATCGTCGCCCTCGCTGTGCACCACGCGCCAGGCGTCGCTGACGGCATCGAGCTGCAGCCAGTCGCGGCGCAGCTGCACCGCGCGGGCGATGCGCGCGGCAATCCAGTCGGCGTCGATCGTGGCGTCCGGATGCGTGTCGAGCAGGCGCAACGCGATGCGCGCGTGACCGTTCCAGAACGCACGGCCGACGAAGCGGCCCTTCGCATCCTGCACCTCGACCACGCTGCCGGGCGGCAGTTTCGATTCCGGCTTGTAGATCTGCGCCGACCACACCCACGGGTGGCCGGGGCTGCGGTCGGATTTCAGGCGGATGACGGGCAGCGAGGTAGGCGTATTCATCCGTGCATGATAGCTGCTGCTCTGCTTCCTCCCCTGCTTGCAGGGGAGGCTAGGAGGGGTTGCTCGGGTTGGCAGGGAAGATCAAAAGCGCCCCACCCCGGCCCTCCCCCTGCTTCGCAGGGGAGGGAGCAAGAGCGTCAGCGCAGGCGCAGGATCAGCCAGGAGAGCAGGGCGAGCAGGTTGATGCCCAGGCGCGACACGGACGGACCGGCGGCGGCGAGCACGAAACCCTGGGTGCCGAAGTGCCAGTCCAGGGCCAGCCGCGGCGTGGCCTGTAGCGTGACGAACACGTTGACGAAGGCGCCGCAGTGCAGGCCGTAGCTGAACACCGGAAGCGCGATCAACGGCAATTGCAGCAACTGCGCCCAGCGCGACAGGCGCACGCCGTGTTCGCTACCGGCAACCAGCTGGACCCCGGCCGCCAGTACGAAGCCGTACAACGCCAGGCCGAGCAGGGCGAGCACACTGTCGTGCGCGCCGAACGGCAACAGCCGGTGCAGCATCGCCGCCACGCCGTAGAAGCCACCGGCGATTTCGAGGACGCCGATCAGGCGGAACAGGAGGGTGCGCATGCGGGGCCTTGTGCGGAAAAAGACGCAAGCTTAGGCGATCAGCACGCCGCGCGCTTCCTCGACGATCGCATGCGGCACGAAGCGGGCGCTGTCCTGGGTGACCAGCGAGCGGTCCTCGCGGATACCGATGCCGCAGGCGCGGTCGCCGACCACCCAGCTTCCGATCAGTGGGTGGTGGCCGTCGAAGCCGGTCAGCGGATGGCAGGCCTGGCGGATGCACGGGCCGTCGTAGGGGCCGTCGGTGCGCAGTTCGCGGCCGTCGTCCAGGTGCATCGCGATGTTGGCGCCCTCGCGCGAATGCAGCGGCTTGCGCACCCAGCCGCGCGGCAACTCATCGCCGCCGTCGAACTCGGCCGGCAGCAGGTTCGGATGGCCGCGATGCGCGTCCCACAGCAGCGGCAGGATGCCCTTGTTGCTGAGCAGCGCCTTCCACGGCGGTTCGATCAGCTGCAGGCCCGAGCGCGGCAGGTATGCACCGAACGATTCGCGGAACAGGTCTTCCAGCGGGTACAGCTTGAACAGGCAGCCGATCACGTGGTCGTCGAGGTCGGTGAAGCGGCCGTCGGCGGAGATGCCGATGTCTTCGATCGCCAGCGCGCCGCAGTCGATGCCGGCCTGCAGCGCACAGTCGCGCAGGTAGGCGACGGTGCCCTGGTCTTCCGCCGAATCGCGCACGGCGGCGAAATGGAACGGCCGCGCGATGCGTCGCGCGATCGTGCCGAACGCTTCCACCAGGGATTCGTAGATCGAGTTGAACTGGTCGCTGCCGGCCGGCAGTTGGCCGCGTGCAAGCTGGTCTTCCAGCCATTGCCACTGGAAGAACGCGGCTTCGAACAGCGAGGTCGGCGTGTCGTAGTTCAACTCGTACAGCTTGGCCGGGCCATGGCCGTCGCAGGCGAAATCCATGCGCCCGTACAGGTGCGGCTGGCGCTCGCGCCAGCTCTGCGCGATCCAGTCGCGGTACGGTTCCGGGATCGCCAGCTGCTGCATGTGCTGCTCGCTGCCGACGACGCGTTCGACCATGTCCAGCGCCATCGCGTGCAGCTCTTCGCTGGGCGCCTCGATGTCGTTCTCGATCTCGCGCAGGCTGAAGGCGTAATACGCCGACTCGTCCCAGTACGGCGCGTCGTCGATGGTGTGGAAACCGAAACCGCACGCGGCGGCCTTGGCGCGCCAGTCGGGGCGCTCGGCCGTGGCGACCCGGCGCATCAGCCGCCGATGCCGCGGCTGCTGCCGGACGTGCCGAAGCCGGAACGGCTGACCGTGACCGCGCGGTTCGGCGTGGCGTTGACCGGCACCATCGCGGTGCCGGCACCGCCGCGGTAGACGCCGCCGGCGCCGGTGGCGGGGCGCTGCCAGCCACCGCTGTTGTCGCGGAACGCCGGCGCGCTGTTGAAACCATTCGCGGCCACGCCGTTGCGCGACATCATCTGCGACAGGAAGAAGCCGGTCATCAGCGGGCCGAAGAACGAATGGCTGGCGCCATCGCTGCGTTCGGCGCACTGCTCCTTGCCGTAGCTGGCCTCGCAGGCCTCGCGATTGGCGAAGCGCGGCGCGGTGGTCGCCGCGTCCTGCTGCGCCTTGGCGAACGCCTGCTGGCAGGTGTCGCGGTCGTTGGTCTGCGCCACGCAGGCCTCGACTGAGGTGTACAGGCCTTCACGCGACGCGCTCTCGCTGCGGTCGCAGGCGGTCAGCAACAACGGGGCCGTGCTCATCAGCAGCAGGGCGGCGGTGCGGGATCGTTTCATGGACACACTCGGCAAGGTATCCGGCCAAGCATGCCTGCTTGCGCGTGCGGATGAAAGTTCTTGCGATCGAATGCCGCAGCGGACCCTCATCCCAGCGCGTCGGCCAGCTCGTGCAGGTCGGCGATGTGCTGTTCCCACCAGCGCGATTCGGCGGCGAACGGGAATGCCGCGGGGAAGGCCGGGTCGTGCCAGCGCGCGGCGATCCAGCCGGCGTAGTGCAGCTGGCGCATCGCGCGCAATGCGGGGACCAGCGCCAGTTCGGCGTGGTCGAAGTCGCGGAACTGCTGGTAGCCCTCAAGCACGGCATCCATCGCGCGTTCGTCGTTCGCCAGCATCCACAGATCCTGCACGGCGGGGCCAGTGCGGGCGTCGTCGAAGTCGACGAAGTGAGGGCCGGCGTCGGTCCACAGCACGTTGCCGGGGTGGCAGTCGCCGTGCAGGCGCAGCTGGCGCAGCGGGCCGATGGCCTCCAGGCGCGCGGCGATCGCCGCATCCAGCCGCGTCGCCGCCGCGCGGTAGTTCGTCTGCAGCGAGACCGGCAGCAGCGACGAGCCGAGCACCGCCTGCATCGGCTGCTGCACCATCGTGTCGCGGTCGAGCTTGCCGCGATGCACGAACGGCGCGCGGGCGCCGATCAGGTGCAGGCGCGCGATCAGCCGACCCAGCCATTGCAGCTGGTCGATGGTTTCCAGCTCCGGCGCGCGACCGCCGCGGCGCGGCGTCAGCGCGTAGTGGAAGCCGGCGTGATGCAGCAGGGTGCGGCCGCCGAACGCGAGCGGCGCCACCACCGGCAGTTCGGCGTCGGCCAGCTCCTGCGTGAACGCGTGTTCCTCGATGATCGCCGCATCGCTCCAGCGGCCGGGTCGGTAGAACTTCGCTATCACCGGCGCGGACGGTTCCAATCCATCGTGCTCCAGCCCTACCTGCCATACCCGGTTCTCGTAGCTGTTCAGCGCCAGCAGGCGGCCGTCCGGCCACAGGCCGCAGGCGCTCACCGCGTCGAGCACCAGGTCGGGGGTGAGGCTGGCGTACGGGGCGTCGTTCAACGCACGCCCATGCCGCGCGCGGGGATCACCGCCATGGTGATGCGCGAGATGCACACCAGTGCGCCGTCTTCGGTCTCGATGCGGATCTCCCACACCTGGGTGGTGCGGCCGAGGTGCAGCGCCTTCGCGGTGCCGGTCACCGTGCCGCTGCGCACGCCGCGGACGTGGTTCGCGTTGATGTCCAGGCCCACCGCCAGCTCCTTCTCGGGGTCCAGCGTGAGCATCGCCGCGGTGCTGCCCAGCGTTTCGGCCAGCGCCACCGAGGCGCCGCCGTGCAGCAGGCCGTAGGGCTGGTGGGTGCGCTGATCGACCGGCATGGTGCCCTGCAGCCAGTCGTCGCCGACCGCGGTAATGCGGATACCCAGCGCCTCCATCATGGTGTTGGCGCTCCAGCCGTTGAGGCGGGCCAGGTCGGCGGGTTGTTTCCAGAGGCTCATCGTTGATTCCCGTGATGCGAACCCGCATTGTTGTCTGCCGTGTTCGCCGCGACAATGCACCCGGTGCCCATCGTTACCCTTAAATCCTCCGGCCGCCAGTTCCCGGTGGCCATCGGCGAGACTGTGCTGGAAGCGGCGCAGCGCGCGGGCGTGGCGCTGCCGTATTCCTGCCGCGCCGGTGTCTGCGGCAGCTGCAAGGCGACCCTGCTGGAAGGGCGCTGCGAGTATCCGCGCAATCCGCCGCTGGCGCTGGATGCCGGCGCGCTCGCGCAGCACGCGGTGCTGCCGTGCCAGGCCGTGCCGTGCGGCGACCTGCTGCTGGAGGCGCGCGAGGTGGCCTCGGTGGAGGACATCGCGCGGCGCCGGCTCGGCGTGGTGGTGGCCGACAAGTGGCGGCTGGCAGCGGACGTGATCGGCCTGCGGCTGCAGCCCGATCGCGGCGAGCGCCGGCTGCGGCGGCTGCCGGGCCAGTACCTGGACGTGCTGCTGGAGGACGGCCGGCGCCGGCCATTCTCCATTGCCAATGGTCCGCAGCGGGACGGTTCGATCGAACTGCACGTGCGCCATGTTGCCGGCGGCGGCTTCACCTCGTGGGTCGACGACGTGCTCGAGGTCGGCGACCGCCTGCACGTCGAGGGGCCGCTGGGCACCTTCGTGCCGCGCGAGGATTCCGAGCGGCCGATGATCTTCATGGCCGGTGGCACCGGTTTCGCCCCGGTCAAGGCGATCGTCGAGCACTTCATCGCACTGGGCACGCGCCGGAACATGCAGTTGTACTGGGGCGCGCGCAGCGCGGCAGACCTGTACCTGCGCGCGCTGGCCGAGCAATGGGCGCGCGAGGTGCCGAACCTGGCGTTCCACGCCGTGGTCTCCCACCCCGACCTGGCCGATGGCTTGCGCACGGGGCTGGTGCACGAGGCGGTGCTGGCCGACCAGCCCGATCTCTCCGGCCATGACCTGTACATGAGCGGCCCGCCGGCGATGATCGACGCCGCGCACCCGCTGTTCCTCGCCGCCGGCCTGCCGGAAGAGCGGCTGTACTACGACTCGTTCGAATACGCGCCGGACGTGCTGGCGGCGATCATTGCCGGGCGCGCCGGTATCCACGACCGCGCTCTGTAGGAGCCCGCTTGCGGGCGATGCCTATGGCGCTGGATTCGGGATTCCGAAGAGCATTGCCCGCGAACGGGCTGCCGCCATCAGGCTGGCAGCCTATTTGTTGCCCTTGGCGACCGGCAGTTGCGCCGCGTGCCAGGCCAGCACGCCGCCGCCCAGCGTGTAGACCTTGCCGAAGCCGGCCTTGACCAGCCGCTGCGAAGCCTTCAGCGAGTTGCCGCGGCCGTCCTTGTCCATCACCACCACCGGCAGTTCCTTCGCCTTGGCGAGGTCCTTGTGTTCGGGGTCGAACTGGCTCATCGCCACGTGGCGGGCGCCGGGCACGTGCATCTTCTCGAACTCGGCGATCGCCGACAGGTCGATCAGCAGCGGGCTCTCGCGGTTGATCAGCTGGGTCAGCCCGGCCGGGCTGAGCTCCTTGATCTTGCTGAACAGCGTGCTGACCTGCATGACGATCAACGCCACCAGCAGGATCATGAACAGGGCCGACAAGGCCACATGGTTGCCGATAAATTCGGGCAGCTTGTGCAGGAAATCGTTCATCGTCAGTCCACTGTGCCCTGATGGCATCGGCTCGGGTAAACCGGCGATTATACGGGTATGCCGTGATCGGCGCGGGCATCCGCCGATCCGGGGCAACCGCTCAGTCCTGGGTGATGTCCGGCAAGCCGCTGGTCAGCCACCAGTGCTTGGTCGCCTCGTCGTAGTGCCAGGTCTGGTGATCGACGATGCTGCGCTCGGACTGGGTATGGATGTTGACCAGGCTGATCATGGCGGTCTGCTGCACGTCGAAGTCGCCGGTCGGCACCGGGCCGGCACCGTCGTCGTACTCGCTCACGCGTACCTGCCGGTAGCGTGCCAGTTCCAGCGGGCTCAGCGGGTGGGCGGCGCGTACCTTCGGGTCGATGAATTGCGCGGCGCTCTGGAAATCGCCCCAGCGCACCGTGCTGCCGTAGGCCTTGAGCGTGGTGGTCAGCGCGTCGCTGCGGGTCTTGGTGGCGCAGCCGGCCAGCAGCAGTACGGACAGCACGACGAGAATGCTCAGGATGCGGCGCATGGGTGACTCCTCCCCGGTGGATGCCCGCCCATTCTGCCTCAAGCGGGCGCACGCCACTTCAGCCGCGGCGCTTGGCGACGAAGCGCGCGCTCAGGGTGCAGGCCGGCTGGCCGTGTTCGCCGGGCACCACGCAGTCGACGCCGATACGCGCCTTGCCGCGAGCCTCGAGTGTGTTGAAGAACGTGGTCCAGTCGGCCTCGGCGGCCAGCCGCGCCTCGCTGTGGAAGTCCTGCCACAGCGGCGCCAGGTAGCGCACGCTGGATTCGGCGACGAACACGTCGCAGTCGTGGCCGCGCCGGCGCAGCGCCAGTTCCACCAGCGCCCAGCCGCTCAGGGTCATCAGGCTGACCAGGCTGCCGCCGAACGCGCAGCCCTTGTCGTTGACGTTCGGCGCCAGCGGCGCACGCAGGCTCAGACGGTCGTCGTCGCAGTCGGCCAGTTGCAGGTCCATCGCGTGGGCCAGCGGGATTTCGTCGCGGATGAACTGGATCAATTGCTGCGCGTGCGATGTGGCGTCGTCGGTCGTGCTCACGTGGTTGGGGTCCGCGGGGAGGGGAAGACCGCCCAGTGTAGGGCCACCGTTACACTGGGGCCATGACAGTGGCCGGACGCGGTGCGCGGATGCAGCGACAATCCTCTCGGGACACGCAGGACCTGCACGGCCGGACCGTGGTGATCACCCGCCCGGCCGGCACCGCGTCGGCGTTGGCGCGCCGGGTGCGCGCGCTCGGTGGCGTGCCGCTGCTGCTGCCGGGCCTGGCCCTGCACAGCGTGGTGGATGTCGCGGACGCGCGCAGCGGCCTGCATGCGGCGCTGGCAGCCGAACTGGTCGTCTTCACCAGCCCGGCCGCCGTGCGTTACGCCGCGGCGCTGTTGCCGCTGCGGACCACGGCGACGGTACTGGCAGTGGGTCAGGGCACGGCGCGGGCCTTGCGCCGGCATGGCATCGCCGCGCCGCTGGCACCACGCCGGCAGGACAGCGAAGGCCTGCTCGAGCATCCCGCGTTGCATGACCTGCGCGGCCATCGGGTGGCGCTGGTCGGCGCGCCCGGCGGCCGCGGCGTGCTGCGCGAACAACTCGCCGCACGCGGCGCGCAACTGCATGAACTGCACGTCTATCGGCGGGCGCCACCGCGACTGGGCCGCCGTCATGTGGATGCGCTGCTGCAATTGCCGGCCTCGGCGCAGGTGCTGCTGTCCAGCGCCGAAGCGCTGCACAACCTGCAGCAGTTGCTGCCGGCGAAGGCGTGGACACGGCTGTGCGCGGCGACCGCGGTGGCGAGCAGCGAACGGTTGGCCGCCGCCGCGCGTGCGGCGGGTTTCCAGCGCATCGTCACGGCCGCCTCGGCGTTGTCGGCGGACCTGCTGGCCGCGGCCATGCCGGCGCACTGAGCGCTCTTCACGTCCGCTTGCTACGAACGCGGCCGTATGGGCTGCTAGCATGCGTGCATGAGCAACGTAGACAAGCCGAACGCGCCTGAGGGCGTCCGTCCCGATCCCGCTGCACCCGATGCGGTACTTGTCGAACCGTCCGTGCGTGCGACCCGTTCCGCAGCGCCGCGTCCCGCGCCGCGTCCGCGCGGCGGCGGCAGTCTGGCGCTGGCGGTGCTGCTGGCGCTGGTCGCGGTGGGCGCTTCCGGTTACATCGGCTGGCGCCAGTGGCAACAGGAGCAGGGCAGCGCCGCGGACAACCAGAGTGTTGCCAGCCTGCAGCAGCGCGTGGCCACGCTGGAAACCACGCTGACCGCGCTGGGCGACCAGCGCAGCAGCCTGAACCAGCGGCTGGACGATGCGGCCCAGGTCAACCGTTCGCTGCGCGAGGAACTACTCGGCCAGGCCGAGCGCACACGCCATCTCGAAGACGCGGTGGCCAAGCTCGCCGAGAAGAGCCTGAGCGGCCGCGACGGCATGTTGCTGGACGAGACCGAATCGCTGCTGCGCATGGCCGGCGAACGCTACACGCTGTTCCATGACGCGCAGGGCGCGGCTGCCGCGTACGCACTGGCCGACAAGACCCTGGCCGCGGTCAACGACGGCGCCTTCAGCGGCCTGCGCCAGAGCATCAACGCCGAGCACGAAGCGCTGGTGAAGAGCCAGCCAGCCAGCCAGGCCGGCGCGTTGCAGCAGCTGGTGGCGCTGCGCGGCGAGCTGGCCGGCCTGCCGCTGAAGCCACTCGACAGCAGTACCGCCGAGGCTACCGATGCGTGGTCGCGCATCCGCCGCGCGCTGGCCAGCGTGGTCAGCGTGCAGCGCGATGACGGTGCGCCGCTGGCCGTCGCCGATGCACGTTTCGCGCGCGAGCTGGCTGCGCTCGACCTGGCCCAGGCGCAGGCGGCGTTGCTGGCCCATGACAGCAAGGGCTATGCGGCCGCGCTGCAGCGGGTGGATACCGCGCTGACCAGCCAGTTCGACGGCAGCGCGCCGGCGGTGCAGCAGGCGCGCGAGACCTTGAAACAACTCGCCAGCCAGTTGCCGGCGGACGCGCCGGTGCAGCTGGGCGCCGCGCTGAGCGAACTGCGCAACCTGCGCGCGGTGCATGCGCTCAGTCCCGCTGCAGCCGGTTCCGCGGCGTCGGGCGGGGCCCGGCCATGAGGCTTTGGTATTGGCTTCTGTTGCTGGTGGTCGTCGCCGCGCTGGCCGCGTTCGGCTGGCACTGGGTGGCCGAAGATCCCGGCTATGTGCTGCTGCGCCTGCGCGGCTGGAAGGTGGAAACCACGGTGGTCGCGGCGCTGGTCATCCTGCTGCTGGCGTGGGCGCTGCTCACCGCGCTGTGGCGGCTGGCGCGCTGGCCGTTCGGCGCGTTCTCGCGACGACACCGGCGGCTCAGCCAGCAGCGTCTTGGCGACGGTCTGATCGCCCTGATGGAAGGCCGCCACGGTGACGCCGAGCGCGACCTCAACCGCGCCTCGCGGCTGGACAGTCTGCGCGGTCCGGCCCTGCTGGCCTCGGCCGAGGCGGCCTCGCGCCGCGGCGAACACGGCCGCGCGCTGGAAGCGCTGGATCAGGCCGCGCAATCCGCGCCGCAGGCGGCCCGCGTGCTGCGCGCCCGCGTACTGCGCCGCGAAGGCAAGCCGGCCGAAGCGCTGGCGCTGCTGGTGCCCGAAGCCGACAAGGGCACGCTGACCCCGGGTGGTTGGCGCGAGCTGGTGCTGGCCGCGCTGGCGAGCGGTGACATCCGACGCGCCCGCGAAGCCCTGGCGCCGTTGCAGAAGAGCGGCGCATTGGGCAACCGCGCCTATGCCGCGCTGGAAGCGCAGGTGCTGGCCGCCACCATCCATGCCGCCGCGGACGGTGCCAGCCTCAACGCGCTATGGTCGCAACTGCCGAAGACGCAACGCCGCGTACCCGCGGTGATCGACGTCTACGCCCGCCGCGCGGCCGCGTTCGGACTGACCCTGCCGGCGATGGACGAGGTGGAATCCGCGCTGCGTCGCGAGTGGTCGCCGCTGTTGATCGAAACCTACGGCAGCCTGGCCGGCGACGACGTCGAGGCGCGCCTGCGCCGCGCCGAAGGCTGGCTCGACGCGCATCCGAACGATGCCAACCTGCTGCTCACGCTCGGCCGCATGTGCGTGCGGCTGAAGCTGTGGGGCAAGGCACGGCAGTACCTGCAGCGCTCGCTGGCGCTGGTGCCGGGCAGCGCCGCCTGGGAAGCTCTGGGCGACGCGTTCGCCGGCCAGGGCGATACGGAGCAGGCGCAGCGCTGCTATCGCAACGCGCTGGCATCCGCCCGCGGCGACGCGGTCACCCCGCTGGCGCAAACCGCCAACCCCGGTCAGCCCGACACGCAGCCGATTGCGATCGAGGAGCGCGACGAGCATGGGGTGCCGCGGTTGCGGGGGTAATGGCAGTGGAATGTCACGTTGTTACTAGGTGCCGAGTTCGTTCAACTGCTTGAGCAATCCGGAGCGAATCTCGTCTCGCGACGACTGAAGACCTTTCCGTATTTAGTGTTGCAATTGTGGCATCCAGAGTTTGTGCCAGACCGGCTTGTTGGGCGAGAACCACCTGTTTAAATAAATCAGCCGGGATGCCGGTGGATTTGATACTCAGGGTTGGTGTTATTTCTGTTTCTGACTCGACCTTGGTGTTCCACTCGGGCAGGGCCATCAGCTGTTTTCCGTTTTGTCGGACACAAACAAGCCTTGGATTGTTGTACACGCCCTCACGAACATTTTTCGCGATTGTTGTTAAAAGTAAACTTTAGGATGAGTAGTGCCAAGTTGCCGAGCACCCGACTGCTCAAATAGGGGCAGCAGGCGGCCAGCTCAGGCTCACTCGACGCGACATATCAGGCGGCGATCCGCTCGATGCGTTTCACCGCCCTGCCCAGCGCCCGATGCGCTTCCTCCAGGTCATAGTCGGCCTGCAGACCCAACCAGAAGCGCTCGCTGGTGCCGAGTGCGGCCGCGAGCCGCACTGCAGTATCGGCGGTGACGCCACGCTTGCCGAGCACGATTTCGTTGATGCGGCGCGGCGGGACGCCAGCGGCGCGAGCGAGGGCATTCTGGCTGATGTTCAGCGGCAGCAGGAACTCTTCGAGGAGCACTTCGCCGGGATGGATGTTGGGCAGGGTCTTCATGGCCGACTCCGGTGTTCAGTGGTAATCGACGATTTCCACGTCGAGGGCATCGCCGTCCTTCCAGTGGAAGCAGATGCGCCATTGGTCGTTGATGCGGATGCTGTGCCAGCCCTTGCGGTCACCCTTCAACGCTTCGAGGCGGTTGGCCGGAGGAACACACAAATCGTCCAGCGTCGAGGCGTTGTTGAGCATGCGCAATTTGCGGCGCGCGACCGGCTGGATGTCCATGGGCAAACGCCGAGATGGCGTACCACCCCAGATCTTCTCCGCCTCCTTGTCCGCGAAGCTCCATATCATGCGGTGACCATAACGCTTTCCGTCATATAACGCAATGCGTTATGGCAAGACGGGCACGGTCGGGACAGTTACAGCGGCGTGAGGTTGGCGTACGCCGCCACCAGCCACTTGCTGCCGGCGCCTTCGAAGTTCACCTGCAGCCGGGTATGCGCGCCGCTGCCTTCGGCGCTGATCACCACGCCATCGCCGAAGCTCGGGTGGCTGACGCGCTGGCCGAGTTTCACCGGCAGCGATTCCTCCAGCGACGGCGAGATCTCGTGAGGGCGGCCGGTGTACAGCGGGCGGGTGACGTGCACGCGCGGGCGCACCTCGTCGATCAGTTCGGCGGGCATCTCGCCGAGGAAGCGCGAGGGTCGCGCCAGCATTTCGGTGCCGTGCATGCGACGCGATTCGGCGTGGGTGACGACGAGTTTCTCGCGGGCGCGGGTGATGCCGACGTAGGCGAGCCGGCGCTCCTCCTCCAGCCGCCCTTCGTCGTCGACCGAGCGCTGGCTGGGGAACAGGCCTTCCTCCATGCCGACCAGGAAGACCAGCGGGAACTCCAGTCCCTTGGCCGAGTGCAGGGTCATCAGCTGCACGCAGTCGTCCCACGCCTCGCCCTGGTTCTCGCCCGCTTCCAGGGTGGCATGCGACAGGAACGCGGAGAGCTCGCTCAGGCCGGCGTCGATGTCCTCGGCGGTGCGCTCGAAGCGGCTGGCCACGTTGACCAGTTCGTCCAGGTTTTCCACCCGCGACTCGGCGTTGCCGCGCGAGTCCTTCTCGTAAAAATCGCGCAAGCCGGTATGGGTGATCGCGTGGTCGATCTGTTCGGCCAGGGTGAGCGCGTCCTTTTCGCCATCAGACGTCGGCGGCTGAAAAGCGCGCGCCATCGCGTCGATCATGCCGAGGAACGCCTTCACCGCGTTCTTCGCACGGCCGGCCAGCTCGCTGCCGCCGCTCAGTTCGGACAGTGCAGCTTCCCACATCGACGTGTTCTCGCCGCGGGCACGGCGGCGCAGCGCGTCCAGCGTGCGCTCGCCGATGCCGCGCGGCGGGGTGTTCACCGCGCGCTCGAACGCGGCGTCGTCATGCCGGTTCGCGGTGAGCCGCAGATAGGCCAGCGCATCCTTGACCTCGGCGCGCTCGAAGAAGCGCTGGCCGCCGTAGACGCGGTAGCCGATGTTGCGCTGGGCCAGCTGTTCCTCGAAGTTGCGCGACTGCGCGTTGGAGCGGTACAGGATCGCGCAGTCCTTCGCCGAACCCTGCTCGTCGATGTATTCGCGGATGCGCTCGATCACGAAGCGCGCCTCGTCCTGCTCGTTGTAGGCGGCGTACAGCGCGATGCGCTCGCCGTCATCTCCGGCGGTCCACAGCTGCTTGCCGAGGCGGCTGCCGTTGCGCTGGATGACGCTGTTGGCGGCCTTCAGGATGGTCGAGGTGGAGCGGTAATTCTGTTCCAGCTTGATCGTGCGCGCGCCGGGGAAGTCGCGCAGGAACTGCGCCATGTTCTCCACCTTGGCGCCGCGCCAGCCGTAGATCGACTGGTCGTCGTCGCCAACCGCGAAGACCTTGCCGGTGGTGCCGGCGAGCACACGGATCCACGCGTACTGCAGCGTGTTGGTGTCCTGGAATTCGTCGATCAGCAGATGCCGCCAGCGCTGCTGGTAATGCTCCAGCACGGCCGGGTTCTTCAGCCACAGCTCGTGCGCGCGCAGCAGCAGTTCGGCGAAGTCGACCAGCCCGGCGCGGCGGCAGGCGTCCTCGTAGGCCTTGTAGATGTTCACGAACGTATGCGTGACCGGATGGTCGCGATGCTCGATGCCGTCCGGCCGCTTGCCCTCGTCCTTCCACTGGTTGATCTGCCAGCAGGCCTGGCGCGGCGGATATTTCGCATCGTCCAGGCCCAGCCCGGCGATGACGCGCTTGACCAGCCGCAGCTGGTCGTCGGCGTCGAGGATCTGGAACGCTTCCGGCAGGCCTGCCTCGCGCCAGTGCCGGCGCAGCAGGCGATGCGCGATGCCGTGGAAGGTGCCGACGGTGAGCCCCTGGGTGCCGCCGGGAATCAGCGCTTCCAGCCGCGCGCGCATCTCGCCGGCGGCCTTGTTGGTGAAGGTGACGGCGAGGATGGCCCACGGCGGCACCCGCTCGGCCTGGGTCAGCCAGCCGATGCGGTGGGTCAGCACGCGGGTCTTGCCGGAGCCGGCGCCTGCCAATACGAGATAGTGGCCGGGTGGGGCGCAGACGGCTTCGCGCTGCGCTTCGTTGAGCGGGTCGATCAGGTACGAGACATCCATCGCGCCCATTGTAGTGGGCGCAGACGGAAACCGCCGCTGCGGCGGTTTCCGGAGCAGCCAGGGCGTGGTTCAGCGCTTCTGCAGGAAGCCACCGACCGCCAGCAGCGCGCCGACCACGATGCCGGCGATGCCGATCCATTGCGGTACGCCCTGGTCGTGGGTGGCGGTGATCTTGGCCGAGCCCACCTGCAGCAAGGTGTCGGTGGTCTGGTAGGAGGCATGGCCCGCCACCACCCAGATGCCGGCGGCGACGAGGATGATGCCAACGATGATCAGGCCTGCGCGCATGGTGTATCCCGTGGTGAATGTGGGGGCGAGTATGCCTGCTGCCGCCGTGCATGGGGTGTACAGAGGGCACGAATCGCGGGCAAAAAAAGCCCCGGAGGCTAGGGGGAGCCTCCGGGGCGGGGGCAGACGCGAAGACCCAGGGGAGAGGTTCGCGCCTGTGGCGGCCCAGGGAGGTGAGCGCGCCGCGGATGCCGTTGCGTGCATCCGAAGTGTTAGTGCGTGATTTGCGGAGAAAGTTGCACGGTTTCCGAAGAAATTTAAAAACGATTCATCCTCATGAAAAGTTAACCATCAAGTCGTTGTTGCGCGAGGCATTCCCTGGCCGCGCTCAATGCGCCTCGTCCCAGTTGGCGCCCACGCCCACGTCGACCAGCAGCGGCACCGCCAGTGCCGCCGCGCCGGACATCCGCTCGACCACCGCGGCACGCACCGCGTCGACCGCGTCGGCGCGCACCTCGAACACCAGTTCGTCGTGTACCTGCATCAGCATGTGGGCGTCGTCGCGACTTTTCAGCCACGCCGCCAAGGCGATCATCGCGCGCTTGATGATGTCCGCCGCGCTGCCCTGCATCGGCGCATTCACCGCGGCGCGCTCGGCGCCCTGGCGCAGGCCGGCGTTGCGTGAGGTGAGGTTTTCCAGGTACAGGCGGCGGCCGAAGATGGTTTCCACGTAGCCGTCGCGGTGCGCACGTTCGCGGGTGGCCTCCATGAATGCGTGCACGCCGGGGTAGCGGGCGAAGTAGCGCTCCATGTAATCGCTGGCTTCGCCGCGGTCCACGCCGAGCTGGCGCGCCAGGCCGAACGCGCTCATGCCGTACATCAGGCCGAAGTTGATCGCCTTGGCGGCGCGGCGCTGGTTGGCGCTGACCTCCTCGGGCTTCAGACCGAACACCTCGGCGGCGGTGGCGCGGTGCACGTCGCCGCCCTCGCGGAAGGCCTTGAGCAGGCCCTCGTCGCCGGACAGGTGCGCCATGATGCGCAGCTCGATCTGCGAATAGTCTGCTGCCATCACCTGCCAGCCCGGCGGCGCGATGAAGGCCTGGCGGATGCGCCGGCCTTCCTCGGTGCGCACCGGGATGTTCTGCAGGTTCGGATCGGACGAGGAGATCCGCCCGGTCGCCACCGAGCCCTGGTGGTAGCTGGTGTGCACGCGGCCGGTGCGCGGATTGACGATGCCGGACAGCTTGTCGGTGTAGGTGCTGCGCAGCTTGGCCAGGCCACGGTAGTCGAGGATCAGCCGCGGCAGTTCGTGGGTGTCGGCGATCGCCTCCAGCGCTTCCTCGTTGGTGGACGGCTGGCCGGTCGGCGTCTTCAGTTTTGCTTCGAGGTGCAGCTCGTCGAACAGCACCGCCTGCAACTGCTTTGGCGAGTCGAGGTTGAACTCGCGTCCGGCCAACGTGTACGACTGTTGCTGCAGTTCCAGCATGCGCTTGCCCAGCTGCTGGCTCTGCCGGCGCAGCTCGTCGCCGTCGATCAGCACGCCGCGGCGTTCCATCTCGGCCAGCACCGGCACCAGCGGGATCTCGATCTCCTCGTACACGCGGCGCAGCGCCGGCACGCTCTCCAGCTTCGGCCACAGCGCGTGGTGCAGGCGCAGGGTGACATCGGCGTCCTCGGCGGCGTAGCGGCAGGCGGTGTCCAGGTCCACCTGCGAGAACGAGATCTGCTTCGCGCCCTTGCCGGCGACCTGCTCGTACTTCACCGTGTCGTAGCCGAGGTACTTCTTCGCCAGCGAATCCATGTCGTGGCGCGTGGCGGTGGCATTCCACACGTAGGATTCCAGCATCGAGTCGTGCTTGAGGCCCTGCACGGCGATGCCGTAGTGCGACAGGATGTTGATGTCGTACTTCGCGTGCTGGCCCAGTTTGGGCCGCGCCGGATCCTCGAAGACGGGCTTCAAGGCGGCGAGCACGCTGTCGCGATCAAGCTGCTTCGGCGCGCCGGGGTAGTCGTGGCCGAGCGGGATGTAGCAGGCCTTGCCCGGCTCCACCGCGAGGCTGAGGCCGACGATGTCCGCGCGCATCGCATCGATGCTGGTGGTCTCGGTGTCGAAGGCGATCAGTTCGGCGTCGCGCAGCTTTTCGATCCACGCATCGAGCTGCGCTGGCGTGGTGACCAGCTCGTAGTCGCCCGCGAACGAAAGGTCGGCCGCCGCTGCAGCAGTGGCTTCAGTCGCGACGCCTTTTGTCGTGATCTCGACAGAAGTGTCGTCGCCTCCCTCGCTGACCGGTGCCGCGTTGTCCAGTTCCTTCAGCGCCGCCTTGAACTCGTAGCGCGTGTACAGCTCGCGCAGCAGCGTGGTGTCGGCCTCGCGCCGGGTCAGCTCGGTGGGGCCGAACTCCAGCGGCACGTCGGTCTTGATCGTCGCCAGCTCGCGTGACAGCGGCAGCTGCGGCAGCGTGGCGCGCAGGCTTTCGCCGATCTTGCCGCCGATGCGGTCGGCATGGGCGATCACGCCATCCAGCGTGGCGTATTCGGCCAGCCACTTGGCGGCGGTCTTCGGGCCGCACTTGGGTACGCCGGGGATGTTGTCGATGGCGTCGCCGGTGAGCGCGAGGAAGTCGATGATCTGCTCCGGCATCACGCCGAATTTTTCCATCACGCCATCGCGGTCCATCACCGTGTTGCTCATGGTGTTGACCAGGGCGACGTGGGAACCGACCAGCTGGGCCATGTCCTTGTCGCTGGTGGAGACCTCCACCTCGATGCCGAGCGCCTGCGCTTGCAGGGCGAGCGTACCGATCACGTCGTCGGCCTCGACCCCGGGCACGCGCAGGATCGGGAAGCCCAGCGCGCCCACGATCGCCAGCATCGGCTCGACCTGCGAGCGCAGGTCGTCCGGCATCGGCGGGCGGTTCGCCTTGTACTGGGCGTATAGCGCGTCGCGGAAGGTCGGGCCGGGCGCATCGCTGACGAAGGCCAGGTAATCGGGGTTCGCCTTCAGGGTGGCGCGCAGCATGTTGACCACGCCGAACAGCGCGCCGGTGGGCTCGCCGCGGGCGTTGGAGAGCGGCGGCAACGCGTGGAAGGCGCGGTACAGGTAGGAGGAGCCGTCGATCAGGATGAGTTTGGGCATGCCTCATTCTCGCATGCACGGCGCGCATGCACGGCGAAACGTCGCGCTTCACGAAAGCCCGGCGGAGGCGCTGTTATGCTGCGCTCCCCGAACGAGGTTGCCGCCATGAAAACCGCTGCCTTGCTGGTTGCCGCCAGCGTCCTGTTCACATCGAGTGTATGGGCGCAGTACGTCCCATCGACGAATGTGCCACCACCGCCCGGGATCAACGACCCGGGCGTGAAAGCGGTGGAGTCGGCGGCCAAGCCGGCCGCCAAGCCGGCGGCTAGGCAGCGCTCGGCCCACGCCGCGTCGTCCTCGTCCGCGCAGTCGCTGGACCTGAAGCCGCAGGCGCTGCCGGCGATGCGCGACGAAGGCAGCGCGCAGGCCGCCCGCGACCAGCCGCCGGAAGTGCGGATACACCAGGAAGGCGACAACAGCATCCAGGAATACAGCCGCAACGGCCGCGTCTACATGGTGGTGATCACCCCCAGGAGCGGCATCGCGCAGACCTACATGGTCGATCCGCAGGGCCGGCTGGTCGACGAGCACGGCCAGAAGCCGGTGGGGCCGGTGATGTACAAGGTGCTGGAATGGGGCAAGAGCCGGCCGCCCGCCGAGGGTTCGACCGAGCCGGCGCCGGCGGACGGCGGCCACTGAGCCACACGCTGAACCGCGTCGTCGGCGCTGGACATGCCGACGACGCCAGTCCGGTATCCCGGCGGAGGGTGGCGCGATGCAACTGCGTGAAAGCTGGCTGTTGTTTGCGTTGGGTTCGGCGCTGTTCGCGGCGCTGACCGCGTTGTTCGGCAAGCTCGGCGTGGTCGGCATCAATTCCAACCTCGCCACCTTCATCCGCACCATCGTGATCCTGCTGGTCACCGCCGGCATCCTCAGCCTGCGCCAGGAATGGGCCAGGCCCACCGGGCTGCCGCTGCACAGCTGGCTGTTCCTGGTGTTGTCCGGCATCGCCACGGGGTTGTCGTGGCTGTGCTACTACCGCGCGCTGCAACTGGGGCCGGTGAGCAAGGTGGCGCCGATCGACAAGCTCAGCGTGGCGTTGGCGATCGTGCTGGGGCTGGTGTTCCTGGGCGAGCGGCCGAGCTGGCCGTTGCTGATCGGCGGCGTGCTGATCGTGGCCGGCGCGATGGTGATCGCGCTGTTCTGAGCGGGCTTACGCCGGGTCGTCCAGTTCCGGGTAGTGGCGGAAGATGCCGCTCTCGTTGAACGGAAGCCGCCGCGCCGACGCCAGGTAGGCGGCGATGCGCGGTCGTTGCGCCACCCGCTGCTTCAACGCATGCAGCAGCGGCAGCCCGTGCCCGAGGCGCCGCATGGCGCGCGGAAATGCGTACTCCAGCCCGCTCATCAGCTGGAACAGCGAAAGATCGACGTAGGAGTGCTCGTGCAGGGCATGCTGGCCGCCGCCGCGTTCCAGCACCTGCTCGAAATAGTCCAGATACTTCGGCAGCCGCGTCTCGCGCAGATCGGCCGCACGGCGCAATGCCTCGACGCGCTGGTCCTCGTAGTACAGGCTGCCGGCGATCGGGTGGTGGGAGTCGTGCACTTCGGCAACGAGGTCGCTGATGGTCAGCTGCAACTGGTGCGCGTAGCGCCGCCGGCTTTCGCTGTCCGGCACCAGGCCGAGCGGCGGTCCGAGATATTGCAGGATGTTCGCGGTCTGCGCGATCAGCAGCCGGCCGGCCTTGAGGAACGGCGGCGCGAACGGCAGCGCGCCTTCGTGGACGCCGTCGAGGTAACGCACGATGGCGTCGTCGCCCTGTATGCGCGCCACGTCGTCGTAGCCGGCGCCGGCGTCTTCCAGCGCCAGCCGCACGAACTCGCCGCGGCCCTGGATGCCGGCCCAGTAATACAGCTCGTAATGCATGGCAGCCTCCGGATCGAAGGATGGATGCCGAGCGTGCGCCTCCGCAGGCCGGGACTCAATGCCGGAAATGGCGCATCCCGGTGAATACCATCGCCATGTCGTGCTCGTCGGCAGCGGCGATCACCTCGGCGTCACGCATCGAGCCGCCGGGCTGGATCACCGCACTGATGCCCGCCGCGGCGGCGGCATCGATGCCGTCGCGGAACGGGAAGAACGCGTCGCTGGCCATCACCGAGCCGCGCACTTCGAGCTTCTCGTCGGCGGCCTTGATGCCGGCGATCCTCGCGCTGTAGACGCGGCTCATCTGGCCGGCGCCGATGCCGATGGTCTGGCGATCCTTGGCGTAGACGATGGCGTTGGACTTGACGAACTTGGCCACCTTCCAGGCGAAGATCAGGTCGTGGATCTGCGCCTCGGTGGGCGCCTTGCGGGTGACTACTTTCAGGTCCGCCGCGGTGATCATGCCGGTGTCGGCGCTCTGCAGCAGCAGGCCGGAACCGACCCGCTTGGAATTCATGCCGGGGTGCGCGGCACGCAAGTCGCCGCCAGCAGGCGTCGGGATCACCAGCACGCGCACGTTGCCCTTTTTGTGGAACGCCTTCAGCGCGTCATCCGCATAAGCGGGTGCCAGCACCACCTCGACGAACTGGCGTTCGACGATCGCGCGCGCGGTGGCGCCGTCGACCTCGCGGTTGAACGCGATGATGCCGCCGAACGCCGAGGTGGGATCAGTCTGGAAGGCCAGGTCGTACGCCTTGCTGATGCCGTCCAGGCTCACCGCCACGCCGCACGGGTTGGCGTGCTTGACGATCACGCAGGCCGGCTTGACGAAGCTGCGCACGCATTCCCATGCCGCGTCGGCGTCGGCGATGTTGTTGAACGACAGCTCCTTGCCCTGCAGCTGCTTGAACGTGGCCAGCGTGCCCGGCGCCGGGTACAGGTCGCGGTAGAACGCGGCCTGCTGGTGCGGGTTCTCGCCGTAGCGCAGGTCCATCAACTTCACGAAGCGGCCATTGACCTGGCCCGGGAAGCTGGCGTGGCCGGTGATCGCGTCCTGCGCATCGTTGAGTTCCAGGCCGGACAGGTAGTCGCTGATCGCGCCGTCGTAACTGGACACGTTGTTGAACGCGGCCACCGCGAGCTTGAAGCGGGTGCCGCGGGTGAGGCCGCCGTGCTGCTCGATCTCGGCCAGCGCGTCGGCGTATTGGTCCGGCGAAGTGAGTACGCCGACGTCGCTCCAGTTCTTCGCCGCCGAGCGCAGCATCGCCGGACCGCCGATGTCGATGTTCTCGATCGCCTGTTCCAGCGTGCAGCCGGGTTTCGCCACGGTGGCTTCGAACGGGTACAGGTTCAGCACCAGCAGGTCGATCGGCGCGATGCCGAGCTCGGCCATCACCTTGTCGTCGGTGCCGCGGCGACCGAGCAGGCCGCCATGCACTTTCGGGTGCAGCGTCTTCACGCGGCCGTCCATGATCTCGGGGAAACCGGTGAGGTCGCTGACCTCGGTGACCGCGATGCCGGCCTCGCGCAGCGCCTTCGCGCTGCCGCCAGTGGAGAGCAGCTCGATGCCCCTGGCGGCGAGGCGCCGGCCCAGGTCGATCAGGCCGGCCTTGTCGGAGACGCTGAGCAGGGCGCGACGGACCGGGACGAGCTGGGGAGCGGACATGAGCGGGTTTCCAGAAGGGGAAAGCCGCTCATTATAGCCGCCCGGATGGTGGGCGGCTTTTGGGGGATACGCGGGATGGGTTACAGCAAGCCGTGCGCGGCCAGCTTCTTGCGCAAGGTGGCACGGTTGATGCCCAGCGCGCTGGCGGCGCGGCTCTGGTTGCCGTCATGGAAGGCCAGCACTTCGCGCAGCAGTGGCACCTCGACCTCGCGCAGTACCAGCGCGTGCAGGCCTTCGGCACATTCGGTGTCGCCGATGTCGGCAAGGTAGCGACGCACCGTGCGGGTGACACATTCGCTCAGTGCGCTCTGGCCCTGAAGGCTGGCGCCGGTCGAGCCTGTGCCTTGCGACGAGGTCTGTTTCGCGGCCTCGGCAGCAGGCAGTCTTACGGCATTCACGGACATCTCCCCTCACATACGAAGCGACGACTGCATAGGCCGCTGCTCATGGTTATGACTGATCTTGCGTGTCGCGGCGTGTATCGCATGCCGTCCGGCATGTCGGGCGCGAGGGGTCGAGTCTACCCGCGCGGGCCGATAATTTTAAGTACCGCAGACGCATTATTCGAAACCGATCTCGAACGCCACCGCCTTGTCGCCCGGGTCTTCCACTTCCAGCAGCAGCACCGCGCTGCCGCCAGGCGCCAGGCCATGACGCAGGATCGCGACGTCGTCCAGGTACTCGGCTGGCTGCAGGCGGCGCATCGCGATGCGCTGGCCCTGGGCGTTCGACATGGTGATCGTCAGCACCGGCCAGGGCTGGGCGAAACTGGCGTCGTTGCGCACGCTGGCGCTGATCATCAGTGCGCCGGCGACGCTGGGATGGGCCTGCACGTTGCTGGCCAGCAGGCGCAGCTGTTGTGGCGCGGCGACCAGCGGCAGCTCGCAGCCGAGCACGGCACAGCTGCCGCGCAGCCAGTCGCCCACGGTGGGGTTGCGGATCAGCTCGTCGCGCTTGGCCCAGGCCAGCTGAACGGCGAGCAGCAACGCGAGCAACAGGCACGCCACGATCCACGGCCAGCGCCGTTCGCCGGACGAACGCAGGTGCCGCCGCTCGCACCGGGCCGCGCGTTCATGCGGTTGCGGCTCGTGGGCGAAACGCGGCGCGAAGACCAGTTGCGAAAAGTCCTCGACGGCCGGCCTGGGTGTGGCTGTGGTGACCATCTCGTCGGCGACGACCACCGCCGGCGGGTGGGGTCGTGGCCGATAGACCACCAGATCGAGCAGGGGCGGCTCAAACGCGGGCTCGTTGACCGGCAGCTCGGCGAACGGTTCCGGCGGCAACTGCTCGGCGAGCGTGGCGAGGCTGTCGAAGCTGGCCTCGCAATGTCCGCACACGACGTGGCCGTGCGCTTTCGCCAGCGTCTGCGCATCCAGCGAAAACACGGACAGGCATTCGGGACATTGTGTATACATGCAGGCCGCTTTGAATCGGTATCCGGCAAGCTTAGCAGGGTGATCGCGCGGGCAAGCCGGCGATCGGGCGACCTCAGCCGCGGCGACGACCGCTGATGCGCACCCAGTCTTCGCGCGTGTCCACGCGCAACGCGTCGAACCATTCGGCGTAGCGCTGCAGCAGTTCGTCCTGCTGGCCGGCGAGGATGCCGGAGATCGCGAACGGCGCGCCGGGTTTCGCCGCGGCGGCGAAGGTGGGTGCGAGTTCGCCGAGCGGGCCGGCGAGGATGTTGGCGATGAAGACGTCGGCAGGTTCAGCATCAACGTCTTGCGGCAGGAACAGCGCGAAGCGATCGGCCACGCCGTTGCGTTCGGCGTTGTCGGCCGAAGCGGTGAGCGCCTGCGGATCGTTGTCGACGCCGACCGCGCTGGCCGCGCCAAGCTTCAGCGCGGCGATCGCCAGGATGCCCGAGCCGCAGCCGTAGTCGGTGATCGTCTTGCCGGCAAGCTCGAGCCCGTCCAGCCATTCCAGGCACAGTGCCGTGGTCGGGTGGGTGCCGCTGCCGAAGGCGAGGCCGGGGTCGAGGCGCACCACCACGAGATCGTCATCGGCGGGTGGCTCGATGTTCCACGGATAGATCCACAGTCGGCGGCCGAACGGCATCGGCTTGAACTGGTCCATCCACGCGCGCTCCCAGTCCTGGTCGGCGACCTCGTGGAATGTCAGCTGATCCGGCTCCAGCCATGGCAGCAATTCGCCCAGCGCCGCACTGAGCCCGCGCCGGTCGGTGTGTTCGTCGAACAGCGCGTTGATCGTGATCGTGGGCCACAGCGGCAGCTCGCCTACGCCCGGTTCGAAGATCGCCTGCTCGTCCGGCGTCTGGGCATCGGCGTCCTGCAGCGTGATCGACAGCGCGCCGAGATCGTCCAGCGCCTCTTCCGCGCGGGGCTGCTGCTCGGTGCGGACGACCAGGGAGAGTTCAAGGAATGGCATGGGCGAGGAACGAATGATCGAGGAGTGAGCGGGGTGGGTGGCGACGCGCCAGCGTGCTTCTCACGACTCTCCGTTCGTTGCCGCATTCTTTTCCTTCTGCTCGGCCATCCGCTTCTCGAGGTAGTGGATGTTCTGGCCGCCGTGCTGGAAGCCGACGTCGGCCATGATCCGCTGCTGCAGCGGGATGTTGCACTTCACGCCCTCGATCACCGTCTCGGCCAGCGCCAGGCGCATGCGCGCGATCGCGGTCTCGCGGTCGGGGCCGTGCACGATCAGCTTGCCGATCATCGAGTCGTAGTTCGGCGGGATGCGGTAGCCGTCGTACAGGTGGGTGTCCACGCGCACGCCGGGGCCGCCGGGCGCCTCGAAGCGCTTCACCGTGCCGGGGCTGGGCATGAAGGTGTCCGGGTCCTCGGCGTTGATGCGGCACTCGATCGCGTGACCGGTGATCTTGATGTCCTCCTGGCGGATCGACAGCTTCTCGCCGCCGGCGATCAGCAGCTGCTCGCGCACCAGATCCACGCCGGTGATGAACTCGGTCACCGGGTGCTCGACCTGGATGCGCGTGTTCATCTCGATGAAGTAGAAGCGGCCGTTCTCGAACAGGAACTCGAACGTGCCGGCGCCGCGGTAGTTGATGCGCAGGCAGGCGTCGACGCAGACCTTGCCGATTGCCGCGCGCTGCTCCGGCGTGATGCCCGGCGCCGGCGCTTCCTCGACCACTTTCTGGTGGCGGCGCTGCATCGAGCAGTCGCGCTCGCCCAGGTGGATCGCGTGGCCCTGGCCGTCGGCCAGCACCTGGATTTCCACGTGGCGCGGATTCTCCAGGAACTTCTCCATGTACACCTGCTCGTTGCCGAACGCGGCCTTGGCTTCGGCCTTGGTCATGGTGATCGCATTGCCCAGGTGCGCCTCGGTGCGTACCACGCGCATGCCGCGGCCGCCACCGCCGCCGGCGGCCTTGATGATCACCGGGTAGCCGATCTCGCGCGCGATCTTGATATTGGTGTCGACGTCTTCGCCGAGTGGACCGCCGGAGCCGGGCACGCACGGCACGCCGGCGGCCTTCATCGCGCGGATCGCCTCGACCTTGTCGCCCATCAGGCGGATCACGTCGGCGGTCGGGCCGATGAAGACGAAGCCGGACTGCTCGACTTGTTCGGCGAAGTCGGCGCGTTCGGACAGGAAGCCGTAGCCGGGGTGGATCGCCTGGGCGTCGGTGATTTCCGCCGCCGCGATGATCCGCGGAATGTTGAGGTAGCTGTCGACCGACGGCCCGGGGCCGATGCAGATCGACTCGTCGGCGAGGCCGACGTGCTTCAGGTTGCGATCCACGGTGGAGTGCACCGCCACGGTCTTGATGCCCAGACTGTGGCAGGCGCGCAATACGCGCAGCGCGATTTCGCCGCGGTTGGCGATGACGACCTTCTCGAGCATCCGGGCGGCCTCAGGCAATCACGAACATGGGTTCGTCGAATTCCACCGGCTGGCCGTTCTCGACCAGGATCGCCTGCACGGTGCCGGCCACGTCGGCCTCGATCTGGTTGAACATCTTCATCGCCTCGATGATGCCCAGCGTCTCGCCGGCCTTGACCTGCTGGCCGACCTTGACGAAGGCCGGTGTGCCGGGGGTGGCCGAGGCGTAGAAGGTGCCGACCATCGGGGCCTTCACCACGTGGCCTGCCGGCAGCGCATTCGCGGCGGGCGCCTCGACGGCGACCGCCGGCGAGGCCGCGACCGGTGCAGCGGCCACGGCGACCGGGGCCGCCGGTGCGGCGGCTATTGGCGCGGCGTTCTTCGGCACGCGCGACAGGCGGACGACTTCCTCGCCCTCCTTGATCTCCAGTTCGGCGAGGTTGGATTCCTCGAGCAAGTCGATCAGCTTCTTGATTTTGCGCAAATCCATCGGATCAGCCTTTGGTCAGTCATGCCACCGCTTGGGTGGCCGGGGGTGAATGGAGAGGCCGCGCGGCCGGTGCGTCAGGGTGCGGCGCTTGCCTGCAACCGTTGCAGCGCCGCGTCCAGCGCCAGCCGGTAACTGTCGCCGCCGAATCCGCAGATCACGCCGAGCGCGATGTCGGACAGGTAGGAGTGGTGGCGGAACGACTCGCGGGCGAACACGTTCGACAGGTGTACCTCGATGAACGGGATCGCCGTCGCGGCGAACGCGTCACGCAACGCGATGCTGGTGTGGGTGAATGCGCCGGCATTGCACAGGATCATCGCGGTGCGGTCGTCGCGGCCCTGATGGATGCGCCCGACCAGTTCGTGCTCGGCGTTGGACTGGAACCAGACCAGCTCGTGCCCGGCCGCCTGCGCCCGCTCGGCCAGTTGCCGGTTGATGTCGGCCAGCGTCTCGCGGCCGTAGATCTGTGGCTCGCGGGCACCCAGCAAATTGAGGTTGGGTCCATGCAGGACCAGGATCTTCGCCACGAAACCGTCCAGCCAGCGTCCGGAGGTCCCGGAACCCGGCGCAGTGTGCGCGCAGTCGGGAATCTTGTCCAGTTCGCTGCAGATCGGCGATGTTTGACGGAGAAGCGTCGGGTTTCCGTGCGTCGGCGTATGTCGACGCTGGCTTAGCGTTGCGCTTGCCCTGGCGCCAGCCACTGTTCCAGCTGCACCGCCGACAACGGGCCGGCATGTGTCGCCAAGATGCGCCCATCGGCACCGATCAGCACGCTATAGGGGAGCACCTGACGGATATTGCCCAGTTGCAACGAAGTACTTGGCGGGCCCATCTGGCCGATCAAGATCGGGTAATTCACCGGATGTGCGGCCAAAAAGGTCCGAACGTGAACGGGTTCATCCATTGCAATACCGACCACGATCGGTGCGTTTTCGCCGAACTTTCCCTGCGCCAGTGCCAGTGCCGGCATTTCGGCCAGGCAGGGCACGCACCAGCTGGCCCAGAAATTCAGCAATACCCGGCGGCCGCGATAATCACTCAGCAGATGCAGCTTGCCGTCGAGGTCGGGCAGGCTGATCGCCGGCAGCGGCTGGCCGATCGCAGCCGTATCTGTTGGCGCCGGCTGCTGGCGGCGGTGTTGCGCATAGCCGCCGAGCGCGGCGGCCAGTACCGCCAGGCCGAGGATCAGCCAGTTGCTGCGACTCAACATCAGCGCGCCGCTTCCGTCAGCGCCTGCTCGACGATCGAGCGGGTCAGCACGGTGGACAACTGCTTGCCGGGACCGCCGTTTTTCGGGAACACCACGTACAGCGGCACGCCGGGCGAATGGTATTGCTGCAGGAACGCGCTGATGGTCGGGTTGACGTCGGTCCAGTCGCCCTTCATGTAGACCGCGCCGGTGCGCTGCAGCAGGTCGCGGAACGCCTGCGTGCCCAGCACCGCGTGCTCGTTCGCCTTGCAGGTGACGCACCAGTCGGCGGTCATGTCGACAAAAACGGGCGTGCCGGCCGCGCGCAGTTCGGCGAGCTTCTGCGGGCTGTAGGCGACCACGCCTTGCTCGGCCGTGGTGGCCGCCGACGGTGGCGGCACGTGGGCGAGCAGGTACATCGGCACCAGTGTGGCGAGCGCCAGCACCGCCACCGCAATCTTGCTGGGCATGCCGCGCGAGCGGCTGCGCTCGAACCACCACAGCGTCATCGCCAGCAGCACCATCGCCACCAGCACCAGGCCGACCGCATCAGCGCCGCGCTGGTTCGCCAGCACCCACACCAGCCAGGCGGCGGTGAGATACATCGGGAAGGCCAGCACCTGCTTCAGCGTTTCCATCCAGCGCCCCGGCTTCGGCAGCAGGCGCGCCAGCGCGGGCACGAAACCGATCGCCAGGAACGGCAGCGCCAGCCCCACGCCCAGCGCCAGGAACACCCCCAGCGCGGACAGCATCGGCGCGGCGAACGCATACGCCAGCGCGCTGCCCATGAATGGCGCGGTGCACGGGCTGGCCACCACCACCGCCAGCACGCCGGTGAAGAAGTCGCCGGCCGGGCCGGAACGGTTGGCCAGATTCGCGCCGGTATTGCCCAGCGAGGCGCCGAACTGCACCACGCCGGACATCGACAGGCCCACCGCCAGCATCACGCAGGCCAGTGCGCCGACCAGCAGCGGCTGCTGCAGCTGCGAACCCCAGCCCAGCGCATGACCGGCTGCGCGCAGCGCAAGGATGCCCAGCCCCAGCGCGGCGAAGCTGCACAACACGCCGGCGGTATAGAACAGGGCATGCCGGCGCGCGGTGGCTTGGCTGTCGCCGCTTTCCAGCACGCTGACCGCCTTGATCGACAGCACCGGCAGCACGCACGGCATCAGGTTCAGCACCAGGCCACCACCCAGCGCCAGCAGCAGCGCGGCGAGCAGGCTGACCTGCAGCGGGCCGCCGGCGAGATCGGCTGGTGGCAGCTCCGGCGCCGGCGTGCCGGATGTTGCCGCACCGCTGTTCAGGTCGATCTCCACCGCGCGCGTCATCAGCGGATAGCACAGGCCGCCGTCCTGGCAGCCCTGGAAGCTCGCCTGCAGGGTGAGCTGCTTGCGCCCGGCCAGGTCGCCTTCCAGTGTCACCGGTAGTTCGACCTGGTCGAAGTACACGGTGACGTCACCGTAGTGTTCGTCGTGGTGCGCGGTACCGGCCGGCCATGCGGGATGCAGCGTGAGACCGGCGGCATCCTTGAGCTTCAGCGTGGTCTGGTCACGGTACAGGTAGTAGCCCTTTGGCATCGTCCAGCGCAGCAGCAATTGCCCCGGTCCCTGCGCCAGCGCCTCGAAGCGGAACGCCTGCTCGGCCGGCAGCGGCGCACCGGTCGTGGCGACGCCTGCGTTGCTGCCGAGCCGGTTCAGCGCCGCGCCCAGTGCGCTGCCGGTCGCTGGCGTCGTCGCGACGCCGGCATTGGCCGGCAGCGGTAGGTCCAGCTTCTCGGTATGCGGCGGGTAGCAGATCTTCGGGTCGACCTCGTGGCAGCCCTGGTACTGCACGCTCAACTGCAGCCGCGTGGTGCCGGCGGCGATGGTGTACGGAATGCTGGCGTCGACGCCGTGGTGGTAGGTCTCCACGTCGCCGAGGTATTCGTCGTGGTGTTTCTCGCCGTCAGGCAGCTGCGCTTCGCCGAGGGTGACGCCGTCGCCACCCTTGAACTTCATGCGGCCGCGGTAGAGGTAGTAGTCCGGCGCGATTGTCCAGTGCAGCTTCAGCACGCCGGGCGTGGCGGTGTCGGTGCTCAGCTTGTACGCCTCGGTGACTGGCAGCAGGCTTTCCGTGTCCTGTGCCGACGCGGGCACGGCGCACAGCAGGCCGAGCAGCAGCAGGACCAGTGCGGGCAGGCGGGCGGCCAGGCGGCCGGTGATCAGGCGCATCGCGATTCCAGTGGCACAACGGCAGGACAGCCATTATGGACCATGCCGATCGCGCTTCCGTTCCTTGCGGCCTTATGCCTCCTCAATCGCCAGTGAGGGCACCACGTGGCGCCTGCGCACCAGTCCGGTGGTGAGCGCGGTGCCCAGCAGGATCACCGCGCAGCCGCCGAGCATACGGGTGCTCACCGGCTCGCCGAGCAGCAGCGCGCCCCACAGCACGCCGAACGCCGGGATCAGGTAGGGAATCACCATGATGCGCGTCGCGCCGACCCGCGCCAGCACCCAGAAGAACATCACATAGGCCAGCGCCGTGCACAGCACGGCCAGCCCCGCGGCGGCCAGCCATGCCTGCAGCGGCGGTGCCTGTGCCGGCCACGCCAGCAGCGTCGTCGGCAACAGCAGCCCCGCGGCGACCATATGGCTGCCGACCGTCACCACCAGCGGTGTCACCCCCGCCAGCCGCAGGTGGGTGTAATGCACCGCATAGCCGTACAGCACGGTGGCGGCCACGCAGGCTAGCAGCGCCACGCCCGCGCCCGGCCCCAACGCGAGGCTGCCCTCGGCTAGCCAGATGACGCCGGCGAAGCCGATCGCCAGCCCGGCGCCGCGCCAGGCATCCAGCCGCTGGCCCAGCCACAGCCAGCCGATCAGCGCGGCGAACATCGGCGTCATGCCGTCGATGATCGAGGCCAGGCCCGCCGGCAGGCTGCGCGTGGCGAAGGTGAACAGCACGAACGGCAGCGCCGAGTTGGTCAGCCCGACCACGGCGATCGGTCGCCAGTGCGCCCGCCATTCGGCGAGCCGCGCGCGCGAGGCCAGCAGCGGCAGGAAGCACAGCGCCGCGCCGATCGCGCGTAACCCGGCCAGCGGCAGCGCGCCGAAGGCGCCGGCACCCAGCCGCATGAACAGGAACGAGCCGCCCCACAGAGCGCCCAGCGACAGCAGCACGGCGTAGTCGGTCTTCTTCATTTCAGGGAGGGCGAAGTGGGGAGGGCACAGTCTGACGCCCTGCCACTGACAAGGGCTGTCAGCAGTCTTGCGTCGTCCCGCCGGTCGCCGCGCGCACCCAGTCCAGGTAGGCCGTGTGGCCGCGCTGCACCGGCACCGCGATCAATTCGGGCAGTTCGTACGGGTGCAGTTCGAGCAGGCGGGTTTTCAGCGCGTCGAAGCGCCCGGCGGTGGTCTTGATCAGCAGCAGCTCCTCGCTGTCGCATGTCACGACGCCCTGCCAGCGATAGGTGGAATGGACGGCGGGCAGGCGGTTGACGCAGGCGGCCAGCCGCTCGCCGACCAGCGCCTCGGCGATGGCCTGGGCGCTGGCGGCGTCCGGGCAGCTGCAATGGCAAAGCAGGACGGTGGCAGGGTCGGTCGGGGTCATGGTCGAAGCGTACCCGGGTCGCGCCGGCTGCGCTGGCTGCAGGCGATTTTGCGGCGCGCCCTTGAAACGCCGGCTGGTTCGCCCAATTAGCTGTTGCATCCCCCGTACAAAGATCTCTTGCAGCGGGGTCACATACCCGTAAAATTGGCACTCATTTACTTCGAGTGCTAACAGGATCGCCGGTCCGGGTCTTGAAAGCCTTGTTCATCAACAACCTAAGTCAGCTGGAGTCGTCCATGAGCACACTGCGTCCGTTGCATGATCGCGTCATCGTCAAGCGTCTAGAAGAAGAGCGCGTTTCCGCCGGCGGCATCGTCATCCCCGACAGCGCCACCGAGAAGCCGACCCGCGGCAAGGTCGTCGCCGCCGGCACCGGCCTGATCATGAGCGACGGCAAGGTGCGCCCGATGTCGCTGAAGGCCGGCGACGTGGTGCTGTTCGGCAAGTACGCCGGCCAGGAAATCAAGATCGACGGCGAAGAGCTGGTCTTCCTGAAGGAAGACGACATCGTGGCGGTGATCGAGGGCTGATGGGGGGCCTGATTGTCTGAGCGCGAGTGAAATTCAAAACCGCGCACGCCAGTCGCCTTTGGCTCCTTCCTGTAGCTCTTTCGTGACGTTTCCCATTACTTATTAAAAATTTTTCAAGGAAAAATTTTATGTCCGCTAAAGAAGTCCGTTTCGGCGAAGACGCCCGTTCGCGCATCCTCAAGGGCGTGAACACGCTCGCCAATGCCGTCAAGGTCACGCTGGGCCCGAAGGGCCGCAACGTCGTGCTCGAGAAGAGCTTCGGCGCCCCCACGATCACCAAGGACGGCGTGTCCGTCGCCAAGGAGATCGAGCTGGCCGACAAGTACGAGAACCTCGGCGCGCAGATCGTCAAGGAAGCCGCCTCCAAGACCTCCGACGTCGCCGGTGATGGCACCACCACCGCCACCGTGCTGGCGCAGGCGTTCATCCAGGAAGGCCTGAAGGCCGTCGCCGCGGGCATCAACCCGATGGACCTGAAGCGCGGCATCGACAAGGCGGTGATCGCCGCCGTGGGCGAGCTGAAGAAGCTGTCCAACCCCACCGCGAACGACAAGGAAATCGCCCAGGTCGGCACCATCTCGGCCAACTCCGATACCAACATCGGCGACATCATCGCCACCGCGATGAAGAAGGTCGGCAAGGAAGGCGTGATCACGGTCGAGGAAGGCTCGGGCCTGGACAATGAACTCGACGTGGTCGAGGGCATGCAGTTCGACCGCGGCTACCTGTCGCCGTACTTCATCAACAACCAGCAGAGCCAGCAGGTCGAGCTGGACGACCCGTACATCCTGATCCATGACAAGAAAGTGTCGAACGTGCGCGAGCTGCTGCCGGTGCTGGAAGCCGTCGCCAAGGCCGGCAAGCCGCTGCTGATCGTCGCCGAGGAAGTCGAGGGCGAGGCGCTGGCCACCCTGGTGGTCAACACCATCCGCGGCATCGTCAAGGTCGCCGCCGTCAAGGCGCCGGGCTTCGGCGACCGTCGCAAGGCGATCCTGGAAGACATCGCGATCCTCACCAATGGCCAGGTCGTGTCCGAGGAAGTCGGTCTGTCACTGGAGAAGACCACCATCGGTGACCTGGGCCGCGCCAAGCGCGTGGTGATCACCAAGGAAAACACCACCATCATCGACGGCGCCGGCGAAGCCGAGCGCATCCAGTCGCGCATCGGCCAGATCAAGGCGCAGATCGAGGAGACCTCCTCCGACTACGACCGCGAGAAGCTGCAGGAGCGCGTGGCCAAGCTGGCCGGCGGCGTGGCCGTGATCAAGGTCGGCGCCGCGACGGAAGTCGAGATGAAGGAAAAGAAGGCCCGCGTCGAAGACGCCCTGCACGCGACCCGTGCGGCCGTCGAAGAAGGCGTGGTGCCGGGCGGCGGCGTCGCGCTGATCCGCGCGCTGAAGGCGGTCGAAGGCCTGAAGGGCGACAACACCGACCAGGACCTGGGCATCGCGATCACCCGTCGCGCGCTGGAAGCGCCGCTGCGCGCGATCGTCGCCAACGCCGGCGAAGAGCCGTCCGTGATCCTCAACAAGGTCAAGGAAGGCAAGGGCAACTTCGGCTACAACGCCGCCAGCGGCGAGTTCGGCGACATGGTCGAGATGGGTATCCTGGACCCGACCAAGGTGACCCGCACGGCCCTGCAGCACGCCGCGTCGGTCGCCGGCCTGGCGATCACCACCGAGGCGATCGTCGCCGAGCTGCCGAAGAAGGACGAAGGCCACAGCCACGGCGGTGGCGGCATGGGCGGCGGCATGGGTGGCATGGGCGGCATGGATTTCTAAGCCCGTATCCAGGGCACGACCAAAGAAAACCCCGCCTAGGCGGGGTTTTCTTTTTTGTGTTGCCGGTCCGGACGACAGGCCCGGACGGTGCTGGCCGGCTCAGTGGCCGTGGGCGTTCGCGCTGCCACTGACGCCGGCGTTGCCGCTGGCGTTGATACCCTTCACCGCATCGCCGACCGAGCCAGCCGCGCGGTCGCTGGACTGGATCGCCGAGTGGGCGGCGTCGCGCACCTCGCCGCCCACGCCCTGGCCCATGTCGCCGGCCTTGCCGGCGGTGGCGGCGGTGTCGAGGCCGGCACCGCTGTCGACATTGGCGTTGGCGTCGGCGTGCGAGTCGCCGGCGTCGGCGCCGATGGTGCCATTGGCATTCACGTTGGCGTGGCTATTGGCGTTGTCATTGACGGTTGAGCGGGTCTTGTCGACGGCCTTGCGGGCATGGTGCTTCACGTGGGAACTGCTGCGATGCAGGGTCCGTTCGGTCTGGGTGGTGGCCTGGTCGGCGGCGTGCATGGCACCGGGTGCGGCGACGCCGGCATGGACGCCGGCATCGACCCGGGCGGCGCCGCCGAGGTTGGCCTGGGCGAAGGCGGACGCGGTGAATACGCTGGCACCGAGGACGAGGGCGGAAAGCATGGTCTTGCGCATGGTATTGACCTCCACGATTGGGGAATGCCGCGAGGCGCGCTGTGCGCTGTCCCACGGACACGTCGAAACTAGAAGTTGCTTCCCGACTGTCGTCTGAATTCGGCGCCGCGGCCTTCAGTTGCCGGACAGTTCGCTGAACGGCACCCCGGCGCGAGGGCCGGAGCTGTCCGCTCATCGCGTGGCGGATGCGGGCAGCGGTACCGGCGATGCGTCGTGCTGGGCGATATGACCGGGTGACGCCGCCGCTGGCTGCGGCAACAGCTTGTCCAGCTTGCCGTTCATGCGCAGCTGGTCGATGCTGGCCATGGCGTGGTCGAGTTGCTGCTGGGCGTCGTCTTCAGGCAACGGTGGGGCGCCGGGGGCTTCGGTGAGCGCGGCCAGTGGCGGGCCGACCAGTGCGGTCAGCGCGAAGTACGGGTCATCGTGGATGCCGACGTGCGCCAGCAGTTTGCCGGGCAGCAGCCAGGAGGCGGTGTCGACGATGCTGCGCTTGCCCGGGTGCTTCGGGTCGACCAGCAGCCACACACCGGCCTGACCCAGCATGTCACCGCCGTCGACGAAGCCGGTGGTCTGGTAGCTGTTGCTCAGCGCCGGCAGGTGGTCGCCGTAGAACAGCACCACGCTGGGGCGCTGGCGCTGGGCCAGCAGCTTCACCAGCCGGCCGAGCTCGGCGTCGGCGTGCTGGAGGTGGTAGAGGTAGGTCTGCAGTTCCCGCTTGTCGCGGCCATCAATGCCGGCGGGCACCGGGATCGCGTCGCGTTCGGCGATGTGGGCCGGCTCGACGTCGTACGGGCCGTGCGCCTCGATGCTGATGGCGAAGATGAACTGCGGCGGGCCATCGTCCTTCAGCTGGGTCAGGATCTCGTCGGTCATCGCGCTGTCGGCCATGTACTTGCCGTCGTTTGCCGCGCCGGGCGGGAACGACGCCTGCGACACGAAGCGGTCGAAGCCGATCGCCTTGAACGCGGTGGTGCGGTTCCAGAACGCCGGGTCGTTGCCGTGCAGTGCCAGCGTGGCGTAGCCGTGCCGGCTGAGCGTGCGCACCAGCCCCGGCAGTGCCTTGTGGCTCATCTGCAGGTAGGGGAATTGCAGGTTGTCGAAATAGCGCAGCGACAGGCCGGTGAGGAATTCGAACTCGGTGCGGATGGTGCCGCCGCCGAAGGTCGGCACATGCAGCTTGCCGCTGGTGCCGTGCGCGGCGAGCCGGCGCAGGTTCGGCGTGAAGCTGCTGTGCTCGTAGCCGCGCATGATGGCGGGGTCGAAGAACGACTCGCTCTGCACCACCACGATGTCCGGCAGTTCGCCGGCGGCGGTCGGCGCCTGCATCGACTGCAGCAGGGCCGGCGCGGACTGCTCGATCAGCTTCATGGCCGCGGCGCGATCCGGCTTGCGCTGGCCCTGGCCGTAGTGCAGGTGGAACAGCATCAGCGAGCTGACCAGGCCGGAATGGGTGGTGGTGGAAATCGCCGACCACGGTTCCAGCCACAGCGTCTTCGCGTTGTAGACCTTCGCCCAGGCGGGCAGGCCGGTCAGCATGCTGGCCAGCGCCAGCACCAGCAGGCTGCCGCCGAGCAGGCGTGCGCCGCGTGTGCGGCGCGCAAACAGCGGCGGTTCCAGCCGCCATGCCGCGACAATCAGCGCCACCGCGGCGAACAGGCCCAGGTATGGCCACGGGCTGTGCGGCAGGTAGCCGGACAGGATGTGCATGCCGCCCTTGCGCAACTGGCCGACGATGCGGAAATCGTCCGGCAGCAGCGGCGTGCCGAGGTTCGCCACCTTCAGCACGTTCACCGCGTACAGCAGCCCCTGCAGCAGGAACGCCAGCGCGAACGACAGCAGCGCGCGCCGGCTGATCGCCAGCAGCACGCCGGCCAGCAGCAGGCCCGGCCAGGCGTTGGCCAGCGGGTAGCGGGCCTGGTCGAACAGGCGCAGCGGGGTCACCCCGACGCCGCCATCCAGCAGCCCGGTCAGCAGCACGAAGACCAGCGCCAGCAACAGCAGCAGCACGACGCGGGGGACGATGACGCGCCAGCGTGTGGACGGGTTGGCGGAATTCAGGGGCATGGCAGTTCCGTGGTTACTGTCATGGGTTGGACTTGTCAATGTAATGACATCGAGATGAACCGCGGATAGGCGTGGCCGGCGAGTTTCGGGCTTGCACGCGGCTTGTTCAAGCTGGCGTCACGGGTTGCCGGCCGGCTGCCGGCAACCGCTCTCCGTGCGGCACAATGGCTGGATGACCCACCCGGAATCCACCGCGCTGCGCGCGCTGATCGACGACCGCTACGGCGAACTGGCCGCCCGCTGCCGTGCTGCCGGCGTGCCGCTGCACGACGACGCCGGCGTGGCCGAGCGGATCCGCCGCACCCTGCTGGCCAGCGACTTCGCCTTCGACGTGTGGTGCCGCCAGCCGCAGCTGCTGGCGCCGGCCGGGCTGGAACGGCTGCGCTCGGGCAGCGACGCCAGCGCGCGCATCGACGCGCTGAAGCTGCCGGACGACGAGGCCGCCTGCATGGCGGCGTTGCGCCGCTTCCGCCATGCCGAGGCGCTGCGGCTGGTGTTCCGCGACGTCAACGCCCTGGACGAACTGCCGGAAACGCTGTCCGCCACCAGCGTGCTGTACGAGGCGCTGCTGGAGGCCGCGCTGGGCTGGTCCGAACGCGCGCTGGCCTCGCGCTATGGCCACGGCCGCGCTGCCGATGGCGCGCTGCAGCGGTTGCTGGTGATCGGCTTCGGCAAGCTCGGCGGCAGCGAGCTGAACTTCTCCTCCGACATCGACCTGGTGTTCGCCTATCCGCAGGGTGGCCAGACCGACGGCGCGCGCCCGCTCGACAACAGCGAGTACTTCGTGCGGCTCGGCCGCCAGCTGGTGCGCCTGCTGAACGAGCCGACCATGGACGGCATCTGCGCGCGGGTCGACCTGCGCCTGCGCCCGTTCGGCAACGCCGGCCGGCTGGCGCTGTCGTTCGCCGCGATGGAGCAGTACTACCAGAGCGAGGGCCGCGACTGGGAACGCTACGCGTGGATCAAGGCGCGCCCGGTCGCCGGCGACCGCGCCGCCGGCAAGCAGCTGCAGGAGCTGCTGCGCCCGTTCGTCTACCGCAAGTACCTCGACTACACCGCGTTCGCCGGGCTGCGCGAGATGAAGGCGCTGATCGACGCGGAAGTGGCGCGCAAGGATCTCGCCGACAACCTCAAGCTTGGCCCCGGCGGCATCCGCGAGATCGAGTTCATCGTGCAGCTGACCCAGCTGATCCGCGGCGGCCGCGAACCGTCCCTGCGCGTGCGCGGCCTGCTGGGTGCGTTGACCGCCTGCGAGGCGCGCGGCCACATCGGCGCGGCGCGCGCGCGCATGCTGCGCGAGGCCTACGTGCTGCTGCGCCGGGTCGAGAACCGCGTGCAGATGCTGCGCGACGCACAAACCCACGACATCCCCGCCGATACACTGAGCCGCGAGCGCATCGCGCTGAGCCTCGACCATCCCGATTGGGACAGCCTGCAGGCGGCCCTGGCGAAACAGCGCGCGGTGGTCAGCGAGGAATTCGCCGCCGTGCTGATGCCGCAGGGCGGCCGCGCGGCCCGCGTGCCGGCCGCCGACAAACTGCTGTGGCAGCGCGCCTGCGACGAATCGCTGGACGCCGCCACGCTGGAAGCCTCCGGCTTCGCGCCCGGCGCCGAGCTGGCCGATGCCTTGCTGAAATTGCCGCAAGCCGCGGCGGTGCGCGCCATGTCGCCGCGCTCGCGCGAGCGGCTCGACCACCTGATGCCGCAACTGTTCGACGTCGCCCGCGCCACCGCGGCGCCGGTGGCCAGCCTGCTGCGCCTGTGCCGGTTGATGCAGGCGGTGGCGCGGCGTTCGTCCTATCTGGCCCTGCTGGAAGAGCAGCCGGCGGCGCGACGGCGGCTGGTGCGGCTGTTCGCCGACAGCGCGTTCCTGGCCGAGCGCGTCATTGCGCAGCCGCTGCTGCTGGATGACGTGCTCGACCCGCGCATCGACCAATTGCCGTTCAGGCGCGCCGACATCACCGCCGAGATCGCCCGCGTACTGGGCACGCTGGAGGAGCGCGAGGCCGAAGCGGAGCTGGAGCGGATCAACGAGTTCAAGGCCTCCACCGCGTTCCGGCTGGGCCTGGCGTTCAACGACGGCCGCGCCGACGCAGTGGCCACCGCGCGCCGGCTGGCCGCGCTGGCCGAGTCGGTGGTCGCGGCGGTGCTGGCGCTGGCCGAGCGCGAGCTGGTGGCGCAACACGGTCGTTTGCCCGGTGCCGGTTCGGGTTTTTCGGTACTGGGTTACGGCAGCCTCGGCGGCGAGGAGCTCGGCTTCGCCTCCGACCTCGATCTGGTGTTCGTCTACGACGGCCGCCGCGCACAGGCGATGAGCGACGGTGCGCGGCCGCTCGAGGGCTCGCGCTGGTACCAGCGCCTGGCCCAACGGGTGATGAACTGGCTCACCGTGCTGACCCGCGGCGGCCGCCTGTACGAAGTCGATACGCGCCTGCGCCCGGACGGTTCCAAGGGCCTGCTGGTCGGCAGCCTGGACGCCTTCGTGGCCTACCAGCAGGGCCGGGCGTGGACCTGGGAACACCAGGCGCTGCTGCGTGCACGGCCGGTGGCCGGCGATGGAGCGCTGAACGCCGAACTGGCCGGGGTCCGCCGCGCGATCCTGGCGGTGCCGCGCGAGCGCGCCACCGTACTGGCCGAGGTCGGCAGCATGCGCCAGCGCTGGCGCGCCGAGCGCGACCGCTCCGACGAGCTCCGCTTCGACCTCAAGCAAGGCCATGGCGGCCTGCTCGACATCGAGTTCGCACTGCAGGGGCTGGTGCTGGCGCACGCGGCCGGGCAGCCGGCCCTGCTCGGCGTCACCGCGAACGCCGGCCTGATCGAGGCCTGCCGCGCCGCCGGTCTGCTCGACAGCAACCAGGCGGCCATTCTCGCCGTGGCCCACGCCGACCTGCTGCAGCGCGCACTGGCCTGCACGCTCGACCTGCGTTCGCGCGTCGCGCCGCGCGATGCGGAACTGGAGCAGCTGTGCGGCAGCGTGCGCGAGATCACCGCTGCGCTGGGGTTCGCGTTCGATGCATCCGGCGACTCCGGGGCGGGGTCGGCGGCGTGAGCGGCGTGGCCGGCGATGGCCACGGATCAGTCCCGGCCTTGGTGCCGTCGGCCAGCGGGTCCAGCCGGGCGTCGATCGGCCGGTATCGCCGGCGCGCTTTCTGATACCTTGCCAGCTAGCGAAGCCGGGGCGGTCTGCAAGTCCGGGCAACCAGCGGAAGGCTGACGTCAGGGCAAGGGGGAGCATGGCACGGGGACGTTACACGATCCTGCTCATGATCACGGTCTGCATGTCCGGGGTACGACCGGCGGCGGCGATGGATCCGCACACACCGTTCCACACGTTCGTCGTCGATCACTGGAGCGTCGAGCAGGGCCTGCCGCAGATCACCGTGCTGGGCATGGCGGAGGACCGGGCTGGTTTCCTGTGGCTCAGCACGCAGGCCGCCGTGGCGCGTTTCGACGGCACGCATTTCACCACGTTCGACCGGGCCAGCACCGGTGTCGACACCAGCATGCTCTCCGCGGCATGGGCCGACCCGCAGGGGCAGGTCTGGTTTGGCGGCGCCCGCGGCCTGTTGCGCGAACGCGACGGCCACTTCACGGCCTGGGATGGTGACGCGGTCAATGCGATCACGGATGCCGGTGACGGCACGCCGCTGCTGGCCACCTCGCACGGCCTGGCGCAGCTGCACAACGACAGGATCACCCCGCTGGCCGGCTATGCCGGAGCGGCCTTCAGCTTGTTGCGCGATGGCAAGGTGCTGTGGGTCGGCGGGTCCGGCCACCTGTGCCGTCTCGATCCCGCAATCGATCCGCCGGCGATGACGTGCATGCAGCCGACTCGCGCCGACCACCGGCCCGTGCTCATCAACCACATGGCACTGGTCCGTGGCAGCGTATGGCTGGGCACGCAGGTCGGACTGATGCGTGTGGACGGAGATCGCATCGTTCCGGCCGGATTGAGCCCCGAACTCGATACCGCGTCGATCGAAAGCCTGCTGACCGATCGCGACGGGACCTTGTGGATCAGTACCGTGCAGGCTCTTTATCGACGGTTGCCCGACGCGACGCTGGAACGGGTGGCCGACAGCGACATCGCGCGCCACCCGTGGGTCCGGGCACTGCACGAGGATCGCGCCGGCAACCTGTGGATGGGTACCCAGATCGGCGGCTTGTACCGGGCCTGGAATGGCTGGACGCGAAGCGTGTCGACCCGCGACGGCGTGCTCGATTCCCTGGTGTGGAGCATCGTGCGGGCGCCGGACGGGAAGATCGTGTTCGGCACCAATTCGGACGTGGAGACTTTCGACGGCAAGCGCGCGCAGCCGTTGATCCCCGGCAGCGCGCTGCCGAATCCTTCGGCCTATGAGCTGTACTACGACCGCCGGGGCCGGCTATGGGTCGGCACGCGCGCGGGTGTCGCCGTCTACGAGCGGGGCAGGAATGTCACCCCGCCGGCCCTGTCCGCCCTGGACGGCCGGCAGATCAACGACATCCGCGAGGTGGCCGACGACGACTTCTGGATCGGCACTTCCGGCGGCCTGTACCGCTTGCAGCAGGGCAGCTTGAGCCGGGCCGATCCGGCTGCCACGGCTGCCGCCTCGATCATCCGCTGGATCCTGCCGCTGGCGGCGGATCATCTGTACCTGGGCACCGAGGATGGCGTGCGCGAACTGCGCCATGGCCGGGTGGAGGATCCGGCGTGGGCGGCGCCGCTGCGTGGCCACTTCGTCACCCGCGTGGTCATGCTGAAACCAGGCATGCTCGGCATTGCCACCACGGATGCCGGCATCGGCGTGATGCAGGACGGGCGATTGCGCATGACCGGCCAGCGGGATGGCCTGCCCAGTGACAACGCCTGGACGCTCGATGTCCTCGATGGCGACCTCTACGTCGGTTCGATCGCCGGTGCCTGGCGGCTGCCGCTGGCGCAACTGCCGTTGCCGGGTTCGCCGCCACGCCGGGTGATGCCGCAGCTGCTGGCCGGCGAAGAACGCGCCACCGCCCTGCACAATACGCGCTGCTGCAACGGTGGTGCCGGTTCGCGCAGCCTGATCGATGGTGATGCGATCTGGTACAGCACGACGGATGGCGCGCTCAGGCTGGACACGCGTGCGCTCGACAAGCAGCCGAAGCCGCCGCAGGCGATGATCGAGTCCATCGAGCATGGCGACCGGCAGTTTCCGGGCCAGCCATTCGACCTGCGCCAGGGCGCACGCGACCTGGCGGTTTATTACACCGCGCCCTACCTGCGCGTGGGTGCGCTGCGGTTCCGCTACAAGCTGGAAGGCTACGACGCGGACTGGCAGGACGCCGGCGCCCGGCGCGTCGTGTACTACACGCACCTGCCGCCGGGCCACTACCGTTTCCGTGTCGCCGCCGCACTTCCCAGCGCCCCCGACTTCGGTCCCGAGGCGGATCTGGCGATCCAGGTCCGGCCGTACTGGCATGAACGCGTGTCGGTTCGGGTGGCGGCGATCCTGCTGCTGTGCCTGGCCCTGTTCCTGCTGGTCCGCTGGAGCATGCGTCGGCAACGCCGGCGCAATGCATGGCTGGAGGCGGAGGTCGACCAGCGCACCGAACAGCTCGTGCGCGCGCTTGAACGCCTGCGCGTGACCAACCTTGCGCTGGCCGAGGAAAGCCATACCGATACACTGACCGCGCTGCACAACCGGCGTTACCTGCTGGCGCGGCTGCCCGAGGTGCTTTCCGGCGAAGCCTGCGCCGGCGTGGTGCAGATCGATGTCGACTACTTCAAGCAGATCAACGACAACTACGGCCACGCGGTGGGCGATGAGGTATTGCGCAAGCTGGGTCGCCTGCTCATTAAGGCGCAGCGTGGCAGCGACATGTCCGTGCGCTGGGGCGGGGAGGAGTTTCTGCTGCTGCTGAAGGATGTCGATGCCGCCGGCGTCATGGCCATCGCCGAGCGCCTGCGTCACGACATTGCGGCACAGGAATTCGCGAATGGTCGCGGCGGCAGGATCCGGCTGACCTGCTCGATCGGTTTCAGCATGCATCCGCTGGCCACGCAGGTCGACAAGACCAGCTTCGACGCGGCACTCGAATTGGCGGATCTGGCCCTGTACCGCGCCAAGCAGGATGGACGGGACACCTGCGTCGGGCTGGTGGTCACGGCGCCGCTGTCCGCCGAGATCCTGCATGCGCCCCTGGCGCCGCAGCTGGGTGCGTTGTTGGCGTCTGGCTGGCTGCGCTGGCTGCGCGAAACTTCATGATTCGCCCGGCCGGGCACGGATCCGTTCGCACAGGATGGCCGCGATGGCGGCGGTTTCCCGCAACGGCGGTTGCCGGCCGGACGCCGCATCGAGGTCGTGCAGCAGGCCGGCTTCGCGCAGCGACTGGTGGAAACGCGCGAGCTTCGGCGGCAGCGGCGCGCTGACCAGGGTTTCCACCGGGCAGCCGACGGCGCAGGCTTCCGAGAGCATGTTCACCGAGTCAGGGGTGACCACCAGGCGGTCGGCCCAGCCGAGCACGCCGGGGTAGGGGTTGCGGCCATCGTCGGGGCCGGCCCAGACCAGGCCCGGCACGCCTTTCAGTTCGTGCCGGAAGATCTCGACCAGTGCGGGCGGGGTGCGCCGCGAGCCCAGCACCAGCAGGCTGCCGCCTTCGCGGCGGTGGCGTTCCAGCAGGCGCGCGACCAGCCGCAGGGCGTAATCCGCACCCAGCGCGATGCCCTGGCGCGGCCCGCCAAGCAGCACGCCGACCCGTGGCTGCAGCAGTTCGGTGAATTGGGGGCAGGCATCGCGGCCGTCGGCCAGCCACTCGTCGTCGACCGAGTTCAGCGAGCCGAGCGGACGCAGCACGTTGGGGCCGTCGAGCTGGTCGTGGCGGGGTGCGATCACCGTGTCCCAGAGCGCGGGGTCGATCCGCGGGTTCAGGATCTGCACGGTATGGCACTGGCCGTCGGCCAGTTGGCGCAGCAAGCGGGTGAACAGGGCGGCGGCGCGACCACAACCGATCGCCACCGCTGGCCACGGCGGCGCGAACAGCTGGCGCTGGCGTGCGGGCAGGGCCAGCCGACCGCCCCATGCCAGTCGCGGCGCCAGCCATGACCACGGCGCCCGCGGCTGCAGCACCAGGTGGCGCAGCGGCAGCTGCAGGTATTCGGCCAGCGCCAACGCCTGGCGCTGGTTGCCGGCGGCGCTGTCGGTGATCACCCAGCATTCACCATGCAGCTTCAGCATGAGCGCTGGCGTCGCGGCATTGTTTCCGGAATGAGCACTGTACGTTCTCTTTGCGGGTGGACTGTTCGCGTGCGACCACCTATAAACTGGCGGGATGGCGTCATTGCCGGCGCGTCTTTCCACAGAGGATACCGATGAGCGAGTTGCTTTCCGAGGCCAGTCTGGACCAGTTGTTCCGCCATGCCCGCACCTTCAACGCGTGGCTGCCGAAAGAGGTGAGCGACGAGCAGTTGCACCAGCTCTACGACCTGGCCAAGTTCGGGCCGACCAGCGCAAATTCCTCGCCGATGCGGGTGGTGTTCGTGAAGTCGGCGGCGGCGAAGGCAAAGCTGGCGCCGTTCCTGTCCGACGGCAATCGCGCCAAGACCATGGAAGCGCCGGTTACCGCGATCGTCGCCACCGACCACGCGTTCTACGAGCAGTTGCCGAAGCTGTTCCCGCACGCCGACGCGAAGAGCTGGTTCGTCGGCAACCAGCCGCTGATCGACACCACCGCATTCCGCAACGCCACCCTGCAGGGCGCCTACCTGCTGCTGGCGGCGCGGGCGGTCGGGCTGGATTGCGGTCCGATGTCCGGCTTCGACAATGCCGGCGTGGATGCGGCGTTCTTCGCAGGCACCACGGTCAAGTCGAACTTCCTGATCAGCATTGGTTACGGCGATGCCAGCCGCAACCTGTTCCCGCGCAGTCCCCGCCTGACCTTCGGCGAAGCCTGCACGATCGCCTGAAGCCCGCGTCCCGTCCCCACTTTCCCGCCCCCATTTTCCACGGAGTCTTTCCATGCGTGCATTGAAGTATCTCGTTCTTGCCGGCTTGCTCGGCGCCGCCGTGTCGGTCCAGGCCGCCCCGGTCACCTACAAGCTCGACCCCAGCCACACGATGGTCCTGTTCAGCTGGAACCACTTCGGCTACTCCAACCCCACCGCCAATTTGGGTCTGGGCGAGGGCACCGTGGTGTTCGACGAGCAGCACCCGGTCAGGTCCAGCGTGGAAGTGACCCTGCCGCTGGCCGACCTCGATACCCATGTGCCGGCGCTGGACGAACACCTGAAGAAGCCGGACTTCCTCGACGCCGATAAGTACCCGGTGGTGACCTTCAAGAGCACCGCAGTGCAGCCGCTGGGCGGCAACAAGTTCAAGGTTACCGGCAACCTCACCGTGCACGGCGTGACCCGCCCGGTGGTGCTGGACGCGACGCTGAACAAGATCGGCCCGCACCCGATGACCAAGGCGCCGTCGATCGGCTTCGACGCCACCGCCAGCATCAAGCGTTCGGAGTTCGGCGTCGGCGCCTACGTGCCGAACGTCAGCGACGAGCTCGTCATCCGCATCACCACCGAAGGTTCGGTGCCGAAGAAGGCCGCGGCCAAGTAAAGTTGCTGTGACCCACAAAAAACCGCGCCATCATCGGCGCGGTTTTTTTATGGGCGGATGAATCGGCTCGGTTCGCCTTCGCGTCGACGCCTTCAGCGTGAGGTGCTGGCCAGCCACCACGCCCTATTCGCCGTACTTCGACTGGGTGTTCCGCGCGCCTCGTGGGCCAGGTTGCCGTTGGCGCTGTGGGTTTTCCCGTCGCCGTGACCGGGCTCTGCTCCCGCGCCTTGCCCGCACCGTCCCCCGACGAAAGGCGGCAGCCTGCTACCATTTGCGGCCTGCTGTCCAGTCCGGAGTCTGCTGATGTCGTCCCCCCATTCCGCGGCGGTGCCGCTGGTGCCGGCAAATGCCGAAAATCGTTACGAAGTGACGCGCGCCGACCTGCCGCTGTCCTGCCCGATGCCCGGCATGGCGCTGTGGAATTCGCACCCGAGGGTATACCTGCCGATCGTCGATGACGGCGGCGAGACAGTCTGTGCCTACTGTGGCGCACATTACGTGCTGCGCGACTGATCGCACGGGCTCGCCCGGGTCGCTGGCGGCATTATTTTTGCATGCCTTCACAGAATGAAAGCCTCCAGCCCCGAGCTCATGTCCAGCATTGCCGTGCCCGTCAAGCTGCTGACTGTGGTCCAACTGATCCCTGCGCTGCAGTCCGGTGGCGCGGAGCGTTCGGCGCTGGAGATCGCGCGGGCGCTGGTGCAGGCCGGCCACCGCTCGGTGGTGATCTCGGCCGGCGGGCGGTTGGTCGAACAGCTGCAGGCCGAGGGCAGCGAGCACATCACGCTGGACCTGGGGCGCAAGTCGCTGGGCACGCTGGCCCGGCTTGGCGCCTTGCGCCGGGTGCTGCGTGAACTGAAACCGGACATCGTGCATGCCCGTTCGCGGCTGCCGGCCTGGATGGGCTGGTGGGCGCTGAAGGGGATGGCGCCACGGCCGCATTTCGTCACCACCGTGCACGGGCTCAATTCGCCGGGCCGCTACAGCGCGATCCTGCTGCGCGGCGAGCGTGTGGTGGCGGTCTCGCAGACCCTGCGCGACTACGTGCTGAGCCATTACCGCTGGCTGGAGCCGGGGCGGGTGCGGGTGATCCCGCGCGGCATCGACCCGGTGGCGTTCCCCTACGGGCACCGGCCGGACGATGCCTGGCAGAAGGCGTTCTTCGCCGAGTTCCCGGCACTGACCGGTGCGCCGCTGCTGACCCTGCCCGGCCGTGGCACCCGGCTGAAAGGGCACCACGACGCGATCGAGCTGCTGGCCGACCTGAAGCGCCGCGGCATCGAGGCGCGCCTGCTGCTGCTGGGCGTGATCGAACCCGGCCGCGAGGCCTACGTGGCCGAACTGCGCGAGCTGATCCGCGTGCGCGGAGTGAGCTCGCAGGTGGTGCTGACGCCGCCGCGCCACGACGTGCGCGACATCTACGCGATCTCGGCGCTGGTGCTGCAGCTGTCGAACCGGCCCGAATCGTTCGGGCGCACGGTGATCGAGGCACTGTCGTTGTGCCGCCCGGTGCTGGGCTATGCGCACGGCGGCGTCGGCGAATTGCTGGCCGAGCTGTATCCGGCCGGCCGCGTGCCGCCGGGCGACCGCGAGCGGCTGGTCGAGCGCGCCGCCGAGTTGCTGCGGGTGGCGCCGCCGATCTCGCCGCTGCAGAGCTACCGCCTGGTCGACATGCAGCAGGCCACGCTGGCGCTGTACGACGAAGTGACCGCCGGCTGATACCGCTGCGGGCGGACGTGCTCGCCTACAATGCGTGATCGTCTTCGCCACGGTCCGCGCATGAACTCCTTCACCACCTCGTTCAAGGCCGCGCTGCGCTCCCCGCTGTTGCCGTTCTGGCTGGTGGTCGCACTGCTGCCGTTCGGTCGCAGTTCCGAACTGGGCACCGCATTGTGCCTGCTCGGCGTTATCCTGTTGTTCGCGCGCGAGCCGCACGCACTGCGCCAGCATCCCGGGGCACAGCTGCTGCTGTGGCTGCTGGCCGCCTACGTGGGGGCCGCGCTGCTCTCTGCCGTCGACGCGATCCGGCCGGGCAAGAGCTGGAGCACGGTGGTCGCCTTGCTGCGTTATGCGCCACTGGGCCTGTACGCCTGTTTCGCGATCCGCCGCGAGCACAAACTGCAGGCGCTGTACGTGGCCGTGGCCTGGGTGCTGGCGTTGTGGTGCGCGGATGCGTGGCTGCAGGCGCTGACCGGCTGGAGCCTGGGCGGACATGCCGAGGCCGAGCGTGTTTCCGGCATCTTCGGTGCGGACAATCTCAAGCTGGGGCCGACCCTGGCGGTGCTGTCGCCGTTCGCGTTGTGGGCGGCACAACGACGCTGGGGACTGCCCGGCCTGCTGCTCGCCTTCGTGCTGATACTCGGCCCGGTGCTGCTGGCCGGTTCGCGCGCGGCCTGGCTGTGCTACGCGCTGGTGGCGCTGGGCTTCGCCTGGCGCGAGGCGCGCTCGCCGCTGCGCTTCGCCGGATTCTGCGTGATCGCAACGGTGCTGTTGGCGCTGGCCGGCGGCCTCGCCTGGAAAGCCTCGACGCGGTTCCACGACCGCATGGAGCGCACCTTGCTGGTGCTGCACGGCACGGACCAGTCGCTCGACACCGCGCTCAGCGGTCGGCTCGACATCTGGCACGCCAGCATCAGGATGTTCGCGGCGCACCCGGTCAACGGCGTCGGCGTGCGCGGCTTCCGCTACGCGTATCCGCAGTACGCGCCGGCGAACGATCACTTCGTGGCCACCGGCGAGGCCTGCGGCGTGGGCGAAGGCGCCTGCCACGCGCACCAGCTGGTGTTGGAGGTGCTGACCGAAACAGGCACGCTCGGCCTCGCGCTGTGGCTGGCCGCGGTCGCGCTGGCGTGGCGCGCGTGGCGCCGGGTCGGTGCGGCGGCGCGCTCGCGTGCGTTTCCGGCCACGCTGGCGCTGGGCGTGATGCTGTTTCCGTTGAACACCCACCTGGCGTTCTATTCGGCGTGGTGGGGGTTGCTGTTCGCCTGGCTGCTCGGCCTGTGGTGCGCAGGGTTGTACGTGGAGGGCGACGATGGGGCGTGAGCTGCTGTCGGTGGTGGTGACCACCTTCAACAGCGCCGGCACGCTCGATGCCTGCCTGCGCGGGGTGAGCTGGGCCGACGAGATCGTGGTGCTGGATTCGGGCTCGACCGACGCCACCACGGCGATCGCCGCGCACTATGGCGCGCGCATCCACGCGCAGCCGTTCGCCGGCTACAGCGCGCAGAAGCAGGCGGCGATCGACCTGGCCGGCCATCGCTGGGTGCTGCTGCTGGATTCCGATGAATCACTGGACGCGGATGCCGCAGCGCATCTGCAACAGGCGCTGTTGGCGCCGGCCTACGCGGGTTACCAGTTGTGGCGGCGCGAGTGGCAGTTCTGGCGCTGGCAGTCGCGACGCGGCCGGCTCAACCACTACGTGCGCCTGTTCGACCGGCAACGCGCGCGCATGAGCGGCCACGAAGTGCACGAGGAAGTGCAGGTGGATGGCCCGGTGGGCGTGCTCGACGTGGTCATCGACCATCATGGCGAGCCCGACATCGCCGGTCGCGTGGCCAAGGCGAACCGCTACTCCAGCCTGCAACAGGCCGACCTGGCCGGGCGACGGGTGAGCTGGCTGCGCTTGCGCATGGTGGCGTATCCGACGGTGGCGTTCCTGCGTTATTACGTGCTGCGCGGACACTGGCGTTCCGGCTGGGCCGGTTTCATCGCGGCGCGCATCCACGCGTTCTACACGTTCCTGAAATACGCCAAGCTGTACGAGCGGCGGCGGCCGCGGCACTGACCCGGCGGGGTCAACCGCCGGTCAGTATCTGCAGGAACTGGGCGGCGATCACCGGCATGCTGAAATGCTGTTGCACGTAGTCGTGTGCAGCGGCGCCCATCGACGCCAGCAGGTCCGGATCGCACAGCTTCAGGATCGCCTCGCGCCACGCCGCCACGTCGCTCGGTGGCAGCAGCAGGCCCGTCACGCCCGCTTGCAGCGTCTCGGGAATCCCGCCGATGTCGCTGCCCAGTACGGGAACGCCGGCGGCCTGCGCCTCGACCGAGACCCGCCCGAAGGTTTCCGTGGCGATCGACGGGAAGGCCAGCATGGAGAATGCGCTGTAATAGGGATGGATGTCGTTGATCCAGCCCAGGAAGTGGTGCCGGCTCGCGCTCGCATCCGCGGCGGCTAGCGCGCGCAGGGCCGGCGCATCCGGGCCGTCGCCCAGCCACAGGCAATGCAGCCGCGGCTGTTCCACCATCGCCGCGCTGGCCGCTTCGAACAGCGGGAAGATACCCTTGCCGCGGTGCATGCGGCCGCTGTAGCCGAGCACGATCACGTCCTCGTCCAGGCCGAGCGTGTGCAGAATCGCGCGGCGTTGGCGCGGGTCGCGCCGGCACTGCGCGGTGTTGACCGGGTTGTAGAGCACCCGCACGAGGGAGCCCGGGACGCCTCGATCCAGGTAGGCCTGGCGCGCGTGCTGCGAGACGGCGAGGAAGCGTTGCGCGAGGCGCGGGATCAGCCACGCGGAAATGCGTTTCATCGGCGGCGTGCGGTGCCGGAACAGCGCTACCGGAATGCGCAGCAGCCGTCCGATCAGGATCAGCGGCCAGTATTCCTTGCCGAAATTGCCCACCAGCCAGTCCGGTTTCAGCTGTCGCGCTGCCTTGATGACGGCGACATAGCCACGCAGGTCGAACACGTTGCGGAATCTCGCCCCGTACCGGCGGACTTCGGACTGGGACAAGCCCTGCCAGATCAGGCCATCGGGATAGACCACCGCATCGACCTGATGCCCGGCCTCGGCCATCGCCTGCGCCAGGGCGACGAAGTGGCTGGCGGCCCCGGTGTTCTCGGGGTTGGTGCCGACAAAGAGCAGTTTCACGCGCGGCGGTCCTCATAGCGCGACAGCACCCGCAGGGCGAACTGCGGCAGCAGGTGGTGGCGCGCCACCTGCACCCGCGGCAGTTGCCACAGGTCCATGCCGGCGCGGGCCCGGCCGCGCCGGGTGGTGGTCGCGGCGGCGAAGCCGGCCGCGCGCGCCACGCCGGCCACGCGGTCGTCGGCGTCGCCATACGGGTAGCAGAACTGCGTGATGGGCGCGCCGAGGCGGTCCTCCAGCGTCGCCTTGCTGCCGTGGATCTCGTCGTGCAGCTGCGCGTCATCGCATTGCGTCAGCCGGGGGTGGCTGCGGCTGTGCGCGCCGACTTCCATGCCGCCGCGGTGCCAGTCGCGCAGTTGCCCCGCCGACATCAGCGGCTTGCGCACGCCCAGTCGTTCGGCGTCCCACTGGTTGTACCGCCCGATGCTGCCGCTGACGACGTAGCAGGTGGCGCTGAAGCCGTGGCGCTGCAGGATCGGCAGGGCGGCGTCCAGGTTGTCGGCGTAGCCGTCGTCCAGCGTGATGACGGCGATGCGGCCGCGGCGTTCGCCCTGCAGGTACGGCATGGCGGCCGACATCGACAGCCCGGTGTAGCCGAGCCGGCGCAGCAGCCACATCTGCCGCGCGAAGGCGGCCGGGCTCACGAACAGGCTGCGGTACACGCGCAGGTCGCGCGGGGCGTGCGCGATGTTGTGGTACATGAGGATGGGTACGGCGGGTGTGCCCTGCACGGCGTCGTCATTCACTTTTCCAGCTCCTGATGCCGGTGCGGCGCAAGGGAGTGACGCGCCGTCGCGCAGTTCCACTCCAGCCCGGCGTGCCGCAGGCCCCGAGGGGCTTGCCGTCGTCGCGGATCGGGGTGGTTGCGCCAGGTCGCCACTCCGGTGCGATGCGGGTCGCCTGAGTCGACCCGGTTCCCGGAAGTGGCGCAATTTTCGGCGGGCCAGGCTTTCACCCGGCTGTCGGAGGGATCAGTAGATCGCGGGGGCGCCGGGCGGGCGGGTCTTGAAACGCTTGTGCACCCACAGGTATTGCTCGGGCGCCTCGCGCACCATCTGTTCGATGCAGGCGTTGACGCGGGCGGTGTCGGCCACCACGTCGGTGCCGGGGAAGCCATCCAGCGCTGCGCCCAGGCGCAGCGCGTAACCCTCGCCGTCGGGCAGGCGGCGATGGAAGAACGGGATCACCAGCGCGCCGGACATCCGCGCCAGGTGATGGGTGGCGGTGATGGTGGCCGCCGGCACGCCGAAGAACGGCACGAACACGGTGTCCTTGCTGCGCATGTCCTGGTCCGGCGCGTACCACAGCGTGCCGCCGCCGCGCAGGTACTTCACGGTGCCGCGCAGGTCGTCCTTCTCGAACATCGCGTCGGCGTAGTCCAGTCGCGCGCGCAGCACCGCCCACTCGAACACGGCCGAGTCCATCCGCCGGTACATGCCGGCGATGCGGATGCGCTGCGAGACCAGCCGCGCGCACAGCTCCAGGTGCGAGAAGTGCCCGCCGACCAGCAGTACGCCCTTGCCCTGCGCACGCGCCGCTTCGAGGTGTTCCAGTCCCTCGATGCGGGTCGGGATGCTGGCCATGCGGCGGTCGCTGCCCATCCAGCCCAGCGCGAATTCCACCAGCATCAGGCCGATGTCGCGCAGGTTCGCGTCGACCAGCGCGGCACGCGCGGCGGCATCGAGTTCGGGAAAGCACAGCGCGATGTTCGCCGCGGCGATGTGCCGCCGTTCGGAAGGGATTCGCGGCACCAGTGCGCCGAGCCGGCGGCCCAGCCACATCAGCGCGCGCTGCGGCAGCCGCGCGATCAGCCAGATCGCGCCCACGCCCAGCCATGCCGGCCAGTGGCGCGGTGCAAGCAGCGAACGGGTGAAGGTGGGGCGGGGCATGCCGGGCATCGTGCGCATTGTAGTGGAGGCGGGGAAACGGGAACGGTGGGCGGCAGCGTGCCGCATGCTTCGGCTCCGCGTGCCGTTCCCGCTCGTCCGCTCTCGTATACTGCCGCGCTGGACTGACGGGCCGTGACGTTGCGCTACCTCTATACCCTCGCGATGTTCCTGGTGACGCCGCTGCTGGTGCTGCGGCTGCTGGCGCGCGGGGTGCGCTCGCGGCCCTACCATCGGCGCTGGCCGGAACGCTTCGGCTTCTTCGATCCGCCCGGCTTCAGCGGCAGCCTGTGGGTGCATGCGGTGTCGGTAGGCGAGGTGAATGCCGCCGAGCCGCTGATCAAGGCGTTGCGACGCGACTACCCGAACGCGCCGCTGGTGATCACCACGGTCACCCCGACCGGCACCGCGCGCGTGCAGCAGCTGTTCGGCGACAGCGTGTTCCACGTCTACCTGCCGTACGACCTGCCGTACTCGGTAGGCCGCTTCCTGAAGAAGATCCGGCCGCGGCTGGCGCTGATCGTCGAAACCGAGATATGGCCGAACCTGTACTTCGCCTGCCGCCGGCGCGGCATTCCGCTGATGATCGTCAACGCGCGCCTGTCGGAGCGCTCGCTGCGCGGCTACAAGCCGCTGCGCGGGCTGCTGCGCTCGGCACTGCGCTGCGTGCGCCTGATCGCGGCGCAGTCGCGCACCGACGCCGCGCGCTACCGCCTGCTCGGCGCCGATCCGGAACAGGTGCTGGTGACCGGCAACATGAAGTTCGACATGCCGATACCCGACGGCGCGGTGGCCGAAGGCGCCACGATGCGCGGGCACTGGGGGCCGCGGCGACCGGTATGGATGGCGGCCAGCACCCATGAAGGCGAGGAGCTGGCGGTGCTGGAGGCGCACCTGCAGGTGTTGCAGCGCCTGCCCGACGCATTGCTGCTGCTGGCGCCGCGCCATCCGGAACGCTTCAGGCTGGTCGAGCATGCGGCGCGCAGCCTCGGCTTCACGGTCGCCACGCGCAGCCTCGAAGGCGTGCCGTCGGTCGCGCACCAGGTGTTCGTGATCGATGCGATGGGGCAGTTGATGCCGTTCTTCGCGGCCTCAGACCTGGCCTTCGTCGGCGGCAGCCTGGTGCCGATCGGCGGCCACAACGTGCTGGAGCCGGCGGCGCTGTCGGTGCCGGTGCTGGTGGGGCCGCACACCTTCAACTTCGAGGAGATCACCCGCAGCCTGATCGAGGAAGGCGGCGCCGAACGCGTGGCGGACGCCGCGGGGTTGGGGCCGGCCGCGCTGAAGCTGCTGCTCGATGCGGCGAAGCGCGCGCGCATGGGGCAGGCTGCGCAGAGCGTCTTCGAGCGCGAGCGCGGCGCGGTGCAGCGGGTCATGCGGCTGATCGATATCCTGCTGCAGGAATGACGGCGCGAAAACAAAACGGCCGGGCATGACCCCGGCCGTTTTTGCTGGCAACCTGCGGCGGCTTATTGCAGCAGCGCGTTGATTTCCTCGATGTCCTTCAGGTCGGCGGTGCCGGCGGTCTGCTTGAGCAGCAGCTTGTTCAGGATGAATTGGTGGCGGGCCTGCGAGTAGCTGCTCTCCGAGGAGGTCAGCGTCTGGATCGCCAGCAAGACGTTGGTCATTGTCTGGGTGCCCACCTCGAAGCCGGCGCGGGTGGCTTCGAGCGCCTTCTGGCCGGAATCCACCGAGGCCTTGGCCGATTCCACCTGGGCGATGCCGGCGATCACCGAGCGGTAGTAATTGAGCGTGTCGCGCACCACCTGGCGGCGCTGCGACTCCAGCGCATCGGTGGCGGCATCGCGCTGGTAGATCGACTGGCGCACGCGCGACTGGGTCGCGCCACCGGAGAAGATCGGCACGTTCAGGGTCAGCCCGATCGTGGTCGAGGAGGGGTCGCGGTAGCGGGCCGCGGCGTTGCTTTCCGACCAGCCGGCGCCCTTGCCGTAGCTGACGCCGGCGGTGATCGTCGGCAGATGCCCGGCACGCGCGGCGCTGATGTTGTGCTGCGCGGTTTCCACGTTGTTTTTCTGGGCGAGCAGGTTGGGGTTGGTTTCCAGCGCCTGCTTGACCCAGCTGTCCTGGTCGGCTGGCACCGGCGGCTGCATCGGCAGGTCGTCGCGCAGCTTCTTCAGGTCGCCGGTCGGCTTGCCGGTGATCTGGGTAAGCGCCTCGCGGGCATCGTTCAGCGCGTTCTGCGCGGCGATGGTCTGCGACTTCGCTGCCTCATAGTAGGCCTTGGCCTGGTACACGTCGGTGATCGCCGATAGGCCGACCTTGAAGCGCTGGTCGGACTGCTCGTACTGCTGGCGGAACGCGTCCTCGTTGGCCTTGGCGTAGGTCAGTTCGTCCTCGCTGGTCAGCACGCCGAAGTAGGCCGCGGCCACGCGCCCGTAAAGATCCTGCGCCGCCGCCTGGTAGAACTCGTCCTGCGCGTTCGACGCCGAATGGGCGGCCTTGAGGTTGGCGTACTTGCTGAAGTCGAGCACGGTCTGGCTGAGCGTGCCGTTGATCGAACGCGAGCGGCTGTGGCCGATCTGGTTGCCGCCGTTGGTCTGGTTGAGGCTCATGCTGGCGCCGATCTGCGGCAACAGCAGTGCGCGCGCCTGGTTCACCCCTTCGCCGGTGGCCAGCCGGGTGGCGTCGGCCTGCGACAGCACCGGATCATTGGTGCGCGCTTCGCGGTAGGCATCGAGCAGATCCTCGCCGTGGCCGGGCAGCGAGACGGCGGCCAGGGCCAGGGCAAGAGTGAGCAGCTTCAAACGCATGGGGTGCCTCGTGGGGATCGATTCGGGGGCGAAGTCAGAACACGAACCGTTGCGGCGGCTCGGCATGGGTGAGGTAGGGCAGGTCGGTTTCGAACAGGGTCTCTTCGCGATAGCGGCCGGCGCCTTCATGAGTGAGCAAGGTGGCCTGTTGCACCGGCGACTGGCCACGGATCACCAGCGCGCGCGCGCCGGGCTTGAGCCAGGCCAGCCAGCGTGGCGGGATCGCGTGTACTGCCCCGGTCACCACCAGCGCATCGAACAGGCCATCGGGCTGCCACTCGTGGACCGCCTCGCCGGTGGCCAGGCTGACATTGGCGATGCCGGCGGCCTGCAGGCGCCGTGCGGCGAGCGCGGTGAAATCGGCATGGATGTCGACGCTGCTGACCTGGGCAGACAGGCTGGCCAGGCAGGCGGTGAGGAAGCCCGAGCCGGTGCCGATTTCCAGCACGCGGTCGCCGGGCAGCAGTTCCAGCGCCTGCAGCACGCGGCCTTCCACCACCGGCTTCATCATTACCTCGCCATGGCCCAGCGGCAGGCACAGGTCGGCGAAGGCCAGCTGGCGGTGCTCGGTGGCGACGAAATCCTCGCGGCGCACGCGGCCGAGCACGTCCAGCACGCGGCCGTCCAGTACTTCCCACGGGCGCACCTGGTTTTCCACCATGTTCAGCCGTGCCTGCTCGATATTCATCGCCATCTGCTCGTGTCCCGTGCGGATCGAAAAAAGGTCAAAAAGGATAAGCGCTCGCGCCTGCTCCTACAATGACACGCTCCGATGGTGGCAAGCCTGCCGGGTGCACGGCAGCACACGAAGTGCCGGAAGTCACCGCAACGGGTTGACGAGCGTCATCCATTGTCGTGCAGGCGCGGGAGGTGCCGGAGCCGAGGTTCCGGCGCGTTCTGGAAAATAATTGAACCGCTGCGTATAATAAAGCGAGAGTTTACGTTTGGGAAGGTGGAGGCATGAATATCAGCGCGCAAATCAAACCCCAGGGTCCCGGTCGCCCGAAGGACATGGAGAAGCGTGCGGCGATCCTGGCGGCGGCCAAGGCGCTGTTCATCCGCAATGCGTTTGCCGGTACCAGCATGGACGCGATCGCGTCGGAAGCCGGCGTGTCCAAGCTCACCGTGTACAGCCATTTCGGCGACAAGGACAACCTGTTCCGCGAAGTGATCCGTTCGCGCATCCAGGATCTGTTGCCGGAAGAAACCTATTTCTTCGATCCGCGGGCGGATATCCGCGAGACGCTGCTGCGGGTGGCGCTGACCCATGCCCACCTGGATTGCAACGCCGAAACGGTCGGCACGTTCCGCGCCATCCTCAGTGACTGCCGCCAGGGCAATCCGCGCTACGGCAAGCTGATCTGGGAAGAGGGCGCATCGCGTACGCATGGCCTGATGGAACGTCTGCTGCAGCAGGCGGTTGACGCCGGCAAGCTCGACATCGACGATGTGGCGCGCGCCAGCGGGCAGTTCCTCAGCCTGATCAAGGGCAATCTGATGATGCGCCAGATGTTCGGCTGCACTGAATGCCCCGAGAGCTATGCCGAGGAAATCGAGAGCACGGCGCGGGCTGGCGTCGAGGTGTTCCTGCGCGCCTACCAGCCGCGCTGAATTGCCGCACGCGAACCGGGCCAGGTGAAGACCTCTTCACCTGGCTTTTTCATGCGCGTTCCTAGGCTGGGGTTTTCGACGGTACTGCACGCCCATCGGTACCCATCCCCGCGTCCGCAGGAGCAAGCCATGGCCAAGAGCAAGCCGTTCGTCAGCGACATCGAGAACATCCGCAAGCGCGCACGCCAGGATATCGACAGGGGTGCGATGACGGCGGGTTACCGTGCCGATCGCGGAATGGTGGTCAAGCTGCTCAACCATGCACTGGCCACCGAGATCGTCTGCGTGCTGCGCTACAAGTACCACTACTACATGGCCTCGGGCATCCACTCGCAGTCGATCAAGGCCGAGTTCCTGCAGCACGCGAACGAGGAACAGGGCCACGCCGACCTGCTCGCCGAACGGATCACCCAGCTCGGCGGCAAGCCGAACCTGTCGCCGGAAGGCCTGCTCAGCCGCAGCCATGCCGACTACGTCGAGGGCGAGGACATCGTCGACATGATCAAGGAAGACCTGGTTGCCGAACGCATCGCCATCGACAGCTACCGCGAGGTGATCGACTACGTCGGCAGCGCCGACCCGACCACCCGCCGCGTGCTGGAAGGCATCCTGGCGATGGAGGAAGAGCATGCCGAGGACATGAACACCCTGCTGGAGCAGCTTGGCAAGAAGGGCGAGCCAGCCAGGCCGTCGCCGGCCAGGAAAGCCACAGGCAAGCGCGGCTGATCACCCGGCGGCACACCTGCACGTCGCCGATGACGCCTCACCAGCCGGCCAGCACCAGCTTGCCGATCGTGCGCCCCGATTCCAGCCGGCGATGCGCCTCGCGCAGGTTCGCCGCGTTGATCGGCGCCAGCGTCTCGCTGCGCGTGCCGCGCAGTGCGCCGGCGTCGATCAGCCTGGCGACGCGGTCGAGGATGCGGCCCTGCTCGGCCATGTCGGCGGTGCCAAAGCGCGGCCGCGCGAACATGAATTCCCAGTGGATGCCGATGCATTTGGCCTTGTACGGGTCGCCGATCCTCAGTGCGCCGGCCGGCTCCACGACCAGGCCGACGTGGCCCTGCGGTGCCAGCAACTGGCCGATCGCGTCCCAGTAGCGATCGGTATCGGCGAGGTTGAGCACGGCGTCCACCTGGCCGAAACCCAGTGCTTCGAGTTGGGGTGCCAGTGCATGGCGGTGGTTGACCACGTGCTGCGCACCCATCGTGCGGCACCAGTCGATGGTCTCGGGGCGCGAGGCAGTGGCGATCACCGTGAAGCCGGCGCGTCGCGCCAGCTGGATTGCAATCGAGCCCACCCCGCCGGCACCGCCGATCACCAGCAGCGAACTGCCTTCGCCGCCGTGTTCGCTGTCGAACGGCATGCGCTGGAACAGCAGCTCCCACGCGGTGATTGCGGTCAGCGGCAACGCCGCCGCCTCGGCCGGGTCCAGTGAACGCGGCGCATGCCCGACCAGGCGTGCGTCGACCAGCTGGAACTGCGCGTTGCTGCCGGCGCGGGTGACGTCGCCGGCGTAGTACACGCGGTCGCCTGGCTGGAAACCGTGGACCGAGTCGCCGATCGCCTCCACCACGCCGGCGGCGTCGTAGCCGAGCACCTTCGGCTGCGCCTCGATCTGCGGCTTGGGCGAACGGAGCTTGGTGTCGACCGGATTCACCGAGACTGCCTCCACGCGCACCCGCAGGTCGTGCGCGCCGGGCACCGGCGTGGGCAGTTCGACGTCGAGCAACGATTGCGGGTCATCGATCGGCAGGTAGCGGGTGAGGGCGACGGCTTTCATGGGGTGACTCCGGCAGCAGACCGGGAGGGGCAGTGCCGGCAGCGGGGTGCGCTCGGCGAATGGCCCGCTCCCGCGGAGCGACAAGGATACGGCGGCAGCCCGCCCGCCGCCGAGATCCGGTGGGTGCCGTCGAGGTGCCGATAGCCGTGACACGCAGCGGATGGAAGCTGAGGGCCGGTCCCGCATGTGCCCCGCGTCCCGTCCGGCCGCGGTTGGCCAAAACGCACAAACCCCGCCGAAGCGGGGTTTGTGCGCGGTACAGCCACGTGTTCCGCAGGGAGTCCGCAGCTGGCAGGTTCAGCCGCTGATCGCGTCCTGGTAGCGCTGGAAGCCGGCCAGGATCTCGGCCTTCGCCTCGTCGGCGCCGACCCAGCCCTCGACCTTCACCCACTTGCCCTTCTCCAGATCCTTGTAGTGCTCGAAGAAGTGGCCGATGCGTTCCAGCCAGTGCGGCGAGACGCCTTTCATGTCGTTGATGTGCGCATAGCCGGGGAACACCTTGGGCGAGGGGATCACCACCAGCTTCTCGTCGGCGCCGGCCTCGTCGGTCATCTTCAGCATGCCGACCGGATGGCAGCGGATCACCGAACCCACGGCCAGCGACAGCGGCAGGATCACCACCGCGTCCAGCGGATCACCGTCGCCGCCCAGCGTGCGCGGCACGTAGCCGTAGTTGCACGGGTAGCGCATCGGGGTGGACAGGATGCGGTCGACGAAGATCGCGCCGCTTTCCTTCTCCACCTCGTACTTGACCGGCTCGGCATCCTTGGGGATTTCGATGATGACGTTGATTTCGTCCGGCACGTTGCGGCCGGCGGAGACGAGGTGCAGACCCATGGACTGTCCTTGGCGGTAAAGGAGGGAAAAGAAGGTCTGCAAGGATACGCCAAACGCTGCTGCGATGCAGCAGCGACGGGCTTCGCCGCGCCGGCGCTCAGGCCTTCCCCGGTTTCCTGTAAGGCCGCTCGCGCAGCCACTTGGTGGCGATCCATTTTTCGCCCTGAAGCACCGGCAGCCCGGCATGCAGGGACGTGCGGTCGCCGCCCTCGTAGGCGAAATAGACGGCCGAACCGCGGCGCGCGGTGACGGTCAGGCCGATCTCGGGGAAGGCCGTGCCGCCGCCCTGTGCGGGTGTGTTGAGGTACATCACCACGCTGGCGATGCGCTGGCCGCCCACCGCGGTGATCGCGCCATAGCCGGGTTGCTCCGGGTCGAACCAGTCGAAGTGCGGCTCGTACTCCTGGCCCGGCAGGTAATGCAGGATCTGCAGCCCTTCGCCGTGATTCACCGGCACACCGAGCAGGGCCGCCAGGCGCTGTTCGATCCGGGTGACCAGGGGCAACTCGTTCAGCGTGAAGAACATGCCTTCGCTGGTGCGCCGGTGATCGACCTGCTGCCGGCCTTCGGCGTCCACGGTGAGCGCGCGCTGCAGGCGTGGCCGGGCCAGCTCGATCAGCTCGGCGCATTCCTGCTCGGTGAGCATGCCATCGAGCACACGCAGGGTCGGCGTTTCCGCACTGAGCGAGACCTGGATGGTGTGGCCGCCGATGCTGACTTCGGGTGCCTCGGGGTGTTTTGTGCGCAGGCCACGCGGTGCAGCCTTGTCGGTACTCGCCTGCAGGGTGGCCAGCGGCAGCTTCAGCACTTCGGCGACGATGCTGCGGCTCTGTCGCGGGTCGTAGCCGTTTTCCTTCATCAGCCGCAGCACGTCCGGCACGCCATGGCCGGCACGGGTTGTGGCGAGAATCCATTCGCGCAGTTCAGGGCTGATCGTGATTCGTGAAGACATGGCGATGTGCGTGGTCAGGCAATACAGCAGATTACTTCACCGCGAAGGTCGGTGAAGTCCGGCCGGCCAGATGAAGCGAGCCGGCAAGAGCCGGCTCGCCTGGATGGCGTGAGGCGAGGAGTCGTCTTATTTCAGCTGGTCCCACAGGAAGTCATACGCCATCGCATGCATGTGCGCCGACTGCTGGTTGTCTGCGCCGGCACCGTGGCCACCTTCCAGGTTCTCGTAGAACCACACGTCCGGATGGCCCTGCGCCTGCATTTTCGCGGCCATCTTGCGCGCCTGCACCGGGCCGACGCGGTCGTCGCTGGTGGCGGTGTAGAACAGCACCGGCGGATAGTGGCTGTCCTTTTTCACGTTCTGGTAAGGCGAGAAGGTCTTGATGAAGTTCCAGTCGGCCGTGTCCGGGTTGCCGTACTCGGCCATCCACGAGGCGCCGGCGGACAGGTGGATGTAGCGCTTCATGTCCAGCAACGGCACCTCGCAGGCGATCGCGCCGAACAGCTGCGGGTAGATCGTGAGCATGTTGCCCATCAGCAGGCCGCCGTTGCTGCCGCCTTCGGCGCCGAGGTGTTGCGCCGAGGTCACGCCGCGCTTCACCAGATCCTCGGCTACCGCGGCGAAGTCCTCGTACGCACGCGGGCGATTCGCCTTCAGCGCGGCCTGGTGCCACTGCGGGCCGTACTCGCCGCCGCCGCGGATGTTGGCGATCACGTAGACGCCGCCGCGCTCGAGCCAGGCGCGGCCGACGCTGCCGCTGTATTGCGGCTGCAGCGAGACCTCGAAGCCGCCGTAGCCGTACAGCAGGGTGCGGTTGGAGCCGTCCCGCTTGAGGTCCTTCGGGGCGATTTCGAAATACGGCACGCGGGTGCCGTCCTTCGACTGCACGAAGTGCTGGCTGACCATGAATTTCGCGGCGTCGAAGAACGCCGGCGCCTGCTTGACCGTCTCGGCCGCCGCGCCGTCCAGCACACCGCGCTGCAGCGACGACGGGGCGAGGAAGCCGGTGACGTCGAGCCAGTACTCGTCGCTGTGGTCGGGATCGGTGTCGATCACGTTGATCGTGCTCATCGCCGGCGCACCGGCCATCGCCGCGCGCTTCCAGCCGCCGCCGGGCGTGACCGTCTGCGGCGGAGTCAGCACCTCCAGCCGGCTTTTCACGTCGTCCATCAGGTTGAGGATCAGGTGGTGCCTGGTCCAGGCGTACGAGTCCAGCGAGGTATGCGCGTCGGGCTCGAACAGCACGGTGAAGTGGCGCTTGCCGGCCATGAAGCTGTCGAACGGTGCCGCCAGCAGTGCGCCGGCAGGATAGGTGGTGCCGTCCACCGTCCACGGCGAGCGGGTGCGCACCAGCAGCCAGTCGCGGTGGGCATCGGCTTCCGCGTCTGCCGGCACTTCGACGCGGGCCAGCTTGCCATCGAAGCGCTGGTACAGGTCGCTGTGGTAGAAATCCCGGGCGACGGAAACGAAGTCGCGCTCGTAGCCCGGCGTGCGGTCGTGGTATGCGCTGACCGCCAGGTCGCTCGGCTTGCCCTCGTACACCGTGCTGGCCGCCGCCAGTGGCGTGCCGCGCTTCCACTCCTTGACGATGCGCGGGTAGCTCGATTCGGTCATCGAACCGGGGCCGAAGTCGGTGCCGACGTAGAGGGTGTTGTCGTCGATCCAGCCGACCTGGCTTTTCGCCACCGGCAATTCGAAGCCGCCCTTCACGAACGCCTTGTGCGGGATGTTGAACTCGCGCACCACGGTGGCGTCGCCGCCGTCGGGCGACAGTGAGACCAGACAGCGTTCGAACGCCGGCTTCAGGCATTGCACGCCCTTGAACACCCAGCGTTTGTCCTCGACCTGGTTCAGCCCGTCGACGTCCAGCAGCACTTCCCATGCCGGCTCGGCCTTGCGGTACTCGGCCAGCGTGGTGCGCCGCCAGACGCCGCGCGGATGCGCCTTGTCGCGCCAGAAGTTGTACAGGTGGTCGCCCATGCGGTTGACGTAGGGGATGCGCGCCTCCGAGTCGAGCACTTCGAGGATGCTGTTGCGGGTGCGCGTGAATTCGGCGTTGTCGACGAACCGCTTCGCGGTGGTCGCGTTCTGCTGTTTCACCCAGTCCAGCGCGCGCGCGCCATGGATGTCCTCCAGCCACAGGAACGGATCATCGCCGGCTGGAGCATTCACGGGCGCGGGTTTGGGGGTGGTGTCGCGGGCATGGCTGTCGTTCATGCCCGTCAGTGTGACGCCGAGTGCCAGCATCAGCCATACCGATTTCATGGTGTGCCCCAGAAGCGAGTAAAGGTAATGCGGGCGCGGCCCGCCGTCGGTCGAGCGTAACCGTCCGGGCATGCGGCCGCCCGTGACTAAAGTCAGGAGCGCAGGCCGGAAACAGGAATCCCGCCACGCGGGCGGGATTCCTGTCGTTGCGGATGCGTGGCTTACAGCAGCGGAATCAACAGCAGCGCCACGATGTTGATGATCTTGATCAGCGGGTTCACGGCGGGACCGGCGGTGTCCTTGTACGGGTCGCCCACGGTGTCGCCGGTGACCGCGGCCTTGTGCGCCTCCGAGCCCTTGCCGCCGTGGTGGCCGTCCTCGATGTACTTCTTCGCGTTGTCCCAGGCGCCGCCGCCGGTGGTCATCGAAATGGCCACGAACAACCCGGTGACGATGGTGCCGATCAGCACGCCGCCGAGCGCCTTGGGGCCCAGCAGCAGGCCGACCACGATCGGCACGGCGACCGGCAGCAGCGATGGCACGATCATCTCGCGGATCGCCGAACGGGTCAGCATGTCCACCGCGCGCGAGTACTCCGGCTTGCCGGTGCCCTGCATGATGCCGGGGATGTCGCGGAACTGGCGGCGCACTTCCTCCACCACGGCGCCGGCAGCACGGCCGACCGCCTCCATCGCCATCGCGCCGAACAGGTAGGGGATCAGGCCGCCGATCAGCAGGCCGATGATCACCATGTGGTCGGACAGGTCGAAGGTGAACACCTCGCCGGGATGGCTCACCGCCAGGTTGTGCGTGTAGTCGGCGAACAGTACCAGCGCGGCCAGCGCGGCCGAACCGATCGCGTAGCCCTTGGTCACCGCCTTGGTGGTGTTGCCCACCGCGTCCAGCGGGTCGGTGACGCCGCGCACTTCCGGCGGCAGATCGGCCATCTCGGCGATGCCGCCGGCGTTGTCGGTGATCGGGCCGTAGGCGTCCAGCGCCACGATCATGCCGGCCATCGACAGCATGGCGGTGGCGGCGATCGCGATGCCGTACAGGCCGCCCTGGTTGTAGGCGCCCCAGATCGCCGCGCAGATCACGATCACCGGCATCGCGGTCGACTTCATCGACACGCCGAGGCCGGCGATGATGTTGGTGCCGTGGCCGGTGGTGGACGCCGCCGCGATGTGCTGCACCGGCTTGTACTGCGTGCCGGTGTAGAACTCGGTGATCCACACGATCAGGCCGGTCAGCACCAGGCCGATCAGCGCGCAATGGAACAGCGCGTGGCTGGAGATGACACTGCCGTCGCCGGCGGTCAGGCCCTGCGGCAGCAGGCTGCCGGTGACGAACCAGAACGCGACCGCCGAGAGCACCGCCGACACGATCACGCCCTTGTACAGCGCGCCCATGATCGAGCCGCCGGCCTTCACCCGCACGAAGAAGGTGGCGATGATCGAGGCAATGATCGACACGCCGCCGAGCAGCAGCGGGTACAGCACCGCGGCCAGGTTGTTGGTGTAGGTGAGGCCGGCCAGCAGCATGGTGGCGATCACCGTCACCGCGTAGGTCTCGAACAGGTCGGCGGCCATGCCGGCACAGTCGCCGACGTTGTCGCCTACGTTGTCGGCGATCACCGCCGGATTGCGCGGGTCGTCCTCGGGGATGCCGGCCTCGACCTTGCCGACCAGGTCGGCGCCGACGTCGGCGCCCTTGGTGAAGATGCCACCGCCCAGGCGCGCGAAGATCGAGATCAGCGAGCTGCCAAAGGCCAGCCCGACCAGCGCATGCAGCGCGGTCTCGCCGGCGACGCCGAAGTGGCCCAGCACCAGCCAGTAGCCGGCCACGCCGAGCAGGGCCAGGCCGACCACCAGCATGCCGGTGATCGCGCCGCCGCGGAACGCCACGTCCATCGCCGCGCCGAGTCCGCTGCGTGCGGCCTCGGCGGTGCGCACGTTGGCGCGCACCGAGACGTTCATGCCGATGTAGCCGGCCGCGCCGGACAGGATCGCGCCGAGCAGGAAGCCGATCGCGGTCGGCCAGTTGAGGAAGAAACCGATCAGCAGCAACAGCACCACGCCGACCAGGCCGATGGTGGTGTACTGGCGGTTGAGGTAGGCACGCGCGCCTTCCTGGATGGCCGCGGCGATCTCCTGCATCCGTTCGTTGCCCGGCGATTGCGCCAGGATCCAGCGCGCGGAGAACGCGCCATACAGAACCGCCACTAACGCACATGCAACAACGATCCACCAGCCATACTGCTGCAGCATCGGAGCCTCCCCATGGGTTGTATGCGGCCGTCCGGAACGGGCGGTCCCGCGGAGTATAGGCAGACGTTGCAGCGCAGGCTGTTGTGCGGCGCAGCGCCGCGCATCAACGAAAAGGGCCATGCACGGATGCATGGCCCCGGATGGTTCACTCCGGTGCGGGCTTATCGCAGTGCGTAGTCCAGGATGATGCCGGTGGCGATCGCGACCAGCAGGTAGTCATTGTTCGCGCGCACCCAGTGGTAACCGCGCGGCGGCGGACGCAGGCGGTAGTAGCCGTAGTCGCGCACCACGTAGGTCGGGCCGTAGTAACGGTGGCCGCGTTCCCAGCGATGCTGGCGCACCGGGTAGTAACGCGGGCCGGCGTAGCGGTAGTCGTGGCCATGGCGACGATCGTCATGGCGGCGCCAGTCGCCGTGGCGGCGGTCATCGTGCCAGCGGCGGTTGTCGTGGTGACGGTCGTTGCCCCGGTCATGGCCGTGACGGCCGTGGTCATCCGGGCCGGGACCCGGGGCGGCCAGCGCGAAGCTGCCGGTGGTGAGCAGGGCGAGGGCGATGAGCAGGCGGCTGATGAGTTTCATCTCAGGTCTCCTCCCGTAGAGGGTCGTGGCCACAACAGCGCGGCAATCGACCCGGGCAGGGTGGATCGTAAGAAGCTGCGGCTGAACGCAAGCCGATCCCGGCGCCCCGGTTTCAGGCGACACTCAGCATGGTGAAGCAGGTCACGGAAGCAAACCGGCTCAGCGCCGGAATGGCGCCAGCCTGGACGCCACCGCGACATTCTTCAGCTGCACGTAGCGCGGCAGGCCGTCCTTGCCGTAGGGCAACGGCGCCTCGCCGCGGATCAGCGGGGCGAGATAGCGGCGGGCGGCGGCGGTGATGCCGAAGCCGTCGCGGCTGATGAAGTTCTTCGGCATCTTCTTCTCGCGGTTGGCGATCTTCGCCAGCGGCGCCGGCGCGATCTTCCAGCGGTACGGCGCGTCGGACGTGCGCACGATCACCGGCATCACCGCATTCATCCCGGCTAGCGCGTAGTCGACCGCCGCCTTGCCGACCGCATGCGCCTGTTCGGCGTCGACCTGCGAGGCGGCGTGCCGCGCCGAGCGCTGCAGGTAGTCGGGCAGCGCCCAGTGGTATTTGTAGCCGAGCTTCTCCTTCACCAGCGCCGCCAGCACCGGCGCCACGCCGCCGAGCTGGCTGTGGCCGAACGCGTCGCGCGTGCCCGCCTCGGCGAGGAACTGGCCGGCCGCATTGCGCACGCCTTCGGAGGCGACCACGGTGCACCAACCGACGCGCTCGACGGTGGCCTTCACCTTGGCCAGGAACGCCGCTTCGTCGAACGCGTTCTCGGGAAACAGGATGAGGTGCGGCGCCGCGTCCGTGCCTTCGCCGGCCAGCCCGGCGGCGGCGGCGATCCAGCCGGCATGACGGCCCATCACCTCGAGGATGAACACCTTGGTCGAGGTCTCGGCCATCGAGGCGACGTCGAGGCTGGCCTCCAGCGTGGAGATCGCGGTGTATTTCGCCACCGAGCCGAAGCCGGGGCAGCAGTCGGTGACGGCGAGGTCGTTGTCCACCGTCTTCGGCACGCCGATGCAGCGGATGTCGTAGCCCAGCGCCTTGCCGATCTGCGACAGCTTCAGCGCGGTGTCGGCCGAATCGTTGCCGCCGTTGTAGAGGAACCAGCGGATGTCGTGCGCGCGGAACACCTCGATCAGCCGCTCGTACTCGGCGCGGTTCTCGTCCAGCGACTTCAGCTTGTAGCGGCATGAACCGAACGCACCGCCCGGCGTATGCCGCAGCGCGGCGATCGCGGTGGCCGATTCCTTCGAGGTGTCGATCAGCTCCTCGCGCAATGCGCCGAGGATGCCGTTGCGCGCGGCATACACCTTCACGCCCTTGTCGCGGGCGGCCTCGATCACGCCAGCGGCGGTGGCGTTGATCACCGCGGTGACGCCGCCGGACTGGGCGTACAGCAGGTTGCCGGTGACGGCAGGCGGACGGCGGCTCGGGCTCATGGGATCCTCGATCAGGCAGCGGAAGGGTGGCGACGGTCGTCGGCAAATCTTTTTCTGCAACAAACACTTGGCCGAATGCGACGAAGGTCGCTGTTTGACGGCACCCGGTGCAGCGGCTAATTTGACGAACAATTCCGTGCATCGGGCGGGCTGTTGCAGTGTGCGGCAGCCCGCCGAACTTGTGGAGCATTATGCGACTCGTCCTACTTGGTGCGCCCGGCTCGGGCAAAGGTACACAGGCGGCCCGGCTGAAGACGGCGCTGGGCGTTCCGCATATCTCGACCGGCGACATGCTGCGCGCCGCTGTCGCGGCCGGCACCGCGATGGGGCTGAAGGCCAAGGCGGTGATGGACGCCGGCCAGCTGGTCTCCGACGACATCCTGCTCGGCATGCTGGAAGAACGGCTGGCCCAGGCTGATGCGAAGGCCGGCTTCATCCTCGACGGCTACCCGCGCAACCTGGCCCAGGCCGACGCGCTCGATCACCTGCTGGTCAAGCTCGGTCAGCCGCTGGATGCGGTGGTGAAGCTGGACGTGCCGAACGCGGCGATCATCGGGCGCTGCGAGATCCGCTTCAAGGCGGAAGGCCGTGCCGACGACAATCCGGATACCGTGCGCAAGCGCCTCGCCATCTATGCCGAGCAGACCGCGCCGGTGGCGGATTTCTACGCCAGCCGCGGCAAGCTGCAGGTAGTGGACGGCGTCGGCGAGCTGGTCGAGGTCACCGCACGGATCGAGCGCGCGCTGCAGAACGAAGCCGCCGCCGCGAACGGCTGAGCACACTTCCCGCTCCCTGCAAGGGAATCGCTCACCATGCGTCTGCACATCCTCGGCATCTGCGGCACCTTCATGGGCGGCGTCGCCGCGCTAGCGCGCGAGCTGGGCCACGCGGTCGAAGGCTCCGACGCGAACGTCTATCCGCCGATGAGCGCCCAGCTGGAGGCGCTCGGCATCGGGCTGATGAGCGGCTACACCGCCGGGCACCTGCAGCCGGCCCCCGATCTCGTCGTGGTCGGCAACGCGATGAGTCGCGGCAATCCGGCCGTCGAATACATGCTCGACGCACGCCTGCGCTACATCTCCGGCCCGCAGTGGCTGGGTGAGACGGTGCTGGCCGAGCGCGACGTGCTGGCCGTGGCTGGCACCCACGGCAAGACCACCACCACCAGCCTGCTGGCGCATCTGCTGGAAAGCGCCGGGATGGCGCCGGGCTTCCTGATCGGCGGCGTGCCGGGCAATTTCGGGGTGTCGGCGCGGCTGGGGCAGGGCAAGCCGTTTGTCATTGAAGCGGACGAATACGACACCGCGTTCTTCGACAAGCGCTCGAAGTTCGTGCACTACCGGCCGCGCATCGCCATCCTCAACAACCTCGAGTACGACCACGCGGACATCTTCCCCGACGTCGCCGCGATCCAGCGCCAGTTCCATCACCTGGTGCGCACCGTGCCGGGCAACGGCCGGCTGATCGTCAACGCGCACGACGAGCGCCTGGCCGAAGTGCTGGCGATGGGCTGCTGGACGCCGGTGGAGACCTTCGGCATCGGCTGCGGCAACTGGCAGGCCACGCTGGTCGAGGCGGACGGCTCGGCGTTCGTCGTGCACCACGCCGGCGCACGGATCGGCGAGGTGCGCTGGTCGCTGCTGGGCCATCACAGCGTGATGAACGCGCTGGCCGCACTCGCCGCGGCGGCCGCCGCTGGCGCCGATCCGCAGGCACTGCTGCCGGCGTTCGCCAGCTTCGAGAGCGTGAAGCGGCGGCTGGAGCTGGTCGGCGAGGTAAACGGCGTGCGCGTGTACGACGACTTCGCGCATCACCCCACGGCGATCGCCACCACCCTGGCCGGGCTGCGCGCCAAGGTGGGCAAGGCGCGCATCCTGGTGGCACTGGAGCCGCGATCCAACTCGATGCGCCAGGGTGCGCATGCCGCGGCGCTGGCGCCGTCGCTGGCCGATGCCGATGCGGTGGTGTTCCTGCATCGTCCCGAGCTGTCGTGGGATGCCGGCCGCGTCACCGCGGCGCTGGGTGGACGCGGTACCACGGCGTCGACGGTCGATGCACTGATCGGCGCGTTGCGTGCGCAGGTGCGCGCGGGCGACCAGGTGATCTTCATGTCCAACGGTGGTTTCGAGGCGGCGCCGCGCCGTTTCGTGGAGAGCTTGCGGCAGGCCTGAGCCAGGCGTTGCAGACCCGGGATGCCGGCTCTGGGTACACTCCTCGCATGGTTGTCATGTCTCAATCGCCGCTCGTCGAGATGCCGCTGTTTCCGCTGGCGTCCGTGTTGTTCCCCGGTGGCCGGCTGCAGCTGCGCATCTTCGAACCGCGCTATCTCGACCTGGTGCGCGAATGCACGCGTCACGGCACCGGCTTCGGCGTGTGCCTGATCCTGCAGGGACGGGAAACGGGCGAGCCGGCGGTGCCGGCGGCGATCGGCACGATCGCGCGGATCAGTGATTTCCACCGCGACGATGATGGCCTGCTCGGCATCGTCACCGAAGGCGGCTCGCGTTTTCGCGTGGCGCGAAGTCGGGTACGTGCCGACGGCCTGCTGCGCGGCGACGTGGAGGTCTGGCCGGACGAGCCGGAGCAGCCGGTGCCGGTGGAGTTCGCGCTGCTGCAGACCATCCTGGAGCGATTGATCGAGACGATGGCGCCGCAGTGGCGCGCAGCGCCGCGCAGCGCCTACGACGACGCCAGCTGGCTGGGTTTCCGGCTGGCCGAACTGCTGCCGCTGGATGCCGGTGAACAGCAGCGCATGCTCGAACTGGATGATCCGGTGCAGCGGCTGGCCGAGCTGCGCGACATCCTGCCGCGCTTCCAGAAGCCGTGAGCCGGCGAGTTCTACACTGAATACTTTTCCGACGGAGCGACACGCATGGCCGACCTTGCCGGCAAGACCCTGTTCATCAGTGGTGCCTCGCGCGGCATCGGCCTGGCGATCGCGCTGCGCGCTGCGCGCGACGGCGCCAACGTCGTGATCGCGGCCAAGAGCGGCGTGCCGAACCCGAAGCTGCCCGGCACCATCCATACCGCCGCCGCCGCGGTCGAGGCCGCCGGCGGCAAGGCGCTGGCGCTGCAGGTGGATATCCGCGAAGAGGCCCAGGTGGTGGCCGCCGCGGCGCAGGCGGCCGAACGCTTCGGCGGCATCGACATCGTGGTCAACAACGCCAGCGCGATCTGGCTGGCTGGTACCGAAGGCACGCCGATGAAGCGCTTCGACTTGATGCAGCAGGTCAACACGCGAGGCACCTTTCTGGTCACCCAGGCCTGCCTGCCGTACCTGAAGAAGGCGGCCAACCCACACGTGCTGATGCTGTCGCCGCCGCCCAGCCTCGACCCTAAATGGTTCGCGCCGCACACCGCCTACACCATCGCCAAGATGGGCATGAGCCTGTGCGTGCTGGGCATGAGCCCGGAATTCGCCCCGCTCGGTATCGCGGTGAACGCGCTGTGGCCGCGCACGGTGATCGCCACCGCGGCGATCGGCATGATCAACGGCGTGAAGGTCGAGCATTGCCGCAAGCCGGAGATCGTGGCCGACGCCGCCCACGCCATCCTGACCCGCCCGGCGCGTGGCTACACCGGCCATTTCGCAATCGACGAGGAGATCCTGCGCGAGGCCGGGATCGTCGACTTCGACGGCTATGCCGTGCAGCCGGGTGCGTCTTTGCTGCCGGACCTGTTCCTGGACTGAAAAGTGGGCTCGTCGCGACGGGGCGGAGTCCGGCATCGACCGGCATGGTCCGCCCACAACCGACGGCGTCGGTTGCTTGCCGGCAAGGCGCTCGGAAGGCCTTGTTTCTTCACATATGGCCTGCTTGTTGGGGAGTATGTTGTTAGCCCGCATCGCGCTTTGGCAGCAACTGGAGCGCAGGGTGCGGCTGCAAAGGTCAACGGGATCGACCGCCTGCCCAGGTGATCGCCCCGAACCGTAATTGCGACCTTGGGACAGGGGGCAGTGCCATGACGGGCAATCAGGTTCAGGTGGCCAGGCGTTGTGTGGTCTGGTTTGGCCAGCCGACGGACGAGGAATGCGACTGCCTGACCCGGGCGGGCTGGCGCATCAGGATCGGCAATGCGCAATTGCAGGGCGGCGTGGGCATGCGACGTGGCGATATCGTGGTGGCCATGGCCGATTTGCGTTGCAGTGATGCGGATACGATCCAGGCGATGGGCCAGTTGATGGCCAACCACCCGTGGCTGCCGTGGCTTGCCCTGGTGTCGCAGGAAGTCGCCGCCGATACGCCGGAGGTGGAACGCATCCTGCGTGCCAGCGCGGACTTCTTCACGGCGCCGGTCGACCTGCAGCGCCTGACCGATACCTTGATGAAGTTCGGCAACGGCTGGATACCGGCCGCGGAAACGGCGGACATCCCGGGCATCGTGGGCGCGCAAAGCCCGGTGATGCGCGCCACGGTGGCCAGCCTGCGCAAATATGCGCCGGTGGATTTGCCGGTGCTGATCACCGGCGAGACCGGCAGCGGCAAGGAAGTTGCCGCCCGTGCTCTGCATGACCTGTCGACGCGTCGAGGTCGGCCGTTCGTCGCCATCAACTGCGGTGCGCTGCCATCGAACCTGGTGCAGTCCGAGCTGTTCGGCCACGAGCGTGGCGCCTTTACCGGTGCGAATGTGCGGCGCATCGGGCATTTCGAGGCCGCCGCCGGCGGCACGGTGTTCCTCGACGAGATCGGCGACCTGCCGCTCGATGCCCAGGCCAGCCTGCTGCGCCTGCTGCAGGAAGGCACGCTGGAGCGCGTGGGTTCGAGCCAGCCGATCAGGCTGGACGTGCGTGTGCTGGCCGCCACGCATGTGGATCTGGACTCGGCGGTGGTGCAGGGCAGCTTCCGCGAGGATCTGTATTACCGACTCAACGTGCTGCGCCTGCGCATGCCCGCGCTGCGCGAACGCGGAGGCGATATCGAGCTGCTCGCCCAGCATTTCCTGGACACGTTCCGTCTGCGCCATCCCGGCCGCGCCCGCACCTTCAATGCTGGGGCACGACAGGCCATGCGCGAATTCAGCTGGCCCGGCAATGTGCGCGAGTTGATCAATCGCGTGCAGCGTGCCGCTGTCGTCGCCGAGAGTACGCTGATCGATGCGGTCGACCTCGATCTCCAGGATGTGCGATCTTCCGCCACGCCGCGTTCCAGCCTCGGCCTCACGCGCGTTTCGGCCGAACGCGAAGCGGTGCTGAACTGCCTGCGTGAAAGCCACTACAACATCAGCGAATGCGCGCGACGGCTCAAGGTGTCGAGGGTCACTGTGTACCGCCTGTGCAAGAAGCACCAGCTGGAGCTGGAGGTCCTGCGGGGTAATGGTCTCCCCTTTCGTGCGGGGCGCCCCGCGGCGGGCGTGAACGGCCACTGGCCGCCGGCGACGCAACGCATGTAGGGGATCTGAAGGTAGCGTCGTCGTGTCGGTGCGGCACTAGCCCACCTTGTTGATGGGGCGGTTTTGCTGCGGGCTCGCGACTGGTCGCGATTAGGCGCGCTGCCAAGTAGTCTGCCGCCAGGCTTCACGTCCGTGGCATGGGCTTGCCCGCCCTCGGCGGCATGCGGGTCCACACACAAAGGTCGTGCCGGGGACGGAACAGGATTTGTTCCCTGGCGAAGGAAGTCCCCCCGACCCGCAGGGGACAGGTCGGGGGGGTTCCATTGGTGCCCGGCTACAGGACTGCCGGGTTACCGCCCTCGTTCGCCGCTTGCGCGGCAATATGCATGGCCGGATGCGTTTGCCGGGGCCTCCCTGTTGGATTAGCAATCCGCGTGCCATGTGCAGCGAAGTGCGTCATGGCGCGGTTTGTGGCGATCGTGCCGGTTTGCCGCCGTGGTGTCGCCGTGTCGCAGCGTATACAGCGGCAGCCGTGCCGGATGGCGGCGTGTGCGCGGCGATGCGCACCAGCACTGCATGGCGGCGGGTTGTAACGTGGGCGATACAGTCCGTCGGCAGGTGTTACACAGGCAGCGCGATTGTGTGAAACCGCGGCGTGGCTCTACGATGCGCGCCACGCAAAGCCCATCGTCCATCCAGCGGTCTGCGCCGCCAGCTCGAGATCAACCATGCACGAACAACCCTCTGCCCTGATCGAACTCGGCAAGCGCTATTGGCTGCCGGTGTACAAGCCGCGCGAGCTGGTGCTCGACCACGGCAAGGGTGCGCGGGTGTGGGATACCGAAGGGCGCGACTACGTGGATTTCGGCGCCGGCATCGCGGTGAACGCGCTCGGCCACCAGGACCCGGACCTGCTCGCCGCGCTGACCGCGCAGGCGCACAAGTTGTGGCACAGCAGCAACGTGTTCTACACCGAGCCACCGCTGCGGCTGGCCGAGGAACTGGTGCGCGCTTCGGGTTTCGCCCAGCGCGTGTTCCTGTGCAACTCCGGCGCGGAGGCGAACGAGGCGGCGATCAAGCTGGTGCGCAAGTGGGCGACGGCACAGGGCCGCGCGCCGGAGCGGCGCGTCATCATCACCTTCAAGGGCTCGTTCCACGGCCGCACCCTGGCCACCGTCACCGCCACCGCACAGCCGAAGTACCAGCAGGGCTACGAGCCGCTGCCGGCGGGGTTCCGCTACCTCGACTTCAACGATGCGCAGGCGCTTGAGGCGGCATTTGCCGCCGGTGATGTCGCTGCCGTGATGCTGGAGCCGGTGCAGGGTGAGGGCGGCGTGCTGCCGGCTGCGCCGGGTTTCCTCAGGCGTATCCGCGAACTGTGCGACCAGCATGATGCGCTGCTGGTGCTGGACGAGATCCAGTGCGGCATGGGTCGCACCGGCACACTGTTCGCGCACGCGCACGAGCATGTCACGCCGGACATCGTGACCCTGGCCAAGGCGCTCGGCGGCGGCTTTCCGATCGGCGCGATGCTGGCCGGCCCGAAGGTGGCCGAGGTGATGCAGTACGGCGCCCATGGCACCACCTTCGGCGGCAACCCGATGGCTGCGGCGGTGGCGCGCGTGGCGCTGGCCAAGCTGTCCTCGTCGGCGGTGCTGATGAACGTGGAGCGGCAGGCGAACGACCTGCGCGCGGGGTTGGCGTTGATCAATCACGAGCTGCAGCTGTTCGCCCAGGTGCGCGGCCGCGGCCTGATGATCGGCGCGGTGCTGGCCGAGCCGTACAAGGGCAAGGCCGGCGCGATCCTCGACTACGCTGCTGCGCATGGCCTGCTGCTGTTGCAGGCCGGGCCGGATGTGCTGCGCTTCGTGCCACCGCTGACCATCACCGACGAGGAACTGGCCGATGGCCTCGCCCGTCTGCACGCGGCGCTGAGCGATTTTGCGGCAATCATCCAGGAACCCGCCGAGTGACCGGGAGTCTCCGATGAAATACCTGCACAGCATGGTGCGCGTGCGCGATCTCGACGCCTCGCTGCGTTTCTACTGCGAAGGCCTCGGCCTGCGCGAAGTGCGTCGCCAGGAAAATCCCGCGGGCAAGTACACGCTGGTGTTCCTGTCTGCGCCGGACAGCCCCGAGGCCGAGATTGAACTGACATACAACTGGGACTCCACCGAGGACTACGGTAGCGCGCGCAACTTCGGCCATCTGGCGTTCCGCGTCGAGGACATCTACGCCACCTGCCAGCGGCTGATGGACATGGGCTACACCATCCATCGCCCGCCGCGCGACGGCCACATGGCCTTCGTGCGCTCGCCCGACCTGATCTCGATCGAGCTGCTGCAGGAAGGCCATCTGCCGCCACGCGAGCCGTGGGCGTCGATGCCGAATACCGGCAGCTGGTGAATCAGCCCTTCGCGTCGCGCAGGGCGCCGCGGGCGGCTTCCAGTGTGTCGGCGATGTCCTGGTCGCTGTGCGCGCTGGACATGAATCCGGCTTCGAATGCCGACGGCGCCAGGTACACGCCGCGCTTCAGCATGCCGTCGAAGAAGCGGTTGAACAGCGCGGTGTCGGCCGCCGTGGCCTGCGCGTAGCTCTGCACTTTTTCGGCGCTGAAGAACAAACCGAACATGCCGCCGACACGGTTGGTGCTGAACGCGACGCCTTCGCCGTCGGCGACGGACTGGAAGCCGTCGCAGAGCAGGCGCGTGCGGGCAGCCAGTTTGTCGTGGAAACCGGGCGCCTGGATCAGTTCCAGCATCGCCAGGCCTGCCGCCATCGCCACCGGGTTGCCAGAGAGCGTGCCGGCCTGGTAGATCGGCCCGCTCGGCGCGATCTGTTCCATCAGTTCGCGGCGGCCGCCGTAGGCGCCCACCGGCATGCCGCCGCCGATGATCTTGCCGAAGGTGGTGAGATCCGGTGTCACTCTGTAGTGCGCTTGCGCGCCGCCGAGTGCCACGCGGAAACCGGTCATCACCTCGTCGAAGATCAGCAGTGCGCCCGACTGCGTGCACAGCTCGCGCAGGCCCTGCAGGTAGCCGTCCAGCGGCGGAATGCAGTTCATGTTGCCGGCGACCGGCTCGATGATCAGGCCGGCGATCTCGTTGCCCTGCTCGGCGAACAGCGCCTGTGCGGCGGCAAGGTCGTTGTAGGGCAGGGTCAGGGTGAGGTCGGCGTTCGCCTTCGGCACGCCCGGCGAGGTCGGCACGCCGAAGGTCAGCGCGCCGGAGCCGGCCTTGACCAGGAAGCTGTCGCCGTGGCCGTGGTAGCAGCCCTCGAACTTCACGATCTTGCTGCGGCCGGTGGCACCGCGTGCGAGGCGGATCGCCGACATGGTGGCTTCGGTGCCGGAGTTGACCATGCGCACCATCTCGACCGAGGGAATCAGTCGGGTGATCGTCTCCGCCATGGTCACTTCGGCCGGGCAGGGTGTGCCGAACGACAGGCCGTTCTTCACCGCGCGCTCGACCGCCTCGCGCACCGCGGGGTGGTTGTGGCCGACGATCATCGGACCCCACGAGCCGACGTAGTCGATGTAGCGCGTGCCTTCGACATCCCACAGGTAGGCGCCGTCCGCCCGCGCGGTGAAGAACGGTTCGCCACCCACCGATTTGAACGCGCGCACCGGCGAATTCACGCCGCCGGGCATCAACTTCAGGGCGCGCTGGAAGAGTTCGTGGTTGCTCATCGTGCGGATTCTCGATCGGAGGAGTACAGGTCGGCGAAGCGCTGTGCGGCGGTGCGCACGTCGGTCGTGGCGAACACGGCAGTGACGGCCGCCAGGTAATCGGCGCCGGCTTCGACCAGCGCGGCGCCATTGTCCGGCGTGATCCCGCCGATCGCCACCCGCGGCACGCCGAGCGCGGCGCTTTGCCTCAGCAGGTCGACCGGGACGCGCGCTGCCAGTGGCTTGGTCGGCGAAGGAAAGAACGCGCCGAAGGACACGTAGCTGGCGCCGGCGCGTGCGGCGGCCTGCGCGCGCGCCAGCGAGCCGTAGCACGACACGCCGACGATCGCATGTTCGCCCAGCACGGCACGCACGGCCACGGGCTCGTCATCGTCGCGTCCCAGATGCACGCCATCGGCGCCAACGGCCAGCGCCAGCGCGATGTCGTGGTCGATGATCAGCGGCACGCGATGGGCGTGACACAACTGCACGAGCGCCGTCGCTTCGGTGCGGCGCCGCGCCGTGTCGTCGCTCAGGTCGCGGTACTGCAGCAGCGTGGCACCGCCGGTCAGCGCCTGCGCGACGACGTCGAGCAGATCAGGGCGCGGTCCGTCGGTGATGGCGTACAGGCCGCGGTTGAGTGAGAGTGTCGGTATCTTCAAGTCATCGCCTCGCGGGTGGGGTGGCAGAACCATCGTATGGTCGCGCTTTCGTATTGTCGGGCGAGTTGCGAGAATGCTCCATTCCCCAAGCGATCCGAAGAAGCCCGATCATGAGCCAGAGATCCACCGAAACCGCCTCGCGCAAATGGATGTGCGTCGTCTGCGGTTATATCTACGACGAAGCCGTGGGCGTGCCCGACGAGGGTATTCCCGCCGGCACCCGCTGGGAGGATGTGCCCGACACCTGGACCTGCCCGGACTGCGGCACCACCAAGGACGATTTCGAGATGATCGAGCTCGACTGAGCGCCGATTCCTGCCCGCAAACGGCCCGATCCCGTCAGTGCATTGGCCGGGCCGCCTGTTCTGATGTTCCTGCGCCCGGTCATGCGGCGCGCCATGCCGGGAACATTCCATGCAACAATTCATTCCGTTCGAAGACGACTGGGTCGCACTGGAAAACCTGCGTCCCGAAGACCTGATTCCCTATCGTGTCGGCATGCTCGATGTGCCGCATGCAGCCGCTCAGCGCGCCGTCCCGATATCACCGTCGATCTTCAACACATCTCCTGGCTTCGCCCCGATGCGTTGCGCCGTGCCGGCAGACAGCTCCAGTACGTAGATCGCCGGCGCATCGCTGGGATAGGTCGGGCAGGGATCGGCCTTGCAGGGCGGCACGTCCAGCTGCATCGAGACCAGTCGGCGGTCCGCATCGAAGTACAGGATGTCCAGCGGGATAAGCGTGTTCTTCATCCAGAACGCCTGCGGCCCGGTGTGGGGAAACACGAACAGCATGCCGTGGCCGGGCGCCAGCGTGGTGCGCATCATCAGGCCATGCTGGCGACTGGCGTCATCGGTGGCGAGCTCCACTGAAAAGCGTTGCCCATGCAGTTCGACCATCGGTGCCTTGGGCTGCATGGGAACAGGGCCGGAACAACCGGCCAGCAGAAAAAACATCGGGGCAGTCCATCGTTTCATCGTGTCTGTTCGTGGTGGATGGGAAGACGCGGCGGGCAGTGTAGCGTCGCGGCTGGGCGCGCCTCGGCAAGAAATAGTGCATGAGCCTCTTCCCAGCGACGCGACTCGGCGCTATGATTCTCGCCCCTTCGACGAGACGCCCTTTCGCGAAGGTCTTCGCAACACTTCTCGCTGAAAAAGTTTCTTCCGAGGGTGTTGACGGTCAAGAAAAGCGATGTAGAATGGGCGGCTCACCCGGGACGAAAGGTCTTGGGGCGATCACCGAAACGGTGGTTGGTAAAAAAGATCTTTGACAGTGTGCGCAGGTGAATTGTGTGGACGTCTTGTGCTGGAGGGTTACGACCTGTCCAAGCAATGCAAGCGTCCCACCAAGTAAAAAGTCAGTAATGAGTTTTGACTGGTTGGGAAGAACGCTTCAGAAAGATAGACGGCCAAGCCCGCGAGGGTAAGGTTGTCGAAAACTTAAGTGAAGAGTTTGATCCTGGCTCAGATTGAACGCTGGCGGCATGCCTAACACATGCAAGTCGAACGGCAGCACAGTCGTAGCAATACGATGGGTGGCGAGTGGCGGACGGGTGAGTAATGCATCGGGATCTACCCTGACGTGGGGGATAACCTCGGGAAACCGGGACTAATACCGCATACGTCCTACGGGAGAAAGCGGGGGACCTTCGGGCCTCGCGCGGCAGGACGAACCGATGTGCGATTAGCTAGTTGGCGGGGTAATGGCCCACCAAGGCGACGATCGCTAGCTGGTCTGAGAGGATGATCAGCCACACTGGGACTGAGACACGGCCCAGACTCCTACGGGAGGCAGCAGTGGGGAATATTGGACAATGGGCGCAAGCCTGATCCAGCAATGCCGCGTGTGTGAAGAAGGCCTTCGGGTTGTAAAGCACTTTTATCAGGAGCGAAATACCACGGGTTAATACCCTATGGGGCTGACGGTACCTGAGGAATAAGCACCGGCTAACTTCGTGCCAGCAGCCGCGGTAATACGAAGGGTGCAAGCGTTAATCGGAATTACTGGGCGTAAAGGGTGCGTAGGCGGTTCGTTAAGTCTGTCGTGAAATCCCCGGGCTCAACCTGGGAATGGCGATGGATACTGGCGAGCTAGAGTGTGTCAGAGGATGGTGGAATTCCCGGTGTAGCGGTGAAATGCGTAGAGATCGGGAGGAACATCAGTGGCGAAGGCGGCCATCTGGGACAACACTGACGCTGAAGCACGAAAGCGTGGGGAGCAAACAGGATTAGATACCCTGGTAGTCCACGCCCTAAACGATGCGAACTGGATGTTGGTCTCAACTCGGAGATCAGTGTCGAAGCTAACGCGTTAAGTTCGCCGCCTGGGGAGTACGGTCGCAAGACTGAAACTCAAAGGAATTGACGGGGGCCCGCACAAGCGGTGGAGTATGTGGTTTAATTCGATGCAACGCGAAGAACCTTACCTGGCCTTGACATGTCCGGAATCCTGCAGAGATGCGGGAGTGCCTTCGGGAATCGGAACACAGGTGCTGCATGGCTGTCGTCAGCTCGTGTCGTGAGATGTTGGGTTAAGTCCCGCAACGAGCGCAACCCTTGTCCTTAGTTGCCAGCGAGTAATGTCGGGAACTCTAAGGAGACTGCCGGTGACAAACCGGAGGAAGGTGGGGATGACGTCAAGTCATCATGGCCCTTACGGCCAGGGCTACACACGTACTACAATGGTCGGTACAGAGGGTTGCAATACCGCGAGGTGGAGCCAATCCCAGAAAGCCGATCCCAGTCCGGATCGGAGTCTGCAACTCGACTCCGTGAAGTCGGAATCGCTAGTAATCGCGGATCAGCTATGCCGCGGTGAATACGTTCCCGGGCCTTGTACACACCGCCCGTCACACCATGGGAGTGGGTTGCTCCAGAAGGCGTTAGTCTAACCGCAAGGAGGACGACGCCCACGGAGTGGTCCATGACTGGGGTGAAGTCGTAACAAGGTAGCCGTATCGGAAGGTGCGGCTGGATCACCTCCTTTCAAGTAATAGACGGCGTGAGTCTTCACGCAAGACGTCCACACAAGACACCTGTACTTCACGCGACATCCTGTCGCGAAGAGCGTAGATCAAGACCGACCATTCATGGTCGGACTCTTCATCAACAGCGGCTTCGAATCTGGGCCTAGGCAGTTTGTCCAGGTAGTTTGGCTCGCGGGTTCTGGGGTTCATCCTTCATGGGTCTGTAGCTCAGGTGGTTAGAGCGCACCCCTGATAAGGGTGAGGCCGGTGGTTCGAGTCCACCCAGACCCACCATTATGCCAAGGTTTCCTTGGGGCCTTAGCTCAGCTGGGAGAGCACCTGCTTTGCAAGCAGGGGGTCGTCGGTTCGATCCCGACAGGCTCCACCAAGGTTCGATCTACGCGTGAAGTATCAGCACACAAAAGATTTTTGAAATCATCCGGCATTGAGGCCGGCGTGATGTTCTTTGAAAACAAGTAAACGAGTGACAAGCGTCTTGGTTCGAACCGAACCGAGGCAAGTGTTAAGGCACGAAAACGAAGTAACTTGGCTGCACCTGAGGAGGGTGCATGCCCCGAGGCGACTTGGGGTTATATGGTCAAGCGACTAAGCGTATACGGTGGATGCCTTGGCAGTCAGAGGCGATGAAGGACGTGGCAGCCTGCGAAAAGTGTCGGGGAGCTGGCAACAAGCTTTGATCCGGCAATGTCCGAATGGGGAAACCCACCGCGCAAGCGGTATTGCATGGTGAATACATAGCCATGCAAGGCGAACCCGGGGAACTGAAATATCTAAGTACCCGGAGGAAAAGAAATCAACCGAGATTCCCTGAGTAGCGACGAGCGAACGGGGACTAGCCCAAAAGCACATTGTGTTCTAGTCAAACGGCATGGAAAGGCCGGCCATAGATGGTGATAGCCCAGTCGACGAAAGGGCACTTTGTGTGAAATTGAGTAAGGCGGGGCACGTGAAACCTTGTCTGAACATGGGGGGACCATCCTCCAAGGCTAAATACTACTGACTGACCGATAGCGAACTAGTACCGTGAGGGAAAGGCGAAAAGAACCCCGGAGAGGGGAGTGAAATAGACCCTGAAACCGTATACGTACAAGCAGTGGAAGCCCGCAAGGGTGACTGCGTACCTTTTGTATAATGGGTCAGCGACTTACTGTCAGTGGCAAGCTTAACCGTATAGGGGAGGCGAAGAGAAATCGAGTCTGAATAGGGCGCATAGTCTCTGGCAGTAGACCCGAAACCGAGTGATCTATCCTTGGCCAGGTTGAAGGTGCGGTAACACGCACTGGAGGACCGAACCCACATCTGTTGCAATAGATGGGGATGAGCTGAGGATAGGAGTGAAAGGCTAAACAAACTCGGAGATAGCTGGTTCTCCTCGAAAGCTATTTAGGTAGCGCCTCGGACGAATCTTCCTGGGGGTAGAGCACTGTTATGGCTAGGGGGTCATCGCGACTTACCAAACCATGGCAAACTCCGAATACCAGGACAGACTATCCGGGAGACACACGGCGGGTGCTAACGTCCGTCGTGAAAAGGGAAACAACCCAGACCCGCAGCTAAGGTCCCAAAGTCATGGCTAAGTGGAAAACGATGTGGAAAGGCATAGACAGCCAGGAGGTTGGCTTAGAAGCAGCCATCCTTTAAAGAAAGCGTAATAGCTCACTGGTCGAGTCGGTCTGCGCGGAAGATTTAACGGGGCTAAGCCATGCACCGAAGCTCGGGGTGTGCACACTTGTGTGCACGCGGTAGAGGAGCGTTCCGTAAGCCTGTGAAGGTGGATTGTAAAGTCTGCTGGAGGTATCGGAAGTGCGAATGCTGACATGAGTAACGATAATGGGGGTGAAAAGCCCCCACGCCGAAAGCCCAAGGTTTCCTCGCGCAACGTTCATCGGCGCAGGGTGAGTCGGCCCCTAAGGCGAGGCAGAAATGCGTAGTCGATGGGAAGCTGGTTAATATTCCAGCACTTTTCTACAGTGCGATGTGGGGACGGAGAAAGTTAGGTCTACCGGGCGTTGGTTGTCCCGGGGAAAGGCGGTAGGCATGGGTCTTAGGCAAATCCGGGACCCTTTATGCCGAGCACCGAGACGAGTCCTATTGGACGAAGTGACCGATACTACGCTTCCAGGAAAAGCCACTAAGCTTCAGCTGTAGAAAAACCGTACCGTAAACCGACACTGGTAGGCAGGGTGAGAATCCCAAGGCGCTTGAGAGAACTCGGGTGAAGGAACTAGGCAAAATGGCACCGTAACTTCGGGAGAAGGTGCGCCCATCGACGTGGTCACGTGCGTGACTGAGCGTTGATGGGTCGCAGTAACCTGGCCGCTGCGACTGTTTATCAAAAACACAGCACTCTGCAAACACGAAAGTGGACGTATAGGGTGTGACGCCTGCCCGGTGCTGGAAGGTTAATTGATGGGGTCAGCCGCAAGGCGAAGCTCTTGATCGAAGCCCCAGTAAACGGCGGCCGTAACTATAACGGTCCTAAGGTAGCGAAATTCCTTGTCGGGTAAGTTCCGACCTGCACGAATGGCGTAACGACAGCGGCGCTGTCTCCACCCGAGACTCAGTGAAATTGAATTCGCTGTGAAGATGCAGCGTTCCCGCGGCAAGACGGAAAGACCCCGTGAACCTTTACTATAGCTTTACACTGAACGTTGAGTTCTTCTGTGTAGGATAGGTGGGAGGCTTTGAAGTGCAGACGCCAGTTTGCATGGAGCCATCCTTGAAATACCACCCTGAAGTGCTTGACGTTCTAACCTCGGCCCGTAATCCGGGTCAGGGACCGTGTATGGTGGGTAGTTTGACTGGGGCGGTCTCCTCCCAAAGAGTAACGGAGGAGCACGAAGGTACGCTCAGCGCGGTCGGACATCGCGCACTGTGTGCAAAGGCATAAGCGTGCTTGACTGCGAGATCGACGGATCAAGCAGGTACGAAAGTAGGTCTTAGTGATCCGGTGGTTCTGTATGGAAGGGCCATCGCTCAACGGATAAAAGGTACTCCGGGGATAACAGGCTGATACCGCCCAAGAGTTCATATCGACGGCGGTGTTTGGCACCTCGATGTCGGCTCATCACATCCTGGGGCTGTAGCCGGTCCCAAGGGTATGGCTGTTCGCCATTTAAAGTGGTACGCGAGCTGGGTTCAGAACGTCGTGAGACAGTTCGGTCCCTATCTGTCGTGGGCGTTGGAGATTTGGGGGGGGCTGCTCCTAGTACGAGAGGACCGGAGTGGACGTTCCGCTGGTGTTCGGGTTGTCTCGCCAGAGGCATTGCCCGGTAGCTACGAACGGAAGTGATAACCGCTGAAAGCATCTAAGCGGGAAGCACGCCCCAAGATGAGATCTCCCGAGAGCTTGACTCTCCTTAAGGCACCATCAAGACCAGGTGGTTGATAGGTCAGGTGTGGAAGCGCAGCAATGCGTTCAGCTAACTGATACTAATGAGCCGTGCGGCTTGACCATATAACCCCAAGACGCTTCGTTTGTTCCCGAAGCTTGTCTGATTCGAATTCACCTCGACGCTTGTCACTCGTTTACACCTTATTGACGCGAAGTCCTTTTCGCGAAGAGCAAAACCCGCCATCCATGGCGGACTCTTCAGAAAGGCTTTGTCTCCAGACTGAAGCGGGCGCATCTTGCGCTGCTTCAACCCCTTCCCTGGCGGCCATAGCGGCGTGGTCCCACCTGATCCCATCCCGAACTCAGAAGTGAAACGCGCATGCGCCGATGGTAGTGTGGCTTTGCCATGCAAGAGTAGGTCACCGCCAGGGGCTTTATCCTGAAACACCCTCACCGGCAACGGTGGGGGTTTTTCTTTTTGCGCCGCTGGCGACCACTCGTCGCGACCCGCACAGGTCACCGCCAGGGCTTTATCCTGGAAGGCCTCCCCGCCCGGGGAGGCCTTTGTCTTTGTGGCGATTCGGGATGGCTGCTGCGTAAGCCTCTGCCCATCACATCTTTGTAATGCCCCAGCCCGGCGGCAAGCACACTTGCGCGCATGGAACATGAGAGAACGATGCGGGGCGATCGCCCCACTCCCGGCCTGTTGCTACTCTTTGCGGACAGGTTTGTGCGAAGGGAAGTGCCGTGGCGCAACGTTATGTTTTGGCGATAGATCAAGGCACGACCAGCTCGCGCGCGATGCTGTTTGATCGAGTCGGCGCCGTGGCCGGCTCGGCGCAACGCGAGTTCCGCCAGATTTTTCCGCAGCCCGGCTGGGTCGAGCACGATCCGAAGGAAGTCCTGGCCAGCGTGCTGGCGACGGTTGCCGAGGTGCTGGCCGCGGCACAAGTCGATGCCGACGAATTGGCCGGTATCGGCATCACCAACCAGCGCGAAACCGCCGTGGTGTGGGACCGGTACACCGGCCAGCCGGTCTACAACGCCATCGTCTGGCAGTCGCGGCAGAGCCTGGCGATCTGCGAGAAGCTGGAGGCGGACGGTTATGCCCCGCTGGTGCGCGAAAAGACCGGCCTACTGATCGATGCGTACTTTTCCGGCAGCAAGATCCGCTGGATCCTCGATCATGTCGACGGTGCCCGCGCCCGTGCGAAGCGCGGCGACCTGCTGTTCGGCACGATCGACAGCTGGCTGATCTGGAATCTCAGCGGTGGCAAGCTGCATGTCACCGACGTCAGCAATGCAGCGCGTACGCTGTTGTTCGATATTCATACCCGACGGTGGGATGACGAATTGCTGCGCATGCTGGATATCCCGCGCAGCATGCTGCCGCAAGTGCGTTCGTGCAGCGAGGTATACGGCCATACCGTGGCGCTACCCGGTTTACCGGCCGGTGTGCCGATCAGCGGCGTGGCCGGTGACCAGCAGGCGGCCTTGTTCGGCCAGGCCTGCTTCGCGCCCGGCATGGCCAAGAACACCTACGGCACTGGCTGCTTCATGCTGATGCACACCGGAATCCAGGCGGTGCCCTCGCGGCATGGTCTGCTGACCACGATCGCGTGGGAGCTGGATGGCGTCGTCGAGTACGCGCTGGAGGGCAGCATCTTCGTCGCCGGCTCGGTGGTGCAGTGGCTGCGCGATGGCCTGCAGATGCTAGTGCACGCCAGCGATTCGCAGGCCTGCGCGGAGAGCGTGGAATCCAGCGAAGGCGTGTACCTGGTGCCAGCCTTTGTCGGGCTGGGCGCGCCGTACTGGCGCAGCGACGTGCGCGGCGCGATGTTTGGCCTGTCGCGCGGCACTCGCAAGGAGCACGTGGTGCGCGCGGCGCTGGAGTCGATGGCCTACCAGTCGCGCGATGTGCTGGCCGCTATGGAGGCCGATGCCGGAATCCCGCTGAAAGAGCTGCGTGCGGATGGCGGTGCGATCGCCAACGATTTCATGGCGCAGTTCCAGAGTGACATGCTCGGCGTGCCGGTACTGCGGCCGAAGATCGCCGAGACTACCGCGCTGGGCGCGGCCTACCTGGCTGGCCTGGCCGTGGGGTTCTGGGAAAGCCGCGAGCAGATCGCGGCGCTGTGGCAGGTCGATCGATGCTTCCAGCCCGCGATGGAGGAGTCGCATCGCGAGCAGTTGTACCGCGGCTGGCGGGATGCGGTGAATGCCACCATCGGTTTTCGCGTCAACTGAAAGCGGCGAACAACCCGCGGTGTGCGGGCCGCGATCGGGTCGCGGTCAATCCAGTGCGTAACCGAACTGGTCGAGGAACTCCGCGGCGAACTCGGCATAGCTGAAACGCTGGTTCTGCGTGCCGGGGTGCTCCACTTTCAGCGCGCCCATCAGCGAGGCCATACGGCCGGTCGTGGGCCAGTCCTTGCCACGCATGATGCCGAAGATCAGGCCGGCACGATAAGCGTCGCCGCAGCCGGTCGGGTCCACGATCTGGCGTTCGCGCGCCGGCGGAATATGGTGGGTGTCGCTGCCGACGTGGATGACCGAGCCACGAGGTCCCTGCGTCACGATATAGGCCGTCACCTGCCCGGCGATCTCGGCGGCACTCCAGCCAGTGCGTGCCTGCAGCAATTGCGATTCGTAGTCGTTGACGATCACGTAGGTCGACTTGCCGATCATTGCGCGGAACTCGTCGCCGTTGAACAGCGGCATCGCCTGGCCCGGGTCGAAGATGAACGGCACACGGCGCGCGGCGAACTCATCGACGTGCTGCAGCATCGCCTCGCGACCGTCGGGGGCGACGATCGCGAAGTCGATCCCGGGGATGTCGCGCACGTGGTTTTCCTGCGCGCTGGACATCGCGCCAGGATGAAAGGCGGTGATCTGGTTGTTGTCCAGGTCGGTGGTGATGAAGCACTGCGGGGTGAACTGGTCGTCGAATTCGCGCACGCCGTCGAGGCGGATGCCGCATTGCTCCATGTGCTTGCGGTACGGCCCGAAGTCCTGGCCCACCGCCGCCACCGGCAGCGGATCGCCACCGAGCAGCTTGAGGTTGTAGGCGATGTTGCCGGCGCAGCCGCCAAACTCGCGGCGCATCCGCGGCACCAGGAACGACACATTCAGGATGTGCATCTGGTCGGGCAGGATGTGGTTCTTGAACTGGTCCTGGAACACCATGATGGTGTCGTAGGCCAGCGATCCGCAGATGACGGCAGACATGATGTGCGGGAACCCCCGGGCATGAGTGGAAGGACCGCGAGTGCCGCGGCCGGCCGAACGCCGAACCGGTCGGCTCCGGCCAAAGGCTGGAATCGTACCGCTATCCGACCTTGTTGGCGACTTCCCGCGAGGATGCCCAGCTCACTTCGAGGCGCAGAAAGTGTGCTTATGGTCGTGTTGTAGAAGGGTTTCTTAACGTTATTGTCCTTGCGCGGGCCGGTCACGCTGACTAGACTGGCGAGCTTACTTTTTAGCCAGGCCGGACCACGGCGGACCCATGTTCAAGAAGTTTCGCGGGATCTTCTCCAACGACATCTCCATCGACCTCGGCACGGCCAACACGCTGATCTATGTGCGTGGCCAGGGCATCGTGTTGAATGAACCCTCGGTGGTGGCGATTCGCCAGGATCGCGGCCCCGGCGGCCCGCGCACGATCGCGGCGGTCGGCAGCGACGCCAAGCGCATGCTCGGCCGCACGCCGGGCAACATCGCCACGGTGCGGCCGATGAAGGACGGCGTGATCGCCGACTTCACCATGACCGAGGCGATGCTGCAGCACTTCATCAAGCAGGTGCACAAATCGCGCTTCCTGCGCCCGAGTCCGCGCGTGCTGGTGTGCGTGCCGTGCGGCTCGACCCAGGTCGAGCGCCGCGCGATCAAGGAATCGGCCGAAGGCGCCGGCGCCCGCGACGTGTTCCTGATCGAGGAGCCGATGGCCGCGGCGATCGGCGCCGGCATCCCGGTGCACGAGGCGCGCGGCGCGATGGTGCTGGACATCGGCGGCGGCACCTCGGAAGTGGCGGTGATCTCGCTGAACGGCATCGTCTACTCGCAGTCGGTGCGCGTGGGTGGCGACCGCTTCGACGAGGCGATCATCAACTATGTACGACGCAACCACGGCACCCTGATCGGCGAATCCACCGCCGAGCGCATCAAGCTGCAGATCGGCTGCGCGTTCCCGCAGGGTGAGGTCAAGGAGATCGAGATCTCCGGCCGCAACCTGGCCGAGGGCGTGCCGCGCATGTTCACGATCAACTCCAACGAAATTCTGGAAGCGCTGCACGAGCCGCTCGCCGGCATCGTGGCCGCGGTGAAGTCGGCGCTGGAACAGACCCCGCCGGAACTGTGTTCGGACGTCGCCGAGCGCGGCATCGTGCTCACCGGCGGCGGTGCGCTGCTGCGCGACCTCGACCGCCTGATCTCCGAGGAAACCGGCCTGCACGTGCAGGTGGCGGACGATCCGCTCACCTGCGTGGCGCGCGGCGGTGGCAAGGCGCTGGAGCTGATCGATCAGCACGGCAGCGATTTCTTCGCGCCCGAATAAGCCGCGTCCACGATGGCGCGCGCCCGTGACGAGTCTTCGCCGCTGTTCGCCGGCAATGCCGCCGGCACGCTGCGGCTGATTGTCTATCTCGCGCTGGCCGTGGTGCTGATGGTTCTCGACCATCGCAACGGCTGGCTGTGGCGCTTGCGTTACACCGCATCGGCCGTGGTCGAGCCGGTGTACCGGCTGGCCGGCTTGCCAGCGGTCGGGATTCGCGCGGTGGGCGTGGCGTTTGCCGACCGCCAGCGGCTGACCGAGCAGAACCAGCGCCTGCGCGAGGACCTGCTGCTGGCCAACGCCAAGTTGAACCGGATGGCGGCTGTCGCCGAGCAGAACCAACGGCTGAAGGAACTGCTCGATACCCAGCACAGCCTGGAATTGAACGTGCAACTGGCGCGGGTGATCGGCGTGGACCTGGGTGCCTACCGCTACCGGCTCACCCTGAACATGGGCGCGCGCGACGGGGTCCGGCCGGGCCAGCCGGTGATCGACGCGCATGGCGTGATGGGCCAGGTGAAGGAAGTGCTGCCAACCACCTCGGTGGTGATGCTGATCACCGACCCGGCGCATGCGATCCCGGTGGTGGTCGAGCGCACCGGCCTGCGCACCGTGGCTTATGGTTCGCGCGACGGCGACCAGCTTGCCCTTCCAAACATTCCGCTGGCTGCCGACGTGCGTGTCGGCGACAAGCTGCTCACCTCGGGCCTCGGCGGACGCTTCCCGCCGGGCTTTCCGGTTGGCGAGGTGCGCTCGGTGGCGCCGGCGGCGACCGGCATGTTCCTGGTGGCGATGGCGCAGCCGGCGGCGGATCTCGATCGCAGCGAGGACGTGCTGCTGCTGCACGACCTGGCCGAGCCGGACGGCCCGCCCGCGCCGGTGACGCCGATGGGGCCGCCGGCTGACCTGGCGCCGACCGGCGCCGCCTCGGCCGCCCCGCCAGCCGCCCCACCGGCAGTCCCGCCGGCAGCCCGCGGAGCGCTGCGATGAACAAGCAGCGCCTGAGCCTGTGGTGGTTCGTCGGCACGCTGGTGTTCGCGCTGCTGTCGATGCTGGTGCCGCTGCCTGGCGTGCTGGAGCCGTTCAAACCGTACTGGCCGGCGCTGTTCCTGCTGTACTGGTCGCTGGAATCGGAAGAGCGGGTCACCCTGGGGCTGGCTTTCAGCGTGGGCCTGGCGGCGGACCTGCTCAACGGCGTGGTGCTGGGCGAACAGGCCCTGCGCCTGTGCGCGCTGGCGTTCATCGCGTTGCGCTTCCGCTCGCGGCTGCGCTTCTTCCCGATGTGGCAACAGGCGCTGGCGGTGCTGGCGCTGCTGCTGAACGACCGCATCTTGCTGCTGATCGTGCGTGTGCTGGCCGGCGCCTCGCTGCCGCCGGCGAGCTGGTGGATCTCGCCGTTCGTGGGTGCCGCGCTGTGGCCGTTCCTGTTCCTGCTGCTCGACGACCTGCGCGCACGGCTACGGATCCAATGAGCCATGAACCAGTGACATGAAACCCCGGCGTTCGATCAAGGACCCCCGCGGCGAAAGCCTGCTGTTCCGGCGCCGCGCGCTGGCCGGTTTCGTGCTGATTCTGCTGTGCCTGTGCCTGCTTGTGGGCCGCTTCGTGTTCCTGCAGGTGATGCATCACGACGAGTTCGTCACCCGTTCGCAGGCGAACCGGGTCAAGCCGCGCGCGATCCCGCCGGCGCGCGGGCTGATCTACGACCGCAACGGCGTGCTGCTGGCCGACAACGTACCGGCGTTCCGGCTGGAAGTGGTGCCCGAGCAGATCAAGGACATGCCGGCGCTGCTGGCCCGGCTGGGCCAGGTGGTGCCGCTGGACCAGGACGACCTGGACGCGTTCCGCAAGCAGCTGAAGCAGAGCCGGCGTTTCGAGAACGTGCCGCTGAAGATGCGCCTGACCGAGGACGAAATCGCCCGTTTCGCGGTGAACCGCTGGCGCTTTCCCGGCGTGGACGTGGTGCCCTACCTGACCCGGCGCTATCCCTTCGGCGGGCTGTTCGCGCACGTGGTGGGCTACGTCGGTCGCATCGACGCGGACGATCTGGAACGGCTCGATCCCAAGCGTTACCAGGGCACCAGCCACGTCGGCCGCAGCGGCATCGAGCGTTCCTACGAGGATGTCCTGCATGGCACGCCGGGCTACGAGTTGCTGGAGGTGAATGCCGACGGTCGGACCCAGCGTGTGCTCGAAACGCATGCGCCCACGCCCGGCAAGAACCTCTACCTCAGTCTCGACGTGCGCCTGCAGAAGGCTGCCGAAGCGGCGTTCGACGGGCGCCCCGGTGCGGCGGTGGCGATCGACCCGCGCAACGGCCAGGTGCTGGCGATGGTCAGCGTGCCCACGTTCGATCCCAACCTGTTCGTCAACGGCATCGGCCAGGCCGACTACGCTGCGCTGACCAACGACCCCGACAAGCCGCTGTACAACCGCGCGTTGCGCGGCGTGTATCCGCCCGGCTCCACGGTGAAGCCGCTGGTCGGCCTGGCCGGGCTGGAAACCGGCCTGCGCACGCCGCAGGACACCGTCGTCTCCACCGGCGTGTTCTACATTCCGGGCCAGCAGCGCGGCTATCGCGATGACCAGCGTGGCGGCGTGGGACGGGTCGACCTGGTCGGCGCCATCGAGCAGTCGGTGAACACCTATTTCTACAAGCTCGCACTGGACATGGGTATCGACCGGTTCAGCGCGTTCATGGGCAAGTTCGGTTTCGGCCGCCCGACCGGGGTCGACCTGATCGGCGAGTCGTCCGGCGTGTTGCCCTCGCGCGAATGGAAGGCGGCGAACCTCAGGCAGCCGTGGTATCCCGGCGAGACGGTGATCGCCGGCATCGGCCAGGGTTTCTGGGCAGTCACGCCATTGCAGCTGAGCCATGCGTACGCCACCTTCGCCGGCCACGGCATCCCGTACGCACCGCGGGTGGCGATGGCCACCCAGGACGGCGTCAACGCGCAACTGCAAGCGCTGGCCAATCCGCCCAGCGGACCATCGCTGATCCGCAAGCCGTCCGACTGGGACGCAGTGAACCAGGGCATGGAGCAGGTGATCTACGGTGCCAGGGGCACCGGCCGCAAGCTGGGCGTCGGCTTCCCGTACCTGATGGCTGGCAAGAGCGGCACCGCCGAGCGTTTCTCGCGTACCTCCGAGGCGTATGACACCAATCGCAACACGGCTTACCTGGCCGCCCGCCACCGCGCCTGGTTCGTCGCCTACGCGCCGGCCGACAACCCGCAGATCGCGGTGGCGGCAATCCTCGAATCCGGCGCCTGGGGCGCGGAGGCGGCCGGGCCGATCGTGCGCACGATCCTCGATACCTGGCTGGCCGGGCACGGCGGCGTGATCGCCGACGCGAAGCGCCTGCCGGTATCCGCCGCACCGCTGGCGCCGCAGGCCGCACCGGCGGCAGGCGCTCCACCCGATGCCGGTACGGAGAACGACGAGCCGGTGGAGGATCTGCCGGCGCAGGCGACGACCAGTGGAGGCACGCCATGACCGGGGCACTACAGGCGCGAGCGCGCCGCTTCCTGCGCCGCATCCTCAGCCGGCCGCGGATCGATCTGCCGCTGGCGCTCGGCCTGTTCGTGCTGGCGCTGACCGGCTTGGTCACGCTGTACAGCGCCGGCGACGGCAGCCTGGTGCTGGTCGGCGGCCAGGCCGGCCGCTTCGTGCTGGGCGCGGCGCTGCTGCTGCTGGTGTCGCGCATTCCGCCGCCGGTGCTGCGCGACTGGACGCCATGGCTGTACGCCGGCAGCACTGCGCTGCTGGTGGTGGTGGCGGTGCTGGGCGAGGGGCGCGGTTCGACCCGCTGGCTGGACCTGGGCGTCATGCGCTTCCAGCCGTCCGAACTGCTCAAGCTCACGATGCCGATGATGGTGGCCTGGTACCTGCACCCGCGTCAGTTGCCGCCGGGCTGGAAGGACATCGCGGTGGTCGGCTTGCTGATCGCGGTTCCTGCCGGGCTGATCGCCGAGCAACCGGACCTGGGCACCGCCGTGCTGGTGACCGCGGCTGGCGCGTTCGCGTTGTTCCTGTCCGGCATGGCGTGGTGGCGCATCGGCCTGTTGGTCGGCGCGGTCGCCGGGATGATTCCGGTCGGCTGGCATTTCCTGCACCAGTACCAGCGCGACCGCGTGCTGACCCTGCTCAACCCCGAGTCCGATCCGCTCGGCAACGGCTGGCACATCATCCAGTCGCAGATCGCGGTGGGCTCCGGCGGCATCTTCGGCAAGGGCTGGCTGCACAGCACGCAATCACGGCTGGATTTCCTGCCCGAGCACACCACCGATTTCATCTTCGCGGTGTTCTCCGAGGAGTTCGGGCTGGTCGGGGTGATCGCGCTGGTCGCGCTGTACGCGTTCATCATCGGCCGCTGCCTGTGGATCGCGATGGAGGCGCGCGACACCTACTCGCGCCTGCTCGCCGGCGCGATCGGCATGAGCTTCTTCGTCTACGTGTTCGTCAACGGCGGCATGGTGGCCGGCATGCTGCCGGTGGTCGGCGTGCCGTTGCCGCTGATCAGCTACGGCGGCACCTCGGCGGTATCGCTGCTGACCGGCTTCGGCGTGCTGATGTCGATCCACGCCAACCGCAAGATGCACCTCTGAACGCGGCCAGCACCGCTCCAGCGTCGTGCCCGAAGTTGCGCCCGCGTGCGTGCTAGGCTTTCGGCGATATCGTTATTCTGTGAGCGAAGCCACGACATGACCGCCGCGCCTGTGCCGCACCCGGCCCGTTTCCTCGCCATCCTCGGCCTGCTGTGGATGGGCGCCGCGACCCCGGCCATGGCGACGACGCACCCCGGCCAGGCCGAGCTGGTGCGCGAGGTGGCGCAGGAAACCGGCAAGAGCCCGCAGGCGCTGAACGCGCTGCTCGACGGGGCGAGGATGCAGCAGGGCATTCTCGATGCGATCAGCCGCCCGGCCGAGGCGAAGCCGTGGAAGGATTACCGGCCGATCTTCCTCACCGACCAGCGTATCAATGACGGCATCGCGTTCTATCGCGAACATCGCGCGCTGCTGGAGCAGATCGGCAAGCAGTACGGTGTGGCGCCGCAGTACATCGTGGCGATCGTCGGCGTGGAGACCAGCTATGGCCGCAACACCGGCAAGTACAAGGTGCTCGACGCCCTGGTCACGCTGGGCCTGTACTACCCGCCGCGGGCGACGTTCTTCCGCGAGCAGCTGAAGGAATTGCTGGAGATGCCGGACAACCACCTGGCCGGGCCGATCGACACGCTCACCGGCTCCTACGCCGGTGCGCAGGGCTGGGGCCAGTTCATGCCCACCAGCATCCGCGACTTCGCGGTGGACGCCGACCACGACGGCCGCATCGACCTGTCGAACTCGCTGCCGGACATCTTCGCCAGCGTGGCGAACTACTTCGTGCAGCATGGCTGGGTCGCCGGCGGCCCGGTGGCGGCACGGGCGCAACCGGACGGCGCGGCGAAGCCGATCGCGGTGAAGGATGCCAGGCCGCAGTGGCCGCTGGAGCAACTGGAGGCGTGGGGCTATGCGCCGCTGCAGCCGCTGTCGCCGGCCGAGCCCAGCAGCCTGCAGACGCTGGAAGGGCCGAACGGACCGGAGTACTGGTTCACCTTCCGGAACTTCTACGTGATCACCCGCTACAACCGCAGCCCGCTGTATGCCATGGCGGTCGACCAGCTGGCGCAGGCGATCGCCGCTGGCGTGGACTCGGCGGACGTCGCGCGATGAGGGCGGCAGGCGTTGCGTTGCTGGTGCTGGCGGCCCTGTTGCTGGCCGCTTGCGGCAGCCACCGCACGAGACCCACGCATGGCGGCAGCCATCAGGATCGTGCGTGGAGCCAGCCGCCGACCGGCAGTCGCGATGGTTTTCGCGATGACCTCAGCAAGCCGCAGGGCAGCCGCTATCGCGACGGCGAGGACAGCGTGCCGCCGCCGCTCGACGTCAGCAAGCTGGTCGAGCCGGTGCCGAAGGCGGAGCCGCGCTCGCTGTACGGCAACAAGTCGCCCTATACCGTGCGCGGGCAGACCTATCGCGTGCTGCCCAGTGCGCGCGGCTACGACGAGCGCGGCATCGCCTCGTTCTACGGCAACAAGTTTCACGGCTACAAGACCTCCAGCCTGGAGACCTACGACATGTACGCGTTCAGCGCGGCCAGCACCACACTGCCGCTGCCCAGCTACGCGCGCGTCACCAACCTGGAGACCGGCAGGAGCGTGATCGTGCGGGTCAACGACCGCGGCCCATTCCACGACAACCGGCTGATCGATCTGTCCTACGCCGCCGCGGTGAAGATCGGCATCTGGCCCAAGGGCACCGGCCTGGTCGAGGTGCGCGGGATCGACCCCGGCCAGCCGCTGCAGGAACTGCCGCCGCCGGCCGTGGTCACAGGCGGACACCCGGGTATCTACCTGCAGGTGGGCGCGTTCGCCGACGCGGACAACGCCGACCGGCTGGCCCAGCGCCTGCGCCGGGCCAACCTCGGTGCGGTGCAGGTGAGCGAGGCCATGATCAACGGCCAGCGGGTGCGCCGCGTGCGGGTCGGGCCGCTGGCCAGCGTGGATCGCGCCGACCAGGTCACGGCCCGGATCGAGGGCATGGGTCTGCCGCGGCCTCAGGTCGCGGTAGACTGAGCAGGATTTGCACCACTCTTTTCCATCCAGTCGGCACACATCACGCCGGCATCCAGAAACCGGACTGAACACCACGATGAATTTTTTCCGCCGCATCCTGATCCCGTTCGCCACCGTCCTGCTGGTCGGTGTTGCCGTTGCCCAGACGCCGCCGCGCCCGTCGCCGGTACCGCGTCCGGTGGTGCCGGACGCACCGGTGCCGCCGCCGCCGGATGTCGACGGCAAGAGCTGGGTGCTGATGGATTACGCCACCGGCCAGATCCTCGCCAGCAAGGAACCGGACCAGCGCGTGGAGCCGGCCTCGATCACCAAGGTGATGACCGACTACGTGGTCTCGGCCGAGGTGGCCAACGGCAAGGTGCACATGACCGACCCGGTGACCATCAGCGAGAACGCCTGGCGCGGTGGTGGCGCCGGCACCGACGGTTCCACCAGCTTCCTCAAGCTGAACAGCCAGGTGCCGCTGAAGGACCTGCTGTACGGCATGATCATCCAGTCCGGCAACGACGCCGCGATTGCGCTGGCCGAGCACACCGCCGGCTCCGAGCAGGCGTTTGCCGGGCTGATGAACGCGTATGCCAAGCAGCTGGGCATGGCCAACTCGAATTTCGAGAACGCCTCCGGTTACCCGATCGCGAACCACTACACCACCGCGCACGACATCGCGATCCTGTCGCGCGCGCTGATCCATGATTTCCCCGACGACTACGCGATCTCCGCGATCAAGGAGTTCGAGTGGAACGGCATCAAGCAGCACAACCGCAACACCCTGCTGTGGCGCGACCCCAGCGTGGACGGCATCAAGACCGGCCACACCGCGGCGGCCGGCTACTGCCTCGCCGCGTCGGCGAAGCAGGGTGAGGCGCGCATGATCGCGATCGTGATGGGCGCCAGCAGCGAGAAGGCGCGCGCCGATTCGGCAATGGCCCTGCTCAACTACGGCTTCCGCTTCTACGAGACGCACAAGCTGTACGACGCCAGCAAGCCGCTGGCCACGCCGCGACTGTGGAAGGGCGCGGCGAACCAGTTGCCGCTGGGCGTCGCCGACAATGTGCTGGTCACCGTCAAGCGCGGCCAGTACGACCAGCTCAAGGCCACCATGGACATCCCTGCCACGCTGATCGCGCCGTTCAGCAAGGGCCAGCAGATCGGCACCTTGCGCATCACGCTGGATGGCCAGCTGGTGCAGAGCGTGCCGCTGATCGCACTGCAGGATGCGCCACAGGGCGGCTTCTTCTCGCGCCTGTGGGACAGCATCCTGCTGTGGTTCCACAGCGACAAGAAGGCCGATGCGAGTGCGCCGGCCAAGAGCGCGGATGCGAAGTAATGCACGAGATCGACTTCGGCCAGGCGAAGCAGGACGGCAAGGGCTTCCAGTTTCCTGGCGAGTTCGAGATCACCGCGGTCGGCAACGCCAGCGCGAACCTGCCGACCCACGTGCCGCAACTGCTGGAGCGCGCCGGCCTGCACGTGCTGCACGAGAGCGTGCGGCACCGCCACTCCGGTGCCGGCAACTTCGTCTCGGTCACGGTCAGCTTCCGCTGCGACAGCCGCGAGCAGTACGAAGCCGCACACCATGCGCTGCGTGCCGATCCGGGTATCCGGTATACGTTGTGAAAATCGGGAATAGGCAATCGGGAAAGCTGGTGTTCGTGGTAGCCCGGGCATCGACGACCGGCATGAGCACCTCTCGCCGGATTCCTGCCGTCGACAAAGACCATCCATTGCCCCTTTTCCGATCACTTCGCCGACCGTGAAATCCGATTCCCCATCCCCCATTTCCGATTCCCGGCCATTGAAAATCCGCCGCCTCGGTCGTCAGCCGTACGCGGCCACCTGGCAGGCGATGAGTGCGTTCACCGACAACCGCACGGCGGACACGCCCGACGAGCTGTGGCTGCTGGAGCACGACCCGGTGTTCACCCTGGGCCAGGCCGGCAAGATGGAGCACGTGCTGGCGCCGGGCGATATCCCGGTGATTCCGGTGGATCGCGGCGGCCAGGTGACCTACCACGGGCCGGGCCAGATCGTCGGTTACCCGTTGATCGACCTGCGCCGGGCCGGCGTCGGCGTGCGCGAGCTGGTGCACCGGATCGAGCAGTCGCTGATCGACACGCTGGCGCACTGGAACGTGACGGCCGTGCGGCGCGAAGGCGCGCCCGGCGTCTATGTGGGCGAGGCCAAGGTCGCCGCGCTCGGCCTGCGCGTGCGCCGCGGCTGCAGCTTCCACGGGCTGGCCTTCAACGTGGCCATGGACCTGGAGCCGTTCCACCGCATCAACCCCTGCGGTTACAAGGGTTTGGCGGTCACGCAGCTGCTAGACTTGGGCGGTCCGTCGCAGCTGGCCGCGGTCGAAGACGTGCTGGTGCAGGAGTTCTGCCGCCAGTTCGGCTTTGTCGCCGAGCCCGCTACCCCCATCCTGCCCGAACTCCCCGCCCGCGCAGCGGTCTGAGCTGTCTACATGAGCGAAATCTCCACCTCTTCCCCCAAGGTCATCCCGATCGCCGTCGTCAGTGGCGCGCCTGCGGGCGAAAAGCAGGTCGGCAACGACAAGATCGCGCTGAACCGCGCCGGTTTCGACACCAGCGTGCCGACCCTGCGCAAGCCCAGCTGGATCCGCGTGCGCCTGCCGCAGGGCAACGCCGTGCAGCAGCTGAAGGCGCGCCTGCGCGAGAACTCGCTGGTCACCGTGTGCGAGGAAGCTTCCTGCCCGAACATCCACGAATGCTTCAGCAAGGGCACCGCCACCTTCATGATCCTCGGCGAGGTGTGCACCCGCCGCTGCTCGTTCTGCGATGTGGCGCATGGCCGCCCGGTGGCGCCCGATCCGCTGGAGCCGGCGCGGCTGGCCGAAACCATTGCCGACATGCGGCTGAAATACGTGGTGATCACCTCGGTCGACCGCGACGACCTGCGCGACGGCGGCGCCGAGCACTTCGCCGCCTGCATCCGCGCCACGCGCCACGCCAGCCCGAGCATCCGCATCGAGATCCTCACCCCGGATTTCCGCGGCAAGGGGCGCATGGAACGAGCGCTGGAAGTGCTCAAGGAATTCCCGCCGGACGTGTTCAATCACAACCTAGAAACCGTGCCGCACCTGTACCGCGAAGTGCGTCCGGGCGCTGACTACCAGTGGTCGCTGGACCTGCTCAGGCGCTTCAAGGCGCAGCACCCGCAGGTACCGACCAAGTCCGGCATCATGCTGGGCCTGGGCGAGACGATGGAGCAGGTGCTGGAGACGATGCGCGATCTACGCGCCCATGACGTCGAGATGATCACCATCGGCCAGTACCTGCAGCCCACGCCGCACCATCACCCGGTGGTGCGCTACTGGACGCCCGAAGAATTCGACATGCTGCGCGAAGCCGGTGAGGCGATGGGTTTCCATCACGTCGCCTCCGGCCCGCTGGTACGTTCGTCCTACCACGCCGACCTGCAGGCCCATGCAGCCGGTGTCACCGAGTCAGCCTGAGAGCCTCCATGAAATTCCGTCCCGCGCTGTTCCTGTTGCTTGCCCTCACCGCGACGGGCGCGCTTGCGCAGTCGGCCGCCGACCTCGGCGCCGGCAAGGCCCGCAAGGCGGCTACCTGGCCGCTCACCTTCACGCCCGAGGAAGCGCAGGCCGCGCAGTTGTCGGCGCGCTTCCTGACCCGTTTCCACTACGACGCGCAGCCGCTCGACGACGCCATGTCGGCGCGTATCTACAAGGCGTATTTCAAGCTGCTGGACAGCGAGAAGGTGTTCTTCACCCAGGCCGACATGGCGAAGTTCGCGCCGCTGAAGACCCAGCTCGACGACGCCATCTGGAACCAGGACCTGTCCGCGCCGTTCTCGGTGTTCAACCTGTACGTGCAGCGCGCGGTCGAGCGCATGACCTACGCGCGCAACCTGCTCAAGCAGGGTTTCGACTTCTCCGCCGACGAGAGCTACACGTTCGATCGCGAGCACGCCGACTGGCCGAAGGACCAGGCCGAGCTGGACCAGCTCTGGCGCAAGCGCACGATGAACGACTGGCTGCGCCTGAAGCTGGCCGGCAAGGACGACGCCGAGATCCGCAAGACGCTGGACAAGCGCTACGCCGCCTACATCGAGCGCATCAGGCAGCTTGACGGTCAGGACGCGTTCCAGACCTTCATGACCGCCTACGCCGAGACCACCGACCCGCACACCGACTACCTCGGCCCGCGCGCGGCGGAGAACTTCGACATCTCGATGAAGCTGTCGCTGGAAGGCATCGGCGCGGTGCTGCAGCCGCGTGACGACTACACCCAGGTGCGCGAGCTGGTGCCGGCCGGTCCGGCCGCCAAGTCCGGCAAGGTCCAGGTCGGCGATCGCATCGTCGGCGTCGGCCAGGGCGACAACGGCCCGATCGTCGACGTGATCGGCTGGCGCCTGGACGACGTGGTCAACCTGATCCGTGGCCAGAAGGATACGGTGGTGCGGCTGGAGATCCTGCCCGCCGATGTCGGCCTGGACGGCAAGCACGAGGTCATCAGCCTGGTGCGCAAGAAGGTCAGCATCGAGGAGCAGGCGGCGAAGAAGAAGATCGTGGAGATCAAGGACGGCGGCGTCACCCGCAAGATCGGCGTGATCGACCTGCCCGCGTTCTACTCCGACTTCGGCGCGCGCAGCGCCGGCGACAAGAACTTCAAGAGCGCCACCCGCGACGTCGCCAAACTGCTCGGCGAACTGAAGCACGAGGGCGTGCAGGGCGTGGTGGTGGACCTGCGCAACAACGGTGGCGGCTCGCTGGCCGAGGCCAATTCGCTGACCGGCCTGTTCATCGACAAGGGCCCGGTGGTGCAGGTGCGCGACTCCAAGGGCCAGGTCGAGGTGCAGGGCGACGACGACCCCGGCATGGCCTGGAGCGGGCCGCTGGCGGTGCTGGTCAACCGCGGCACGGCGTCGGCGTCGGAGATTTTCTCGGCCGCGATCCAGGACTACCACCGCGGCCTGGTGATCGGCGAGCCGACCTTCGGCAAGGGCACCGTGCAGAACCTGGTCGACCTCGACCGCTTCTCGCAGAGCGACAGCGAGAAGCCGCAGCTGGGCGAGCTGAAGATGACCATCCAGGAATTCTTCCGCATCAACGGCGGCTCCACCCAGCTCAAGGGCGTGACGCCGGACATCGAGTTCCCGAAGAACGGCGATGACAAGGACTTCGGCGAGTCGACCTACGAAAACGCGCTGAAGTGGACCCAGATCGCGCCGGCCAACTACCAGGTGGTGGCGAACCTCAACGCCTACCTGCCGCAGCTGCAGCAGCTGCACACCGAGCGCGTGGCGCATTCGCCGGCGTGGAAGCTGATGCTGGACGAACTGGCGCAGTACCGCACCATGCGCGCGAAGACCTCGGTCTCGCTGAACTTCGCCACGCGCGAAGTCGAGCGCAAGCAGATGGAGGCGATCCAGGCCGATTTCCGCGCGCGGCACAAGGCCATCGACGGCACCGACGCCTCGCTCGCCGACGAGGCGAGCAGCCTCGACGACGGCCTCAACGCAAACGAGCGCAGCCTGAAGAGCGAGCTGAAGCAGGAGAAGGACGCGAAGAAGGCCAAGGACGTGCAGCTCAACGAGACCGCGCACATCCTGTTCGACGCGATCGGCATGATCAAGGCCGATCCGAAGCTGGCCAGCGAGGTGCTGCCCTACGGCGGCAAGTTCTCGCCCAACACCGTCGCCGGCACTTCAACGCCGGTGTCGGCAACGAGCAGCGGCACGCACTGAGCAACCGGTTCCCGCAGAACAAAAAAGGCAGCGCATGGCGCTGCCTTTTTTGTTCTGCGGGCAGGCTACACGGTGTAGCCGAGGCGATCGATCCACGGCTGCAGCACGGGCAGCACCGGTTCGAACTGCTCGCGGTAGTTCTGCCAGCGGCCGACCGCCTTGCGGTGGATGCCTTCGGTAACCTGCGCGTAGCTGGGCGTGCTGATGAAACGCTTGTGCCGTGCGTGTTCGGCGAAGCGTGCCATCGGCGACGCGTCGGCGGTTTCGAGGAACTGCCCCAGGCGCGCGACCTGTTCGTCGAACCGGCCGACCACCGATTCGTAGCGCCACTCCAGCACCTGCGGCGCAAACACCTCGACGTCGTGCGACCACTGCTCGAAGGCGTGCACGTAGCCCTGTGCCAGGCGTTGCAGCGACGAACACAGCACCATGAAGGCCGGCGAGCGGAACGGCTGCATGCTGCAGCTGAGCAGCACATCGCAGGGGTGGCGCAGGCACAGGATGATGCGCGCGTGCGGGAACAGCCGCATGATCATCGGCAGGCACAGCATGTTGAGTGGATTCTTGTCCACCAGGCGGCGTTCGCCGAGTTCCGGCAGCACCCCGGCGACCCGGCGCCAATAGAGGCTGCGCAGCTGGTCGGCGTCCTGCTGGCTCAGCGTGGCCAGGTCCGCCGGGTAGCGCTGGCCCGTCAGCTCCATGCCTTCGATCAGCTCATGGATGTAGGCGCGCTCGTCCATGGACTGGAAATCCGGATGGGCGTCGAGCATCTGTTCCAGCAAGGTGGTGCCGGAACGGGGGAAGCCGACCACGAAGACCGGGCTGTGCCGGCTGTCGGGTGAGCACAGCGGTGGCCAGTCGAGCGGAGCGCACTGGCCGGCTGCCTCGCCGCCGAGCTGCAGCGGCTGGCTGTCGGTCGCCAGCAGTTCGGGCACCACGTGGCGGGCAGTTTCGAGCTGCACGGCATGTGCCTGCTGCAAGGCCTGCCATGCCTCGGCATGGCGTCCTTGCCGGTCGCAGGCGGCGGCCAGGCCGAAGGCGGCGTTGGCGCGGGCTTCGGCGTCGACGGCGCCGTCGAGCGCACGCTGGTACAGCGCCGCGGCCTCGGCCGGGGCCCCCGCGCGCATCGCCAGCGCGGCGTGCGCGCGCCAGCCGTCGGCGCGCGCTTGCTGGGCGTCCGCCGGCAGGGCTTCGAGCGCGTCCAGCGGCAGTTGCCGCAGCTCGTCGCGTGCCGCGTCGAGGCGGTTGTTCCTTTCGTGCAGCAGCACGCGCTGCGCGGCGATGCGCAGGCGCATGACCGTGGCTGCCGGTCCGGCGGGCAATGTTGCCAGCGCCAGCGCAGCCAGCGCCGCGTCCGGCTGGCCCTGTGCCGACAACATGGCGGACAGCAGCAGGGCCTGTTCGGCCGGTTGCGCGGGCCAGTCGCCGGCGCCGTGCAGCATGGCTTCCTGCTGGGTGTTGTCACCACAGACATGGCAGGCGTAGGCCGCCTGCAGCCGGGCCTCGATGAATGCCGGGCTCAGTTCCACCGCGTCCAGCAGGGCCTGCCGGGCATCCACCCAGCGCTGCTGCTGCGTATACAGCAGGCCCAGGTTGTAGTGCACTTCGGCATCATCGGGCGCCAGCGCCAGTGCGGTGCGCAGGGCCTGCTCGGCGCCGGCCAGGTCGCCCGCCTGGCGGCTGACCACGGCCAGGTTGTTCCAGTACGCCGAGACGTCCGGCCGCCGCTGCGCCAGCCGCCGGAACGTGGCAGCGGCCTGCGCCAGGCGCGCGGTGGCCTGCTGCGCCAGGCCGAGCAGCAGCAGCACGCCTTCCTCGTTTTGCTGCGACGGCGTGGCCTGCCCGGCCAGGGCGATCACCCGCTCCGGCTCGCCGGCGTTCCAGGCGCCAGCCATGACGCCGGCCAGGTCCGTGCTCGCGGTGGGCATGCCTACTCCGTGGATGGTCTTGCGTGACCCATTATGCAAGAGGGCCGCGAATGTTCGCGGCCCTCCCGTTTGCTGCCGGTTTGCTCAGGCGATCAGAACTTGATCGTCGCCCGCGCCCAGTAGTAGCGGCCGAGCACGTCGTAGGTGGCGGTGTCCACGTTGTAGTTCGCACCGTTCTGGTAGACCAGCGGCGGCGCCTTGTCCATGATGTTGTCCACGCCGACGTCGAAGCGGGTGTGGATCGACGGCACCGCGTAGCCCAGCTGGATCGAGTGGTAGATCACCGAAGCCACCGGAATGTTCACCCCGGAGATGGCGGCATCGGCGTTGAGCGCGGTCAGCTTGTTGATGTAGCGCGACTGCCACTGGGCGTTCCAGTTGCCCTTCTCCCAGTTGAGCGTGACCGTACCGCGCCAGCGCGAGATGTTGCCGAACTGCGGGCTGAGGGTGCCGGCGTAGTTGACCGTCTGGGCGCCCGGCTCGCCGGGTGTGGCGTTGACGTTGTACGTCGAGGTGTAGCTGGTGCTGAGGCCGGCACGGAAGTTGCCCGGGTCCACGCTGCCCAGGTTGAAATGCGGGATCTTGTAGCGCAGCGTGTAGTCGATGCCGGTGGTGCTCAGGTTGCCCAGGTTGACCACCGGCGTGTTGATCAGGAACACCTGGCCGGGCTGCCGGCTGGTGCTGTCCTCGCGATGGATGAACGAGCAGTACGGGCTGCTGGCATTGTTGTAGCAGGAGTTGACCACGGTATCGGCCTGGATCGCCGTCAGTGTGTCGGACAGATAGATGTGCCAGAAGTCGAGGCTGGTGGACACGCCCGGCAGCCAGTCCGGATCGTAGACCAGGCCGAGGTTGATGGACTTGCCCTTTTCCGGCTTCAGCGTCGCGCCGACGGTGGCGGCGCCGGAGTAGAACGTGTTGACCTGTGCCGGCGAGTTGCCGGCCCAGTTCACCGGAACGAACTGGCAGGCTGCCGGATGCGCCGCCAGTTCGGCCGCGGTGAGTCCGACGCAGGGATCGTTCAGGTTGGGCTGGACCAGGGTGCGGCCATCGTAGAGTTCATTGAGGTTGGGCGCGCGGAACACCTGCGAAATGGTGCCGCGTACCAGCAGGTCGGCAATGGGACGCCACTCGATCGCGATCTTGCCGTTGGTGGTGGTGCCGGTGGTGCTGTAGTTGGACGAGCGCACGCCGAGGTCGAGGTTCAGCGAGTGGGCCCATGGCTGGTCGGCAAGCAGCGGGATCAGCGTCTCGGCGTAGACCTCCTTGACGTTGAAGCTGCCGCGGCCCGGCGAGCCGCAGGCTTCCTGCAGGATCTGGCAGGTGGTGGTGGTCGGGTCGAGCACGGCGAAGTCGCTCACCGTGTAGTTCATGAACTGCTTGCGGTACAGGGCGCCGGCGGACAGCTGCACCGCGCCGGCGGGCAGGTCCCACAGCTCGCCGTTGGCGTCGAACTGGGCCTGCTTGGTGGACTGGGTGTAGATGTAGATCGGCGTCTTCACGCCGGCACTCAGCACGTTGCCGGCATTCGCCTGGTCGAAGATGTTGGCGCCGCCGTCGACCGCCGCCTGCAGCGCCGGGATGTCCACCTCGTTGGAGTCGCGCTGGTCACGCTTGGTGTGGCTGTAGTTGATCGACGCATCCCAGTTCCAGCTGCTTTCCTGGCCGAAATTGCCGCGCAGGCCCGCGTTGATCTGCGAGGTGTCGGTGGTGTAGCTGTGCACGCGGGTGCCGGCGCCGGTGAGGCGGGTCTGGAAGTTGTAGCCGCTGTTCGGGTCGCCCGGAACCGGGTTCTGGCTGAAGGTGATGCCGAACGGATTGATCGGGTTGCTGGAGGAGATGATCAGGCCGTCGCCGGTGCCGACCGGCGAGGGCGCGTCCTGGCCGCTGGATACCGTGTGGTTGTAGAACGCATTGACGAAGCCGGTCAGGTTGTCGGTGAAGTCGTAGCTGCCGAGCACGAAGCCGTTGGTGCGCTTCTGCGCGGTCTGGATGTAGTTCAGCGCGGCGTAGTTGAAGGTATCCGAGCCGAGCCGGCAGCGGTAGTCGCCCAGCGAGGAGCCGTTGCCCGTGGCCAGGGTCACCTGCGCGTAGCCGCTGGAATTGAGCGTGCAGCCGTACTGGGCGGCGATCGACCCGGGCACCTGGATGCGGCCGGTCGGGATCGAGCTGGAACCGGCCGGGATGACCGAGCCGCTGGACAGGTACAGCTGCTGCTTGGAGAACTTGCGCCTGGCAGCGAGCGTGGCGTCGTACTTGTTGTAGTCGAGGCCGGCGGCAAGGCTGTAATGCTCGCCGGTCATGCCGCCGGTGAGGTTGAACCCGCGGCGCTGGGCGTCGCCGTGGCTGGAGATGCCGTCGTTCAGGCTGAACTGGGCGCCCTTGAAATCCTTGCGCAGGATGAAGTTGACCACGCCGCCGATCGCGTCGGAGCCGTACACCGTGGAGGCGCCTTCAGCCAGCACGTCGACCTTCTCGATCATGTCCGGCGGGATCAGGTTGATGTCCGGGTTGGACATGCGCTGGCCGTTGACCAGCACCAGCGTGCGGCTGATGCCCAGGCCGCGCAGCGAGACGCGCGAGGCGCCGTCGCCGGCTTCCAGCAGCGGGCTGGCGACGCCGCCGCCGTTGCTGTTGTTCTGCGGGTTGGTCGCGTTGCCCGAAATGCTCGGCATCTGCTGCAGCACGTCACCCAGCACGGGCTTGCCGGAGTTGGTGATGGCCGCGCGGTCCAGCGTCACCACCGGGCTGGCCGTCTCCACGTCCACGCGGCGGATCAGCGAGCCGGTCACCACCACCGCTTCCAGATTCTTGGCCTTGCTCTTGGACGGCGGCGTGGCCTGGTCCGTCGAGGTCGGGTTGTCCGCCTGCGGTGCCTGCGCCTGGGCCACGCCCGCGGTGGCAAAGACGCCCGCGGTCAAGGCCAGTCGCACCGCCAGTGACAAGTGATTCATGCCGTATTTCATGTGGTCTCCCCGTTGGATGTTGTTATGTGCTGCGTTCCCAGCCTTCGAACCTGCCGTGCCTCTCCCGGTACACACTGGAACACGCCACGACAACCGCCCGCGGCGCCCAGCCGGCAAGAGACTACTCCCAGTAATGGCCCGGCGCACCACTACCGTCTGTGCAGTCGGCGGTCAATCCGCGAGCGCTCAGGACTGGGGTGGCGCGGCAGGCGTCGTCCCGCTTTCGCGGTTGAAGTCGCCAATGGCGGCGACCAGGTCGGTCACCGCCGCCCGTTCGGCCTCGCTGAGGTCGGGGTTCCAGCTGTCCAGGATCAGCACCACGCGAGTCTGCGTGCTGCGGTTCCACGCTTCGTGCTCGAAGGTGTCGTCGAAGGTGACGCAGCGGCCTTGCTCCCACACGTGGGTTTCGCCGCCCACGCGCAGGGCGCAGTCCGGCGGCACGATCAGCGGCAGGTGGGTGACCAGGCGCGTGTTGGTGACACCGCGGTGCGGCAGGATGTGCGTGCCCGGACGCAGCACCGAAAACAGCGTCTCCGGCGCGTGCTCGCGCACCCGCACCAGCGGCAGCGAGTCCAGCATCGCGCTGGTGCGCGGGCAGCGGGCGCAGTGCAGGTCGTGGCGCAGGCCGTGCCGGTAGAAGAAGAACGCATCCCAGGCCGGCCCCTGCGTGCCGGACGAATCGAGCAGTTCCCCGCTGGCATTGGTGCCCAGGAACGGCACCAGATCGTCCTGGGCGAGCACGTCGCGCAGCTCCTCGCCGATCGTCCCGGCGGCCACCTCCAGTCGTGCGTGCTCCGGAAAGCGCTCGCGCGGATAGAACGTGCGGCTGGGAATGCCGGGGAAATACAGGAAGGTGGGGCGCTGGCGCGGGTCCGGCAGGTCTGCCGCCCGCTCGTGCAGGTAGATCGCCAGGCACTGGTCGACGCGGGCCAGCTCGGAGCGGCCGTAGCGTTGGCGCAGCGGCTCGATGACCGCGTCGAACAGTTCGCGTCGGCCGGCGGCGACGAAGCGCGCGGCATGCTTCACAGCCTCGCGCAGACCCGGCGCGGTGGTGTCGTCGCTGAGCCAGCGGCCCTGCGCCTGCGCGGCGTCGAATGCGCCGAGGTAGGCCAGCATGGCCTCGTGCCGGCGCCCCAGCTGTTCGAGCGCCACGCCCAGGCGCAGGCGCGCCACGAACATGCCGGGTGCGAGCTGCAGGCCCTGGTGCAGGCTGTCGGCGGCGGCCTGGTGTGCGCCGGCCAGCATCTGCACCTCGCCGAGGCGGTGCAGCACGGCGGCGTCCTCTGGCTGCGCTCGATGCGCCGCGGTCAGCAGGGCGATTGCACGCTCGACATCGCCCCGACCCAGTTCGCAGGTGGCCACGAACTGCAGCGCTTCGGCGTCGTCCGGCAGGACTTCCAGCAGCCGTCGGAAGGCCTGCTCGGCGGTCGCCGCATCGCCGCGCTGCCAGGCGGCCAGCGCCTGCTCGCGGCACGCGGCGGAAACGGCAAGGGGCGGCTGCATCGGCAGGATCCGTAGCGGGACGTGCGCCGATTATAGGGACGCGTGGCCTTGCGGTCGGATTATTTCGCCGCGCGCGACGCCGCTCGCTGCTGTTTCAGCCATTGCTGGTAGGCCTCGACGTGCGGCATCTCGCGCAGCAGCTTCGAGCGCGGGTCGACGATCAGCAGGCTGCCGGCCGGCACCTGCAGCTGGCCGCTGCCGTCGCTCATCGGCAGGGTGTGCACGGCGTCGCCCACCTGCACCTCGACCGGCATCGGGAACGGTTTGCCGCGTTCGGTGACCCAGCGCAGCTTCAGCGTGTCGCCCACGTGCTGCTCGTCCAGCCGCGGCAGCGCGGCGTCGCGCAGGTAGACGTTGAAGAACCAGTCGAGCTTGCGTCCGGTGACCTGGTCGACGATCGCCACGTAGTCGTTGGTACTGGCGTAGCGCGGCTTGAAGTTGCCCGGTTGCGGGTCGGGGCGGCCATACACCAGCCGGCGGATGCTGTCGAAGAAGTCGCGGTCGCCGATCAGCTGGCGCAGCGTGTGCAGCATCAGCGCGCCCTTGTTGTAGATGTCCTGGCCCGGGCCGGCCTGTTCGTCGTAGACCTGCTCCTCGGTGCGGCTGTTGCCGGAGACGATCGGGTGGCGGTTGCGCAGCTTCAGGCGCAGCTCGTGCAGCCAACTGAAATAGTCCATGTCGCCGTTGAGGTACTGGCTGTACAGCGGCTGCATGTAGGTGCCGAAGCTCTCGTGCAGCCACATGTCGTCCCAGTCGGCGTTGGTCAGCTGGTTGCCGAACCACTCGTGGGCGAATTCGTGCTGCAGCAGGCTGTCGTAGCCGTAGCCATTCAGGCGGTAGCGGTTGCCGTAGGCGTTGAGGGTCTGGTGCTCCATGCCCAGGTGCGGGGTCTCCACCACGCCCATCTTCTCGTCGCCGAACGGGTACGGGCCGATCTGCTGCTCGAAGAAATCCAGCATGCGCGGGAACCCGGCGAACAGCGCCTTGGCCTGCGCCTCGTGCCCGCGCAGGTACCAGAATTGCATCGGGATGGTGTTGCCGTAGCGGCTTTTGTAGTCCGCCTTGAGTTCGTCGAACGGGCCGATGTTGATCGAGATCGCGTAGGTATTCGGGTGCCTGGCGCGCCAGTGGTACGTGTGCCTGTCGCCCGCGTCGGTAATGCCGACCAGCATGCCGTTGCCGGGCGCGGCCAGCGTCTTCGGCACGGTGATCCAGGTATCGACCAGGTCGGGCTCGCCCTGCGGCTGGTCGATGCACGGCCAGAACAGGTCGCAGCCCTCACCCTCGACCGCGCTGGCCACCCAAGGCTGGCCGTCGGCGGTGTGGCTCCACACGAAGCCGCCGTCCCACGGCGCCTTCTTCGCCACGTGCGGCTTGCCGCCGTAGCGGATCGTCACGCGCACCTTGCCGCCGGCGGCGAGCGGCGCGGGCAGCTGGATGCGCAGGCGGCCGTCCGGGTTGCTCCACGCGCTGACGGCGAGCGGCCGGCCGCCCAGCTCGATCGCGCTGATCGGCAGGTTGCGGTCCAGGTCCAGCAGCAGCGTGTCGGTGGCGGACTTCGCGGTGAAGCTCAGCGTCGCGCTGGCGTCGATGCTCTGCGTGGCCGGGTCGACCGCGAAATGCAGCTCGGCGTGGTCGAAGTGCACGCGCGCCTGCTCGGCCGGCATCACGCCGCCCGAGTTCAGCGTCTGCGCAGTGAGTGCCGGCTGGGTGGCGGTCGCGGTTTTGGCGACGGGAACGCCGGTGCAGGCGGCAAGGCCGAGTGCCATGCAGGCGGTGAGCAGGCGCGGGCGAAGAGGCATGGGGACGCTTCCGGCGGAGAGGGATTTCGCAGGGTGCAGTCTTTCACCCTGGCGCGACAACGCCAAAGGTCATGCTGCCGGCTCAGCCAGCGTAACGCTGCTGCAGGAACGCGAACGTCGCGCGCAGCCCCATCGCCTCGCCGCCGCGCGGGCGGCCGGGGCGGTCGGCGTCGTTCCAGGCGTAGGTGTCCAGGTGCAGCCACGGCGTGCCGTCCGGCACGAAGCGTTCCAGGTACAGCGCCGCGGTGATCGCGCCGGCATGGCGCGACGGGCCGGCGTTGGCGAAGTCGGCCAGGTACGAATCGAGCATCCGGCGGTACGGCCGCCACAGCGGCAGCTGCCACAGCGGATCGTCGACCGCGCGGCCGGCGGCCAGCACGCCGGCGGCCGCGGCCTCATCGTTGGCGAACAGCGCGGGCAGGTCCGGACCCAGCGCCACGCGGGCGGCGCCGGTGAGGGTGGCGAAGTCGAGGATCAGGTCCGGCTGCTGCTCGGCGCCGTAAGCCAGCGCGTCACACAGCACCAGGCGGCCCTCGGCGTCGGTGTTGTCAATCTCCACCGCATGGCCGGCGCGGGTGACCACCACCTCGCCCGGGCGCAGCGCATTGCCGGCCACGGCATTTTCCACCGCAGGGATCAGCAGGGTGAGGCGCACCGGCAGCCGCGCCTGCATCACCAGTCCGGCCAGCGCGATCGCGTGCGCGGCGCCGCCCATGTCCTTCTTCATCCAGCGCATGCCGTCGGACGATTTCAGGTCGAGCCCGCCGGTGTCGAAGCACACGCCCTTGCCGATCACCACGAGCTTGGGATCGCTTGGCTTGCCCCAGCTCAATTCGACCAGCCGCGGCGCGCGATGGCTGGCGCGGCCGACCGCGTGGATGGTCGGGAAATTCGCTTCGAGCAATTCGTCGCCGACCCAGTCGCGTACCTTCGCTTTGTGCGTCTTGCCGAGCTGCTTGATCGCGTCGGCCAGTTGCGCCGGGCCCATGTCCTCGGTCGGCGTGTTGACCAGGTCGCGCACCAGCGCGGTGGCTTCGACCAGCGGCGCCAGTTGCTGCAGCTGGGCGGCCGGCACGACGAGCCGGGCCGGCGCGCGCTTCGGCTGGCGGTAGCGGTTGAACTGGTAGGCGCCCAGCGCCCAGCCCAGCGCGGCCTGGGCCGGATCGGCGAGCACGCCTTCATCGGCGAGATGGTAGGTCGCCGCGGGCAGGTTGCACGGCAGCGCGGCCAGCGCCGCCAGCGGCTCGCGCGGATCGACGCCAGCCAGCACGCGCACCAGTTTGCCCGTGGCATCGGACAGCAACGCGTACGTGCCCGACGCTGCCTCGAAGCCGCTGTCGGCCAGCCAGCGCCGCTGCGCCGCGGTGAGCCGGCGACGGGTCGCGGCGTAGTGCGCGGCATCGGTGGTCTCGATGGCGATGCTGCGGCGGTTGCCGGACTGGCGTTCGATCAGGGCGGACATGCGGGATCCTTCGGGCTTGCGGCGGCACGGTGTGCCGCGTCATGGGCGATGAGCCGCCAATGATGCGCGCATCGCGCGCAGCTTGCCTATGGTCCTTTGGTCAGCGGGCGCCATGCGCGTCGAGCCAGTCGGCCAGCGCGGTCATGTCGCGCAGGTCCAGCTCGGGCGGCGGGCCCAGTTCGGCCGGCCAGGGCAGGCCGTCGCGGTTGATCCAGGCGGTGCGCAGGCCGGCGTCGCGGGCGCCGGCCATGTCCATCGCCGGATCGTCGCCGACGTGCAGGATCTGCCCGGGCGCCACGCCCAGCCGTGCGGCGGCGGTCAGGAAGATGCGCGGGTCGGGCTTCGCCACGCCGCTGTCGCGCGCGCAGACGTGGTGGGCGAAGTGCGCGTGGATGCCGATGCGCTGCAGGTCGGCGTTGCCGTTGGTCAGGCTGGCCAGCGGCCAGCGCGCGGTGATCCGTTCCAGCGCGGGCAGGCTGTCCGGATACAGCTCCACGCGGTTGCGTGCGGCGAAGTAGATTTCCCACAGCGCCGCGATCGGCGCATCGTCGACGCCGCAGGCGGCGAAAGCCTGCTGCAGGGTGAGCTGGCGCTGGCGGGTGAAGTCGTGCGCCAGGTCCAGCCGCTCGGCGGCCACCTGCAGGCGCAGTTCGCGCATGGCCGCGATCGGCCACGCGCGGGCGACGTCGGGGTGGTGTTGCCGCAGCCAGGCGTCCACCGCCTGGTCGGCGCGTTCGAGCGCCGGCAGCACCGGCCACAAGGTGTCGTCGAGATCCAGCGTCAGCGCGAGGATCGGCACGCCCGCACGCATGACTCAGCGGTTGCGGATGTGCAGCACCTGGCCCAGCTTGATCTGGTCGTTCTTCAGGTGGTTCCACTCGCGCAGCTGGGCCACCTCGACCGAATGCCGCTTGGCGATCGTCGACAGCGTGTCGCCCTTGGCCACCTTGTAGCTGGTCGCAGCCTGGCTGGCGTCCGCGCGGACCTTGCCGAAGTCCTTGCCGGTGTTCCGGCCAACCGTGATGGCGCTGCCGTCCGCATGGGCCACGTCGGTGGTGGTGACGTCGCTCACGCTGCCCTGGACCTTGCTCAGGCGGGCAGTATCCCTGGCGTCGGCGCGACGTTGCTCCAGCGCCTGCCGCGCCGCCAGCGTGTCGGGCGAGGTCGGCGCGATCGCGGCGCGTGCCGCGTAGGTGGCGCCCGGTGCCGACACCGGCGTGCCCCGCACCGGGCGCGCGCCGACTTCAGCGAGGATGCGGCTGCGGCGCGCGTCGTCCATCGACGCCAGTGCGCTGCCGTCCTGGTACGGCAGCGCCGCGTGCCTGCGCATGGCGGCCTTGGCCGGCTCGGTCTGCAGGAAGTCGATGAAGGCCTGCGCCTGGGCGGCCTTCGGGCTGCGCGGGTTGGTCACCAGGTACAGCGGGGTGAACAGCGGGTAGCTGCCATCGGCGATGTTGGCGGCGGTGGCCGACTTGCCGTTGATCGGGATTGCCTTGAGCTGCGGGTTGCCGCTGATGCCGGAGAGCATCGCCACGCCCAGGCCGTTCGGGTTCAGCGCGATGCCTTCTTCCAGCTTGCGCGTGTTGACGTACAGCCGCGGCGCCGCCACCGGCTGGTTGCCGCGGCCGAACAGCAGGCTGCGCAGGCTGTATTCCACGCCGTCGCCGGGGCTGGCCACCGCGTAGACGTCGATCGGCGCGTTGTTGCCGCCGACCTCGCTCCAGTTGTGGATGCGGCCGTAGTAGATGTCGTGCACCTGCTTCAGGGTGAGGTTGCGGACCGGGTTGGACGACTGGGTGATGATCACCAGCCCGTCCCAGGCCACAGGGGTGAAGGTGAGGTTCGCGTTCTGCGCGCTGTTGTCGCTGGGGCGTGCGCTGCCGGCCAGGTCGGCGGTGCCGCTGGCGACCGCGTCGATGCCCGAGGCGGTGTTGAACGGCTGCAACTCGATCCGGCCGTGGCCGCTCTTCTCCCATGCCTTCGCCACTTCATTGACCACGCCGTTCGCGGTGGCGACATCGCCGCGCCAGATCAGGCTGCTCTTGGCGGGGGCGCTGGCGTGCGCCTTGGGTTTGCTGCGGGCGAACGCGGGAGTGGCAAGGCAGGCCCCGATCAGGGCGACGGACAACAGGCGGGCAAGACGGACGGACATGGTGATGGGGAGCCCCGGCATGAGTTGGGTGTGGATGGGAACGCGCAAGTATGGTGCCTCGCAGGCGCACGCAAGATGAAGCGATGAGGATATTTCATCGGCCTGAATGCAGAACATCAAGCACTTTCATGGGTTTGCGCGAAAGCAGACGCTCAAGCTGTGCGCCGGGACACGGCCAGGGGGCGATCCCGGCCACGCTTTCGCCTGACTGGTTTGCGCGGGCGGATCAGTTGACCACCACGTAGCGCGTGCCGTCGTCGTCGGCGACCACCAGCACCAGCTGGCGCGGCTTCACGCCGGCCAGTCCACGCAGCATGTGCAGGCTGGTGATGCGCTGGTTGCCCACGCCGATCACCACGTCGTCGGTGCTCAGTCCGGCGCGTGCGGCGCGGCTGCCCGGCTGCACCGCGCTGACTGCCGCGCCATACCAGCCCTGGTTGCGCTGGTTCTGGCTGAGTTCGCTGAAACGCACGCCGGCCAGGCGCGGGTCGAGCTGGCCGCCGTCGACGCTGGCCAGCTTCTCCGCGGTGAGCGTGGCGCTGACCTCGCGCAGCTTGCCCTCGCGCAGCACGCCCAGCCGCAGCGTGCTGCCCAGCGGCAGCAGGCCCTCGGCGTTGTTCAGTTCCTGCACGCTGCGCAGCGGCTTGCCGTTCAGCGTGGTCAGCACGTCGCCCGGCTGCAGGCCGGCGTGCGCGGCGGCCGAGCCGTCGGCCACGCCGGTGACCACCACGCCGTTGCTGTCCTTCAGGCTCAGCAACTGGGCGATGCGCGGGGTGATCGCCTGGGTCTGCGCGCCCAGGCTGCCACGCTGCACCTTGCCGTGCGCCAGCAGCTGCGCCATCACTTCGCTGGTGAGGTTGCTGGGAATGGCGAAGCCGATGCCCACGTTGCCGCCGGAGGGCGAGAAGATCATGGTGTTGATGCCGACCAGTTCGCCGCGCAGGTTGACCAGCGCGCCGCCGGAGTTGCCGGGGTTGATCGAGGCGTCGGTCTGGATGAAGTTCTGATAGCCGCCCGAACCCGATGAGTTCTGGCCCAGCCCCGAGCGGCCCAGCGCCGAGACGATGCCGGCGGTGACCGTCTGGCCCAGCCCGAACGGGTCGCCCACTGCCACCACGTAGTCGCCCACCTGCAGCGCGGAGGAATCGGCCAGCGGCAGCGCCTTGAGGTCCTGTGCCGGGATCTGCACCACCGCCACGTCGGTGGCCGGGTCGGTGCCGATCAGCTTGCCCTTGAACGTGCGCCCGTCCTGCAACGTCACGCTGATGTCGTCGGCGCCGCCGACCACGTGGTTGTTGGTCAGCACGTAGCCCTTCGCCGCGTCCACGATCACGCCCGAGCCCAGGCTCTGCTCGACCCGCTCGCGCGGCGTCGCCGGCAGGCCGAAGAACTGGCGCACCATCGGGTCGTCGAAATACGCATCGCGCACCGGCACCCGCGTGGTGGTGGAGATGTTCACCACCGCCGGCGTCACCCGCGTCAGCATCGGCGCCAGCGACGGCAGCGGCTGCCCGCCGACCGAGGCCGGCAAGGTGGCTGCACGGCCGCCGCTCGGTACGCTGCCGAAGGCGACGACCACCACCGCCAGCAGGCTGGTCAGCCGGGGCACAAGGCGCGAAGGCAGCTGCAACATGGAATCCTCCTCAGGCGGTGAAAGCGGCGTTGGTTCGACCGGCGCGCGGCGTCACGGTTCCATTCGGCCGAATGCCGTCATGGGACTTTACAACCAGCGATGTGGGGGTTAACTTGCCTACCTGATATCGACCACAACATCTTGTGTTCACAAACCAGTGTCGAGACAAGTACTGGTGTCGACCGTCGTACTCTTGAGGGGGAGTCGTTGTCGTCGGGAATCAGATGGTGCATGGGCTGAGGGCAATCCTCGACGGCCCATCAAGTGCCATCGACACAGTCGTGAACAACATTGCCGTATCGAATAAAAAACAACGCCGGCCGCAAGGTCGCAGCGAGAGGTCAGGAAGCCGATGAGCACAGTGCGTGCGCCAGCCACAAATTCAGCCCCCAGCGCGAACCCAGGTTCGAGCATGAACCCAGCCACCAACCGTGACGCCGCCGTGGAAATCCCGCTGCAACCGGCGTCGTACGACATCTGGGACAAGAAATACCGTCTGAAGGCGAAGTCCGGCGAGCCGGTGGACGCCACCATCGACGAGACCTACCAGCGCGTGGCGCGTGCGTTGTCCGACGTCGAGGCCAGCGACGAGCTGCGCGGCCACTGGTACGAGCGTTTCCTGTGGGCGCTGCGCCGCGGTGCGATCCCCGCCGGTCGCATCACCTCCAACGCCGGCGCGCTGGCGCACAAGCCGGCCACCTCCACCATCAACTGCACCGTCTCCGGCACCATTCGCGATTCGATGGACGACATCCTGGAGAAGGTGCACGAGGCCGGCCTCACCCTGAAGGCCGGCTGCGGCATCGGCTACGAGTTCTCCACGCTGCGCCCGCGCGGCGCGTACGTGTCCGGCGCCGGCGCGTACACCAGCGGCCCGCTGTCGTTCATGGATATCTACGACAAGATGTGCTTCACCGTGTCCAGCGCCGGCGGCCGCCGCGGCGCGCAGATGGGCACGTTCGACATCAGCCATCCGGACGCCAAGGAATTCATCCGCGCCAAGCGCGAGGACGGCCGGCTGCGCCAGTTCAACCTGAGCCTGCTGATCACCGACGGCTTCATGGACGCGGTCGAGCACGACCAGGACTGGCCGCTGGTGTTCCCGGTGCACGTCAAGGAAAAGGACGAGATCGACGTCAACGATCCGGCCCAGGTGGTCTGGCGCGAGTGGCCCACCCACGAAAACTACGTCGACCGCGAAGACGGCCTGGTCGCCTGCAAGATCTACGGCCACATCCGCGCGCGGCACCTGTGGGACATGATCATGGTCTCGACGTACGACTACGCCGAGCCCGGTTTCATCCTGATCGACAAGGTCAACGAGATGAACAACAACTGGTGGTGCGAGCACATCCGCGCCACCAACCCCTGCGGCGAACAGCCCCTGCCGCCGTACGGCTCGTGCCTGCTCGGCTCGATCAACCTGACCACCTTCGTGCGCGATCCGTTCGGCCCGAAGGCGCGCTTCGACTGGGACGAGTACCGCGAGGTGGTCAAGGTGTTCACCCGCATGCTCGACAACGTGGTCGAGATCAACGGCCTGCCGCTGGAACAGCAGCGCAACGAGATCATGGGCAAGCGCCGCCACGGCATGGGCTTCCTCGGCCTGGGTTCCACCGTGACCATGCTGAAGATGCGCTACGGCTCGGCCGACGCGGTGAGCTTCACCGAGGATGTCTCGCGCGAGATGGCGGTGGCCGGCTGGGAAGTCGCACTGGACCTGGCCAAGGAAAAGGGCGCCGCGCCGATCCTGCTGCGCGACTACACCGTCACCGGCGACATGCTGCGCAAGCGCCCGGAAATGGTCAGTGATGGCTACAAGGTCGGCGACAGCATTCCTGGCCGCGTGCTGCACGCCAGGTACAGCCGCTACATGCAGCGCATCGCCACGGTGGCGCCGAATCTGGTGGCCGAGCTGGCCGAGACCGGCGCACGCTTCACCCACCACAGCTCGATCGCACCCACCGGCACGATCAGCCTGAGCCTGGCCAACAACGCCAGCAACGGCATCGAGCCCAGCTTCGCCCACAGCTATTCGCGCAACGTGATCCGCGAGGGCAAGAAGTCCAAGGAAAAGGTCGAAGTGCTCAGCTTCGAGCTGCTCGCTTACCGCGCCTTGATCAATGCCGATGCCAAGGCGTTCACCGACGAGGCCGCCAACAAGCTGCCGGACTACTTTGTGGCCGCCGACGACATCAGTCCGAAGCAGCACGTGGACATCCAGGCCGCCTCGCAGAAGTGGATCGACTCGTCGATCTCCAAGACCGCGAACGTGCCCACCGATTACCCCTACGAGGACTTCAAGGACATCTACTTCTACGCCTACAAGCAGGGCCTGAAGGGATGCACCACCTTCCGTTTCAACCCCGCCGCGTTCCAGGGTGTGCTGGTCAAGGAAGCGGACCTTGAAAGCACCCTCTACCGCTTCGAGCTGGAAGACGGTAGCGTTGTCGAACTGAAAGGCAATGAGCAGGTGGAATACGACGGCGAGATGCACTCCGCCGCCAACCTCTTCGATGCCTTGAAGGAAGGCTACTACGGCAAGTTCTGAACCGTTGCACGCTCCGGCGTGCGACTACTCAAGCGGTCCATCGGGAGGGGAACACCAGCATGTCCATCGAAAACGAAGTTGAAATGAACAACAACGCCGCGCCGGCCACCGCCGAGGCGCCTGCCGTCGTCCTGCCGGTACTGCCGGACGTGCCGCCGGCTGCGCCGGTTGCCGCACCCGCGCCGGCAAGGAAGAAGCCGGCAGCGAAGAAGAAGGCCGCCCCGAAGAAAGCTGTTGCCAAGAAGGCTGCGCCGAAGAAGGCCGCGGCCAAGAAGAAGGCTGCACCGAAGAAGGCTGCGGCCAAGAAGAAGGCAGCGCCGAAGAAGGCTGCGGCGAAAAAGGCCGCGCCGAAAAAGGCTGCCGCCAAGAAAGCCGTGAAGAAGGCGGTGAAGAAGGTGGCGAAGAAAGCAGCGGTGAAGAAGACCGCCGCGAAGAAGGCCGTGAAAAAGGCCGTCAAGAAAGTCGCGAAAAAGGCCGGCGCCGCGAAGAAGGCGGTGAAGAAGGCCGCGAAGAAAGTCGCCAAGGTGGCGAAGAAGAAAACCACCAAGGTCGCAAGGAAGGTCAGCAGCAAGAAGACGGCCGGCAAGAAGGCCGCACCGAAAAAGGCGGCAGCGAAGAAGTCCGCCAGCAAGAAAGCCGTCGCCAAGACGGCCAAGAGGTCCACTGCCAGCAAGAAGGTGGCCGGCAAGTCGGCAGCGCGCAAGCCTGCCGCCAGGAAGGCCGCCGCAAAACGGAAGTAAGCAACACCGCATGCGGCCCGGCCACGCGCCGGGCCGCATGTTTTTCGCATCACGCCGTGTCTACCCCGGCACCAACACTCGATAAAGAAGCGAACACCATGGCGATCAAGATCGAAAAGAAGATCACCGGCTACAACGTGGTCAAACCCGAAGACAAGGTTGCCGCCACCCCGGTCACCGCCGCTGCGCCGAAAGAGGCGCCGACGGCCGAAGTGATCCAGATGCACGAAAGCGTGGAACGCCCCGAGACCCTGGTCGGCTCCACCTTCAAGATCAAGTCGCCGCTGTTCGAGCACGCGTTGTACGTCACCATCAACGACATCGTGCTCAACGCCGGCACCAAGTACGAACAGCGCCGCCCGTTCGAGATCTTCATCAACTCGAAGAACATGGACCACTTCCAGTGGATCGTGGCGCTCACCCGCATCCTCTCCGCCGTGTTCCGCAAGGGCGGCGACGTCACCTTCGTGGTCGAAGAGCTGAAAGCCGTGTTCGACCCGCGCGGCGGCTACTTCAAGGCTGGCGGTGTGTACATGTCCAGCATCGTCGCCGAGATCGGCGGCGTGATCGAGCAACACATGAAGAACATCGGGCTGATCCACGATCCGGAGATGGATGCGGCGACGCGGCAGCTGATCGCCGACAAGCGTGCCGCCTACGAGGCGCTGGGTTCAAAAAAAAACACTGATGTAGGTGTGATTGCCGAGTCGACTGGCGCCGAGACGCTGACCTTTCCGCCCGGCTCGATGATGTGCGACAAGTGCAATACCAAGGCGCTGGTGCTGATGGACAACTGCCAGACTTGTTTGAATTGCGGGTATTCGAAGTGCGGGTGAGGGGTGCCTGACTCGAAATCAAACATGCGCGTAAGCGTACCGTGGGTTCCAATCTCACACTCTCCGCCGACTGTTTCAAGGCTTTATACGATCCCGGCCCCGCGCCGGGATTTGTGTTTCTGGGGTTCGGGTCACCGCGGAGTTCATAGCGTGACTCCACGAAAAACGCCACTGTAGTGGGTGGCGTGGTGGCGACACTTGGCATAAATACACAGGTTAGCGTCTTTGCCCGGCTGCCCAGCTATGGCCACACTGAAGGCACGTTATATTTACTCTGCTTGAGCCAACGAGGCCGCCAAGAAGGCCTGCAGGTCCTAAAACCGCGCCACCAATGACGGCATTTTTCAGACTGACTCCCCGTTTATTTGCCGTCAGCTGCGGTGAACGGCACTGCGGACAAGTGAGCGCCAGGCGTTCCGCAATAATAGGCATTTCGTCGGCATCACCAGGGACCTCTTCGTCTTCAGGTTCTACGTATCGGAGCTCTTTCTTGGGCCCTAATACTGCCTCCCAGTCATCTTGCTCTGACGTAATTACTGGTCTTCGTGGTGGAGCATCGCTTGCACTAGCTCCGCACCCCAAACATACGTCGTCATTCGGAACGATCTTTTCGCATTTCCAGCATCGCATGACTGGCTCCTCTTTTTTCCAGATTGGAACTATGCGCGCCTAGTCGTCAATCGTCGAAGTCGCCACGAACCTGGAAAAGGTGTCTGGAAAAGGTGTCATGGAAAAGGTGTCAGGGACAATTTCCGCGGAGACCGTACGGAGGGGTAATCGCGAAACCGGGACGAAGGAAGTTAAATCGTTAGGTTCCTGAATCCGTCGTGCTTCGATCTTCTGCTTAACTTGCACCGCCCCGGTTTCGGTCGATCTGACGAGGGTGTTCTGCGTGTACGCCCACGTTGCCGGGATGGCCACCATCAGGGCGGCCACGATCGCAGGCTGGGGCGACGCACTCCGCATGGTGCTCCCCTGGCGTGATGTCAGTGCTTCGCGCTGGCGGCCTGGGCATCGAGCGCCGCGCGGAACCCGTGCGCAAGGTTGGCGACCTTGCCCTTGCCCCAGAAATGGGTGAAGTAGTAGTTCGGGTTCTCACCCATCATGTGATTGTGCAGGGCCACGATGTGGATGCCGGCCTTGCGCAGCGCCTGCAGCACCGGGCGCACCTCGTCGGCTCGCATGATGAAATCGCCATCGATGGACGCCAGCTCATCGCTACCGCTGAACGCGACCCAGGAGGTCAACCCCATGGATGCGCCAATGGCCTGGCTGTGCATCTGCCCCTCTCGTGCGACGGTGACCTTGGCCACGCCATCGGTGACCGGCGCAGGGTGCCCAATGATCGTGGCGATCGATGCCGCACTCAATTTGCCCGGCGACGGCGTGGCGCCGCCGAACCCTTGCGCGGGCTGAGGATGGGTTGCGCGTACCGCCTTCACCGCATCCCACACCGCTTTGACGCCAGCGGCCAGCTGCGTCGATGAACCCTCGCCACCGAGGTGCATGAAGTACACCTTCGGCTGGTCGTAGAAGAAATGGTTGTGCAACCCGGTGACGCTCAGGCCGTGTGCGAACGCGGCGTCCATGGCGGCATCGACCTCGTCCTGGAAGACGACGGTGTCCCCCATGACCATGGCCTGATCGCCCATCGCGGTGAAGGATGCCCAGGAGCCGAGCCCAGCGGCCGGCGACAGACGCATGCCGTCGACGGTGACCGGCACGTCCGAGCGACTCCAGCCGATCTTGACGGCACCATCGGGCTGCGCCTTGGCGTCGACCCCGGCGGCCTTGCCGATCGTGGCGGGATCCAGGGCTGTGGCAGCGGAGGGCAAGGCGACTGCGGTCAGGCTGAGCGCGATCAGCGCGAGGCAAAGCGGGCGCAGGCAGGGGCGGAAAACGCGTGCATTCATGGCGATTCTCCTGGTGGGTCGAGGTAGGCGGTGTGCAAACGGTCGAGCACGTTAATCACCTTACGCCACCTGAAGAACGGTGACGTCATGGCAACACGCCTAGCGCGTGGCTTGTGTACTTTCGCCTAGGAGCAAAAAGGTGTCAGGGACAATTTCGGGATCTCGGAAGTGGACTTGGCCCCATTCTTGTGTCCCCGTTCTTGCACGGGATCCGGGGTCTGCGGGCATATGAGGTGTCGCGGAATTCCCCGACTACCGGAAAGTGCGGCTCATCGCGGCGGACAGATCGCGTGGAGGCATCGCATTCCTCGAAAAGGGTGAGCCATGTCAGTAGGATGGCGTAGCCCCGACTGGATCACCGCGTTCAGGAGTGCAGATGAGTCTCATGCATGACTTCGCGACTTCCGGGTACGCCGCCGCAGGCACCGTGGTCGTGAGCGACCCGACGTTCCCCCGGTTTTGAGTAGCACGGCGGTTTGGGGTCCAATCCCTCTTTCCCGCCGGCGTCGCCCTGCGACCGCGGAAGCCGGGCGGGTAATGGCTCGAAACAGCGTTCGCCGCCCCGCGTTTGCCCGGACGTATACTGATGCCCGCTGCGCCACGGCTGCACCACCCGCCCGCTGCGGCCGTTCGACCCGTTCCGGGAGAGCCGTCATGAAATCTTCCCTGCTGCTGCGCCTGCTGCGCCTGCTGCGCCTGCTGCGCCTGCTGTGCCTTGCCGGCCTTGTCCTCGCGGCCATGGCCGCGCAGGCCGCGACCACGACGGACAACGTGAGCGTGCGCTACAAGGACCCGCAGCACTTCACTGAGGCGATGCGCAGCCGCGGGGTGCACCTGGTCAATCCCGACGCTTACCTGGCGCCGCTCAAGGCGCATATCGTCCAGCGCGCCTCGCGCATCCTGGCACCGGGCCAGCGGCTGGAGATCGAGGTGACCGACGTGGTCCGGGCCGGCGCCTACGAGCCCTGGCGCGGCCCCGACTTCAACGACGTGCGCATCATCAGGGACGTCTATCCGCCGCGCATCGACCTCAACTTCACCTTGTACGGCGCCGACGGCAAGGTGCTGCGCCAGGGCCAGCGCAAGCTGCGCAACGCCGCCTTCCTCAGCAGCAGCTCCCCGGCCGACCAGGATTCGTTGCGCTACGAGAAATCCCTGATCGATAACTGGCTGCGTCGGGGCGCGGACCATCTTTAGGCCGCCGCCTGGCCGCCACCGCGGGCGCTTGCCGCTCCGCGCGGGCTGGCCCGGGCAGGCGTGAATTTTTTGCTTCTTCGCTGGCCGGCTTGCACGATGCCAGCCTGGCCATCCATTTGTCGACAGGAGACCCCATGGAGTCCGAGTTCTGGTTACAGCGCTGGCGCGAAGGCCGTACCGGTTTTCACCAGCAAGCTCCGACGCCGCTGCTGCTGCGGCATTGGCCGACGCTGGCGCTGGCGCCGGGCAGCCGGGTGTTCGTGCCGCTGGCCGGCAAGTCGCTGGACCTGCGGTGGCTGGCGGAGCAGGGGCATCGCGTGCTGGGGGTGGAGTTGTCGCCGCTGGCGGTGGCGCAGTTCTTCGACGAGCACGGCCTGACGCCACAGGTGCACGCCTCGCGCTACGGCGTCCACCATGTGGCCGGTGCGATCGAGCTGATCTGCGGCGACGTGTTCGAGCTGGATGCCGCGGCGCTTGCCGATTGCGCGGCGGTTTACGACCGCGCCGCGCTGATCGCCCTGCCGCCGGACTTGCGCCATCGCTACGTGCGCGAGCTGCACGCGCGGCTGCCGGCCGGCTGCCGTGGCCTGCTGGTCACGCTGGAGTATCCGCCGCACGAGAAGCAGGGGCCGCCGTTCCCGGTGCCGGAAGCCGAAGTGCGCGAGCTGTATGGCCGCGACTGGACGGTGGCGACGCTGGAGCGGCGCGATATCCTGGCGCAGCAGCCGGGCTTCGCCGCCGAAGGGGTGAGCGCGCTGCAGACGGTGGCGTACCGGCTGGCGAAGCGATAGGCGCCGCGGCGCCGCCCGCATGTCGGGCCGAAGCCGCGGCGGCGACGGCTTTGACGCGCGAAAGTGCGATCGGGTTCTTCTTTCCGGCAGCATGGCCGCCCGGCCGGCGGCAGGAAGGATGCAACGGTGTCAGGATGACTCCCCGGTCCGGCCTTGCCGGGCAGCTTGGCTGGCGCGCCTGCGGGAGGTGCGCCGTGCAGACCGGGGCCGCGCTTCGTGCGGGTCGACGCGAACCCCGGTTTCGCTGCACTCTTTGCCGATCTGTGATGCGCACGCCAGGGGCTTCGTGATCGTGAGGTTGTCGCCAGTGAACCGCAATGTGGACGATGGGATTGGCGTGCACCATGGATGAGCGCAAAGGCGTTCCCGGCTGGCTGGCTGTTGCGTCCCTCGCGTTGATCACCGTGCTGGCCCTGTGGGCGTTGGCGCCGCCGCGCGTGCACTTCGCGGTGGAAGGCGGTGTCATCCTGGCGCCGCCACCGCCGGAGTCCGCGGTCAGGCTGTGGCTGAGCACGGCGGATCGCCGGCTGCGCCTGGCGCGGCAGCCCGATATCGAGGCGGGCGCCGGCGGCTCGTCGCCCGCCGACGTGGTCGTCGACATCGACCACAAGTACCAGTCCATCGTCGGCTTCGGCGCGGCGCTGACCGACGCCTCGGCGTGGCTGCTGCAGAACCGGCTGGATGCGCCGCAGCGCGCTGCATTGCTGCGCGAGTTGTTCGGCCCGCCGCCCGGGCTCAACTTCAACATGACACGGCTGACCATCGGCGCCTCGGATTTCTCGCTGCAGCCGTACACCCTGGACGACCTGCCCGCCGGCGACACCGATCCGCAGCTGCTGCACTTCAATGTCGCCGCAAACCTGTCGGAGGTGATACCGACCGTGCGCGAGGTGCTGGCGATCAACCCGCAGCTGCGCATCATCGCCTCGCCGTGGAGCGCGCCGGCGTGGATGAAGACCAGCGCGAACCTGGTCGGCGGCGGCCTGCTGGAGCAATTCGAAAGCGCCTACGCGGACTACCTGGTCAAGTACGTCGACGCCTATCGCGGCTACGGCATCCCCATCTTCGCGCTGACCCTGCAGAATGAGCCGGCCTTCGTGCCGCTGACCTACCCGGGCATGGAATTGCCCGCGGCCGCGCGGGTGCGCATCATCGCGCAGTATCTCGGCCCGGCGCTGGCGACGCGCAAGCCGAAGACGCTCATTTTGGGCTGGGACCACAACTGGGACCAGCCGGACCAGCCGCTGGACGTGCTGGCCGACCCCGCTGCTGCGCGCTATGTCGACGGCATCGCCTGGCACTGCTACAGCGGCAGCCCGTATGCGCAGGGCCAGGTGCATCGCGCGTTTCCGAAGAAGGACACCTACATCACCGAGTGTTCTGGCGGCGACTGGGAGTCCAGCAAGAACGGCGAGCTGCTGTGGTTCACGCGCGACCTGCTGCTGGTAGGGCTGCGGCAGTGGGCGCGCGGTATCGTGTACTGGAACCTTGCACTGGACGAGCAACACGGTCCGCATTTCGGCGGGTGCGATGCCTGCAAGGGCGTGGTCACGATCGACTCGCGCACCGGCGCGGTGAGCCGCAACGATGAGTACTATGCATTCGCCCACTTCAGTCGCTTCGTCCTGCCCGGTGCCGTGCGGGTGAGATCCAGCGATACCGACAAGGGCCTCGACAACGTGGCGTTCCAGAACGCCTCCGGCGGATCGGTGGTGCTGGTGATGGTCAACAGCAATGCGGAGGCGCGCCGCGTCTCGGTCGCGCAGGGTCAGACCCACTTCGAGTACACGTTGCCGCCGCAGAGCGTGGCGACTTTCGAATGGCATCCGGGCCAGTCCAGCCGGCCGGCGGATGCGACGGGCCCGGCGCCGGCGGATTCGGCGCCGATGAATTCAGCGCCGGCAGATTCCATGCCGGCAGATTCAGCGCCGGCCGGAAAGGCGCCTGCCGCCGCGGCCACCAGCGCGACGGGCGGCGAGCGCAAGGTGGTTGACTGATGCCAGTGTTCCGACAGACGCCTTTTCTCCATCGACGGGATCGCATGATGTGCCCAGCCTCCGGTTTGCTTAGAAGCGTCGTCGCCGCGGCGATGCTCCTTGCGGGCAGCGCCTCGCTGTCGCCTTGCGTCCAGGCGGCGCCGGCCACGCCGGGCCCGAAGGTCGTGGTCATCAGCCTGGACGCCTTCGGCGCGGCCAGCCTGCATGAGCCGCGGCTGCCCGCGCCGACGCTCCATGCCTTGATGCAGCGTGGCGCCTATGCGGTTTCCATGCAGCCGATCAACCCCACCGTCACCTGGCCAAACCACACCGCCATGGTCACCGGGGTCGACGCGAGCCGGCATCACGTGCTGGTCAACGGGCTCATCGTCAACCAGCGCACCGCCACGCCGCCCCGGATCGACATGGGGGCACCGAAGTCCCGGCTGGTCGCCGTGCCCACCGTTTACGACGCCGTGCATCGGGCGGGCCTCACGACGGCGCAGGTGGACTGGGTCGCCATCGAAGGCGCGCGGAACATCGACTGGCAGTTCGCCGAACACCCCGATCCCGACGGCGCCATCGAGCAGGAGCTCGTGCGGCAGGGCGTCGTCACCCGTGATCAGCTCGTGCATTTCGGCGACTCGTCCCAGGCGTGGCGCGATCGCCTCTACACCCGTGCGGCGATCGACATCATCCGCAAGCATCACCCCGACCTGCTGTTGCTGCATCTGCTGGCGCTGGACAACATCGAGCACGACACGGGCTTCGGCAATGACTCGGGGCGCAACACCATCGCCTTTCTGGATGATCGCGTGAAGGACGTCGTCGACGCGGTACGTGCCGCCGGTGAGCTCGATCGCACGACCTTCATCATCGTCTCCGACCACGGCCAGCAGAGCGTTCGCCAGCTGGTGCATCCCAATGTCCTGCTCAGACAGGCCGGGCTGCAGGGTGCCTCCGCGGCTCAGCCCAGTTTCTGCGTGCCGGATGATGGTTTCGCCCTGGTCTTCCAGCAGCACGCCACGGAGGCCTCGACCGGCAAATTGAAATCGCTCTTCGCAGGCCGGCCCGGCATCCGCGCGGTACTGACTCCCGCCGAGGCGGCGAAGCAGGGCTGGCCGGTGCCGGCGCAGAGCGACCAGGCGCCCGACCTGCTGCTCTACGCCGCAGACGGCTACGCCTTCAAGGAGGGCGATACGGGCGACTTCGTGACGCCGACCCGGGAAATCGGCGCCCACGGCTACCCCAACTCGGACCCGCTGATGCAGGGCATTTTCATCGCCGCAGGCTTCGGTATCCGGGCCAGGGGCGAAATCCCGGCATTTCGCAATCTCGACGTTGCGCCGACGATCGCGCATCTGCTGCACGTTTCCCTCGGCACGGTCCAGGGCAGGCCGCTGACGGAAATCCTGGAGTCGCCGGACCAGCGGCAGCCTTGACGCCGGCGCGGGCAGTGTCTGCGCCGGGCAGGTGAGCTGGAGCTCGTCGCCATCCCCGCTTCGATGGCGTGCATCGCGGCGGCGAACGGGTGATCGGGACGGCGTCGCCGCCGTCAACGTTGCAGCCCGGTGCTACAGTGTTCCGCTTCTCCCGATAGCACAGCGAAGCGAGCGCCACGATGACTACCCCGGCCTTCTATCCCATCGGCACCCCCGGACGTCCCTGGGGCGAAGCGGAAGTGGCGGCCTGGCAATCGCGGCAGAGTGTCAGGCGCAGCTACGCAGCGGACGTGCTGGGCGTGATCGAAACCCTGCGCGCACGCTTCGACGTGGCGGAGTATGGCCGGCTGGACTATGCCTCCGGCAGCTACCCGCTGTTCGCGATCAGGAGCCGCGGCTGGCGCGACGAGCTCCCCGTGGCGCTGGTGACCGGCGGTGTGCACGGCTACGAAACCAGCGGTGTGCACGGGGCGCTGCAATTCATCGAGCGGCATGCGGCGGACTACGCGGGGCGGGCCAACCTGCTGGTGGTGCCGTGCGTGAGCCCGTGGGGCTATGAGCGCATCCACCGCTGGAACCCGGATGCGCTCGACCCGAACCGCTCGTTCCGCGAGCACAGCCCGGCGCAGGAGTCGGCGGCGCTGATGCGGCTGGTCGCGCCGTGGCGCGAGCGCGTGCGGGTGCACATCGACCTGCACGAAACCACCGACAGCGACGAGAGCGAGTTCCGCCCGGCGCTGGCCGCGCGCGACGGCAAGCCGTACGAGCCGGGCACCATTCCCGATGGTTTCTATCTCTGCGCGGACAGCGCCAATCCGCAGCCGGCGTTCCAGCAGGCGGTGATCGCCGCGGTGGCCAAGGTCACCCACATCGCGCCGGCCGATCCGGACGGCACCATCATCGGCTCGCCGGTGGTGGCGCATGGCGTGATCGAATACGACTACCGCCCACTGGGCCTGTGCGCCGGCATCACCGACGCGCCGTACCGCACCACCACCGAGGTCTATCCCGACAGCCCGCGCGCCACGCCCGAACAATGCAACGCCGCGCAGGCAGCGGCGGTGTGCGCGGCGATCGACTACGCGCTGGCACACGGCTAGGCTTCCGCACGCCGCTTCGACCATTCCCCGATGATCCGCGACGCCACCCCCGCCGACTTCCCCGCCATCCTCGCCCTCAACGAGGCGTTCGTGGCGGTGCTGAGTCCACTCGACCACGCGCGGCTGGCGCAGTTGCATGCGCAGGCGGCGCTGCATCGGGTGATCGAATCGGCCGGGCGGGTCGAGGCGTTCCTGCTCGCGCTGCGCGAGGGGGCGGACTACGACAGCCCGAACTACCGCTGGTTCACGCAGCGCCATCCGCGCTTCCTGTACGTGGATCGCATCGTGGTGGCCGACGACGCGCAGGCGCGTGGTGCCGGCGGCCGGCTCTATCGCGAGTTGTACGCGCTGGCGGTACGCGAGACGGTGCCGCTGCTCACCTGCGAGTTCGATATCGAGCCGCCCAATCCGGCGTCCGCGCGTTTCCACGCCAGGCTGGGCTTTCGCGAAGTCGGCCGGCAGTCACTGCACGGCGGCAGCAAGACGGTCTCGCTGCAGGCGCTCGATGTCGCCGCGGGCGACACGCCACTGGCGGCCATCGACGCAGGCTGATTTCCCGCCACCCTCGAATGACGCGGCAGCCGTTGTCGAACGGGTGCTTGCGGACATGCCAGTGCGGCCGGCGCGGACCGCATTGCACGACGTGAGCGTGTGCTAGCATCGTCGCCGAAGGGGAGTAGCTCCCAATCGCTGTCGCCGTCATGACGAGCCTGGGCTCCGGTGCAGCAGCAAGCCATCTGCTGGTTTGCGAGCAAGACCTTCGCCGCTCCACGGCGAAGGTGCGTCCATCACAGATGCCTTTCCAGCCGTGGCCTTTCGAGCCTTGCCGGAGTCGCAGCATGCCCATGGACGTCCATCCACAACCGTGACACGCGACGGCTCCGTCCTGTCCGCCGGCTGGCTCCTGCTACCGGCGCCGAATCCCCATCCCGCGAAGAGACTTCCCATGGAACTGCTGGCCAACCCCGAAACCTGGATCGCCCTTGCCACGCTGACGGCGCTCGAACTGGTGCTCGGCATCGACAACATCATTTTCATCTCGATCCTGGCGGGCAAGTTGCCACCGGCGCAGCGGAACGCGGCACGCCGCACCGGCATCGTCCTGGCGGCCGTCACGCGCCTGGGCCTGCTGCTCGCGATCGCATGGATCGTCGGGCTGACCGCACCGCTGTTCTCGCTGTTCGGGCATGCGTTCTCGTGGCGCGACCTGATCCTGGTCGGCGGCGGCCTGTTCCTGATCGGCAAGGCCACGCACGAGATCCACCAGAAGCTGGAGGGCGCCACCGAGCAGGTGACGCTGGGTGCAGCGGTGGCGACGTTCGGCAGCGTGGTCACGCAGATCATGCTGCTCGACATCGTGTTCTCGCTCGATTCCATCATCACCGCCGTCGGCATGGTCGACGAGCGCTGGATCATGGTCACCGCGATCCTCGCCTCGATCGGCTTCATGCTGGCGTTCGCGCGGCCGATCGGCGAGTTCGTCGAGCGCCACCCCACGGTCAAGGTGCTCGCGCTGAGCTTCCTGATCATGATCGGCCTGGTGCTGGTGGCGGATGGTTTCGGCCAGCACATCCCGAAGGGCTACATCTATGCTGCGATGGCCTTCTCGGTGTTCGTGGAGCTGATCAACCTGTGGATCCGCCGGCGCGCGAACGGACAGGTCGCGCCGGTGGCGTTGCACGAAAGGTACGCGGACGGCGCCGACCAGGCTGCGCAGGCGTGCGGCGTGTCCTCGCCTGCGCCGGCGCAGGGCACGGCGTGCGATGTGGTCGATAATGCCGCTTCCTTTCCGATCTCCGGGCAACACCGTGACTGACCCTCGGCCGCCGTTGCTGCTGCTTCCCGGATTCCTGTGCGACGAAGAGCTGTGGCGCGACCAGCTGACGGGCCTGGCCGACGTGGCCGAGTGCCGGGTCGCCGACCTGGGCCATGGCGACAGCATCGCCGGACTGGCACGGCAGCTGCTGGCGACCGCGCCGCCGCGCTTTGCGCTGGCCGGCTTTTCGTTCGGTGGCTATGTTGCCCAGGAAATCGCGCGGCAGGCGCCGCAGCGCATCGAGCGGCTGGCGCTGCTCGACACTTCGTTCCACGCCGATACGCCCGAGCGCATCGCGCAGCGGCGGGCGGCCAACAAATCGGTTAGCCTGCCCGGCGAGTTCCGCGGCATGACCGAACAACTACTGCCGAGCTTCGTGGCGCCAGCGCGGCTGCACGATGCGGCGCTGGCGCAGCGGATCAACGCGATGACTTTGCGCCAGGGCCGCGACGTGTTCATCCGGCAGAACGTGATGCGGCGCGAGGACGGCGAGGCGGTGTTGCGCAGCCTGACGTGTCCGGTCATGGTGTTGTGCGGCCGGCTGGACGTGCTCACGCCGCTGGCGCTGCACGAGGCGATGGTTGCGCTGATGCCGCAGGCGCAGCTGGTGGTGGTCGAGGACAGCGGCCACATGAGTCCGATGGAGCAGCCCGCGGCGGTCACCCAGGCCATGCGAACATGGTTGTCGGCGTAGGCAGGTTGCCACCGGTCCCCAACCACGGAGCAGGCTCCGGACCGGCGGCCACTAGTTTCCGGGTCTACCGCGGAAGAGTGTGTCGATGATCGACTTGCGCGTTCAAACCCTGTCCGACAAGGCCTTCGCGATCGGGCTCGGCTTGAAGGGACTCGACGGCATCAGCGAGGTCGTCGGCGGACTCTGGCTGCTGCTGCTCGGTCCGCTGCGGTTGCAGGCATGGGTTGGCGCGCTGGTCGCGCCGGAGTTGCACCAGGATCCCACTGACTTCATCGCGACGCACGTGCTGCACTGGGCCGCACAGTTCGACCAGGGCTCGGTGCTGTTCGCGGCGGTCTACCTGCTGTCCCACGGCGTGGCGAAACTGGTGGTGATCGTGGAGATCCTGCGCGGCAGGCTGTGGGCCTACCCGGGTCTGATCTGGCTGACCGCGGCGTTTGCCGCGTACCAGATCTACCACATGGTGGTGGCTGGTCCTTCGTTCGGTTTCGTGGCGCTGACCCTGTTCGACCTGGTGGTCATCGCGCTCACCGTGGTCGAGTACCGCAAGTTGCGGCGCACCACCGGCGAATCGCGCGCAGCGGGCTGACCGGCGCGCGGCGGCGTTGCGATTGTCCGCCTGTCCGGCCACGGCGCGGCGGCTGTCCGCGGACAACCCGCCGGCATCGTGCGCATTGCCGGTGGATGCAGGCGGGACAAGGCTTCGCGCGTCCCACAACGGGTTGGCATGGCGATTGCACTCCGTACATCACAGGGAACCTCACCCATCAGCGGAGGCACGTCATGAAATTCGAATCACAGATTCTGGCCGGCTTGTTCGTCGTCTGTTTCGCCGTTTGCGCGCTGGTCATGGGCGCGATGCTGACGGCCACGTTGCACCCGGTGCAGCTGGCCGGCGCGGATCATGCAGCGGTGGTGGTTCCGGCTGCCCTGGCAGGCTGAAGGTCCACACGCGCGGGCGCGCCATCCGGCACAGGTGGATGGCCGCGGCGAAGCGTCGCACACCATGGCTTTAGTCATGCATGAAAGCGGCAGGCATTGGGTAGGATCGGGGTTTACCCCACGACGAGATCCGTACCGATGAAGCATCCCATCGCGCTGGCCCTGGCCATTGCCCTGTCCGGTTCCATGGCCGCCTGCACCGATACCGGCAGCGACAAGAGCGAATCCGCCACCTCGCAGGCGCACACCGATACGGTGGCCGCCGACGCCGGCAATCCGTTCTTCCGTGAAAGCCCGCTGCCGCTGCACTACCCGCCGTTCGACAAGATCAGGGACAGCGATTTCGCGCCCGCCTTCGACCGCGGCATGGCCGAGCATCTCGGGGAAGTCCACGCGATCGCCGGCAACGCCGAGGCGCCCACGTTCGACAACACCATCGTCGCGCTGGAGAAGTCCGGGCAGATCCTTTCCCGCACCTCGACCGTGTTCTTCAGCCTGGTCGGCGTGGACACCAACGACGCGCGCAAGGCGCTGCAGGCCGAGTACGCGCCGAAGCTGGCCGCGCATCGCGACGCGATCTCGCTGGACCCGCAGCTGTTCGCGCGCATCCAGAAGCTGTACGACACGCGCGACAGCCTGGGCCTGGACGCCGAAGGCGTGCGCCTGATCGAGCGCTACCACACCGACTTCGTGCGCGCCGGCGCCAAGCTGTCCGACGCCGACAAGGCGCACCTGAAGGAGATCAACGGCAAGCTGGCGAAGCTGGGCACGACGTTCAGCCAGAACGTGCTGGCCGAAGTGAACGATTCCGCCGTGGCGGTCGACACGAAGGAAGAGCTGGCCGGCCTCAGCGACGAGCAGATCGGCGCCGCCGCGGCCGCCGCAAAGGCGAAGGGCCTGGACGGCAAGTACGTGATTGCCCTGCTCAACACCACCGGGCAACCACCGGAAGCGCAATTGCAGAACCGCGCGCTGCGCCAGAGCCTGCATGAGGCGTCGATCGCCCGCGGCAGCCGCGGCAACCAGTACGACAACACCGCGATCGTGTCGCAGGTGCTGAAGCTGCGCGCGGAGAAGGCGACCATGCTCGGCTATCCCACCTACGCCGCCTACGTGCTGGCCGACGAGACGGCGAAGACGCCCGAAGCGGTCAATGCGATGCTGACCAGGCTGGCGCCGCCGGCCGTGGCCAACGCGAAGCGCGAAGGCGCGGCGCTGCAGGCGATGATCGACAAGGAGCAGGCGGCGAAGGGCGAGGCGACCTTCGCGCTGCAGCCGTGGGACTGGGCCTACTACACCGAGAAGGTGCGCGCCGAGAAGTACGACTTCGACGAGAGCCAGTTGAAGCCGTACTTCGAGATGAAGAACGTGCTGGAGAACGGCGTGTTCTACGCCGCCGGCCAGCTCTACGGGCTCAGCTTCAAGCAGCGCACCGACCTGCCGGTCTACAACCCCGACGTGCTGGTGTACGACGTGTACAACGCCGACGGCAGCCAGCTGGCGATCTTCCTGGCCGACATGTACGCGCGGCCGTCCAAGCGCGGTGGCGCATGGATGAACGCCTACGTGCAGCAGTCCGGGCTCACCGGCAACCTGCCGGTGGTGGCCAACCACCTCAACATCACCAAGCCGGCCAGCGGCCCGACCCTGCTGACCTGGGACGAGGTGACCACCATGTTCCACGAGTTCGGCCATGCGCTGCACGGCATGTTCTCGAACGTGCAGTACCCGTACTTCAGCGGCACCAGCGTGCCGCGCGACTTCGTGGAGTTCCCCTCGCAGGTCAACGAGATGTGGTCCGACTGGCCCAGCGTGCTGGCGAACTACGCCAAGCACTACCAGACCGGCGCGCCGATGCCGAAGGCGCTGCTGGACAAGGTGCTGGCCACATCCAAGTTCAACCAGGGCTTCGCCACCACCGAGTACCTCGGCTCGGCGATGCTCGACCAGAGCTGGCACCAGCTCGGCGCCGACAAGATCCCCGAGGCCGGCGGCGTGGTGGCGTTCGAGGCCGCCGCGCTGAAGGTGAACGGCACCGACTACGCGCCGGTGCCGCCGCGCTACCGCACGCCGTACTTCAGCCACATCATGGGTGGCTACGCGGCCGGCTACTACGCCTATATCTGGTCGGAGGTGCTGGACGCGAACACGGTGGAGTGGATCAAGGCGAACGGTGGCCTCACCCGCGCCAACGGCGACCGCTTCCGCGCCGCCCTGCTGTCGCGTGGCGGCAGCAAGGACGCGCTGCAGCTGTTCCACGACTTCACCGGGCAGGAGCCGAAAATCGAGCCGCTGCTGAAGCGGCGCGGGCTGGACGCCGCGGTCGACTGAGCCGGATCCGTCGGTGGAAAACCAAGCCGCCCGGAGCGATCCGGGCGGCTTTTTTCTGGGATGCCGGAATGTGGGTATGCGCTAGAGTCAAGCTCATACCCCTGCGCGAGCCCGCTTCTTGTCCATATCCCATCCCGCCGCTCCGGAGCCACGCCGAGCCCACGTCGTGCGCTGGTTGCTGATCGTGACCGGCGCACTGTCGCTGGCGCTTGCCCTGGTCGGCATCGTGCTGCCGCTGCTGCCGACCGTGCCGTTCCTGCTGCTGACCGCCGCCTGCTGGTCGCGCGCGTCGCCGCGTTGGCATCGCTGGTTGCTGGCGCGGCCGCGACTGGGGCCGGCGATCGTGCGCTGGGAGCGTGAGCGCACGGTGCCGCGGCGGGCCAAGTTCAGTGCGGTGGCGCTGATCGTGCTGTCGATGGGTGCGTCGATCTGGCTGCTGCGCGATCACCCCTGGCTGCCGTGGGCGCTGGCGGCGGTGGCTGTGCCGGTGCTCGCGTTCATCCTGCGCCTGCGGGAAACGCGCGACGGCGCGTGATGGCCGAGTCGCGGTATTCACTGATCGAATAGGCGGACCAGGCGCGCAGGCGAATGGTGTGTTGAGCTCGCAGTTGGGTGGTTGATATATGGCCGGCCCGGCGTCAAAGTGCGCAGGCATGGCGAGTCCGCTACACGCTCCACGGAGCGTGCTGTCGCCGACGCAGCGGGGGCTGCACGCCATGCATGGGGATATTCACGGATCAACAGGGGAAAAGGATGAAGCGATTGTTTCCAGTGCTTGCGGCACTGCTTGTGGCATGCCTGTGCGCGCCCGTCACCGCACAAACCGACCCGCAAACCAACCCGATCGAGGCGCTGCCCTGGCAGCGGGGGCCGACTACCGTTTCGCTGGGCACGCACGCCTCGTTGCAGGTGCCGAAGGGTTACGCGTTCCTGGACAACAAGGGCACCAAGGCGTTGAACCTGCTGATGCAGAATCCCTCGAACGATGAGGACGAGTACGCGCTGGTGGACGATAGAGGCGACTGGGTGGCGTATTTCACGTACGCGGATACCGGCTACATCAAGGACAACGAGCAGATCGATCCCGATGACATCCTCGACTCCATCCGCAAGGGCACCGAGCAAAGCAACAAGGAGCGGCGCTCGCACGGTTGGGACGAGCTGCGGGTACTTGGCTGGAGTGCGAAGCCCGAATACGACACCCAGCTCAAGTCGCTGGCCTGGTCGATCCTGGCCGAGGACGTCAGCACGCAGCAGCAGGTGGTGAACTACAACACCCGCCTGCTGGGCCGCTATGGCGTGATGCAGGTGGTGGTCGCCACGGCTCCGGACAAGCTCGGCCACTCCATCGGCAGCTTCAAGGAGACGGTGCCGGGCTTCCAGTTCTCGCCTGGCGAAACCTATGGCGAGTACCAGCCCGGCGATCACGTCGCGGCCTATGGTCTGGCGGCGCTCATCACCGGGGGAGCCGCGGCGGTTGCCGCGAAGAAAGGCTTGTTCGCCGTGATCGGCGGCTTCCTGGCGGCAACCTGGAAGTTCCTGCTGGTTGGCCTTGCGGCCGTGGGCGCCAGGTTCAAGTCGTTCTTCGTGAAGAAGCGCTGAGGGATGGCGTTGACCGAACCGTGGTTGCTGATGGGCGGCGTGCTTGGCCTGTACCTGTACGACGCCGCCCTGCTGCTGTTCCACGATGAGGTGGTGCTGGAGGCGCGGCGGCGTGGTTTCGTCGTCTCCGGTGGTTCGTCACTGGAGCTTGGCGGCCGGCACCTGTTTCTGCCGAACCCGTGCTGCCCGCATCGGGTGCTGCTGCGGCTGGCCTGGTCCGGCACGGCATCGCCGTTGCAGCGGGTGCGATGGCAGCGCGTCCGGTTCACGCTGGCGACCCTGGCGCCGTGGACGTGGCTGCTGCTGGGCCTGTTCTTCGCGGGTTTGCCATGCGCGCTCTGGTTCGGTTCGCATGCGGTGCTGCTGGGCTGGCTGCTGCTGACCTACCTGGTGATCGTGGCGATGCTGGCCCAGGTGTATCGCTGCCGGAAGGCACTGAACCTTTCGCCGCGGGCGGTGCTGGCGCTGGCCTTCGACGCGCTGCTGTGCGCGCCGTTCGCGTTGAACATCGTCAGGAAGATCAGCCTGCGACAGCAAGCCGTTCCCGACCTGCGTCGCGCCGCCGCGTCGATGTTGTCGCCTGCGCAGCAGGCAACGCTGCTTGATCTGCTGCGCGGGCGGATTCGCACCAGCCTGGATTTCGTGGAGCCGGGCAGTGCCGCCAGCGATTCGTTGCAGGCCTGCCTGACGCACTTCGAGGACAACACGCCATGACCCTCACCCAGGTCGTCGTCATTCTGGCCGGACTGTTCTTCGGCTACCGGCTGGTCAGTCACCTGCTTTCGCCGGGTACCGGCGAGCAGGACCGGTCGTCGCCCCGGCCGCCCGATGGACAGGACCGGCAGGGCCGCGCGAACGGCCACTGGCGCGACTACGGCCCGGCATGGAGCGATGCGCCGCCGCCCGCGCCGCCACCCGCGTGGTACCAGGTGCTTGGTGTTGCCGAATCCGCCAGCCTGGACGACATAGAGCGTGCCTACCGGCAGCAGATCAGCCAGTACCACCCGGACAAGGTGGCCCGGCTCGGCGAAGATCTCCGCCAACTGGCCGAGCAGCGTTCCCGGGAGATCAATGCCGCCTACGACATCGCGAGCCGGCTGCGGCGCGGATAGCCGGCAGCCGTTGGCGGTGCGGAACACGTGCTCCGCGCAATCGCGGGGTTGCGCCGGCGGGACGATGGTTACACGCTGTCACGCATGTGCCCACGGCATCGGTTGATGATCATGAAGTCATTCCTTCGGTGTGCGCTGTGCGGACTGTGGGTCATGTTCGCCACCGCTGCGGCGGCCCTCCAGCCCGATGCGCAGAAGACCCGCGCCTACATCGACCACGCATGGACCACGCTGACGCGTTCGATGGACGACTGCTCGGCCCTGCGTGATCCCAAGGTGGGCACGCAGCCGGTGCTGTACCTGCCCGCGGACCTGCCATCGCCGCCGGACCTGGCCGCGGTGAAGAAGCGCTGCAACGTCGACGTGCACGTGCTGCCCCGAGCGATCGGCCAGCTTGGCGACATCGCGCCGACTTCGCTGCCGCGGCAGGGCCTGCTCTACCTGCCGCATCCATACGTGGTGCCAGGCGGCTTCTTCAACGAGATGTACGGCTGGGACAGCTACTTCATCGTGCTCGGCCTGGTCGCCGACCACCGCGAGGCGCTGGCGCGCGACATGGTCGACAACGCGCTGTTCGAGGTGCAGTACTACGGCGCGGTGCTCAACGCGAACCGCAGCTATTACCTGACCCGTTCGCAGCCGCCGTTCCTGAGTTTAATGATCCGTGCCGTGCTGGATGACCCGGACAGTTTCAAGAGCAAGGCCGAAGCGCAAGCGTGGCTGGAACACGCGTATCCGCTCGCCGTGCGCGACTACTCCACCTGGACGCGCAAGGAACACCGGGCCGGCGCCACTGGCTTGGCGCGCTACTACGACTACGGCGGCGCGGCGCCGGTGCTGGAGATGCGCGACAGCCGCTACCTGCGCGGCGTGATCGACTGGCTGCTCGCGCACCCGTCGGAGGATCCCGGCTACCTGGTCAGGGCCGCCGAACATCCGGACGCGGCGGAAGTCGTACGGCTCAAGACCGCCAGCTGCGACGTCGAGGCCTCGAAGGTCTGCGCCGGCGCCTGGTCGCAAGGTTATCGCCTTAGCGCTGACTACTATCTCGGCGATCGCGCGATGCGCGAGTCGGGTTTCGACACCAGCTTCCGCATGGGTCCGTTCGGCGGCTCCACCCACCACTACGCGCCGGTGGATCTGAACAGCCTGCTGTACCGCTACGAGCGCGACCTGCACGATTTCGCCGTGCAGCTCGGCAACAATGCGGACGCCAAGCGCTGGGCCGGCGCCGCCGACGCGCGACGTGCGGCAATCGACAAGTACCTGTGGCGTGCCGACCAGGGCATGTACATGGACTACGACTTCGTGCGCGGCAAGCCGTCCGGCTATCACTTCGTCGCCACCTTCTATCCGCTGTGGGCCGGTGCGGCCTCGCCGGCGCAGGCCGCGTCGCTGCGCGGCAAGCTCGGCATCTTCGAGCGCAAGGGCGGCCTGCAGACCAGCGACCACGCCAGCGGCGCGCAATGGGATGCGCCGTTCGGCTGGGCGCCGACCAACTGGCTGGCGACGGCCGGGCTGGACGCCTACGGCTTCCACGACGACGCCCGCCGCATCGCGCGCGAATTCACCGCCACCATCGATCGCAGCCTCGCCCACGACGGCACCATCCGCGAGAAATACAACATGGTCAGCGGCAACGCCGACGTGAAGATCAGCGCCGGCTACACCGCCAACGTGATCGGCTTTGGCTGGAGCAACGGTGTTTATCTGAAGATGCAGGCGCTGCTGCGGGAGCCCTCCGGGAATCCGTGAGGGGCATGCGCTTGGCGCGGATTCAGGGCGCGGCGAGGCTCGCGGTCATGGCGCGTCCGCTGCTGCACTTGAGGTACGGCGAAGCGCTCAGCCAGCGTGCATCGGGGTAGTAGGAGAACACGTACTGGCCGCCCTTGAGGGCGTCGATCAGCGGCCGCGCAATCGCGGTGCGCACGGCCGGGCAGCCATAGCTGCGACCGATGCGGCCCTGCTGGCGGGCGAGTGCGGGGTTGACGTAAGCCGCGCCGTGGATCACCAGTGCGCGCGCCAGCGCATGGTCGTTGGTGCCCGGTTCGAGGCCTTCCATGCGCAGCGAGTAACCGTTGTGGCCGGCGTAGGTGCCCAGCGTGCGGAACAGGCCCAGGCTGGACTGCAGGCTCTCCGGCCGGTTCGAGAATGCCGTCGCCAGGTTCTCACCGGTGTTGCGCCCGTGCGCCACCAGCTCGTGGTACAGCAGCTTGCGTCTGGCCAGGTCGAACACCCACAGCCGCGGCTCGGTGGAGGGTTTCGAATAGTCGATCACCGCCAGCCGGTCGGACGGCGGCTGGCCCTGCGCGGCGGCGCATTCGGTGGCGGCGAGCGCCAGGCCGATCACCTTGGGGTTCGCGTTCGGCGCGAGCCGGCTGAGCGCATCCTGCAGCGACGGTTCCGTGGCGTGTGCCGCGACGAAACAGCCGGCGAGGAACAATGTCAGGGTGGCAGCGTGGCGCAGGAATCGGCTCATCGGAACGGCTTGGCGGGGGCGGGCTCGGGTGGTGCGGTCGTCGATCCTAGCAGCCCCTTGTTAAGAACCCGTCGGGCGCGACGGGCAGGCGACTGTGCTATGACAGGCGGGACTCCCTTGCGCAGGATCGTCTCGTGCCGCCCAGATTTTTCCGTGTCATTCAGGGCATCGCCATGCTGGGCTTGCTGTCGGGAACGGCGGTGCATGCACAACAGCCTGCGCTGGAGCAACCGCTGAGCCCGGTGGCCGAACAGATTCGCGAGCGGGTCGAACAGTGGCGCGGCGTGCATGCCGATGCCGATGCCGCCCGGACGCCCGGCGACGCGGTGGCGGTGTTCTACGAGCAGAACCGGTTTGCACCGGCATGGACGCGCCCAGGCGATCTCGACCAGCTGCTTTCCGCGCTGGGCGACGTGGCTGGCGACGGCCTCGATCCGGAAGACTATGCGCTGAGCGAGTTGCAGCGTCGGCGCAGCGTGCTGAGCGATCCGTGGGCCACGCCGCAGCAGCGCGCACAGTTCGACCTGCTGGCCACCGATGCCTGCCTCGCCGCGCTGCTGCATCTGTATCGTGGCAAGGTCGATCCGGCCACGCTGGACACGCACTGGAACTACGACCCGCGCCAGCTCGACCAGGCGCAGGGCCTCAAGGCGGTGCACGACGCGCTGGCGCAAGGCACGCTTGGCGAGCTGTTCGCGCGGGCACGGCCGCAGAACCCGTTGTACGGCCAGTTACGCACGGCGCTGGCGAAGCTGCGCGAGGTGGCGGCGCAGGGCGGCTGGCTGACGCTGGCCGACGGCCCCACGCTGAAACCGGGCAGCCGCGATCCGCGCGTGCCGGCGCTGCGCCAGCGGCTGCGTCTGGCCGGGTATTCCGTGGGCGAGGGTGTGGACGACCTGTACGACCCGGCGCTGGAGGCCGCGCTGGAGCAGTTCCAGCGAGAACAATACCTGGCGCCCGATGGCCATCTGGGCAAGGCCACCCTGGCTGCGCTGAACGTGCCGGTCGCGGCGCGGATCGACCAGTTGCGCGTGAACCTGGAGCGCGCGCGCTGGCTGCTGCACGAGTTGCAGGGCAGGTTCGTGGTGGTCGACATCGCCGGCTACCAGGTGGCCTACTACAAGGATGGCAAACCGGTGTGGCGTTCGCGCGTGCAGGTGGGCAAGCCCTATCGCAGCACGCCGGTGTTCAAGTCGAAGATCACCTACCTCACGCTCAACCCGACCTGGACGGTGCCGCCGACCATCCTGAAGAACGACATCCTGCCGAAGCTGCGCAAGAACCCGGGCTACCTCGCCGCCAACCGCATCCGCGTGCTGGACGGCCAGGGCCGCGAGCTGGCGCCGGCCAGCGTGGACTGGGCCCACCCGCGCGGCATCGTGCTGCGCCAGGACGCCGGCCCGGGCAATTCGCTGGGGCGGCTGGTGATCCGCTTCCCCAACGACTACGCGGTGTACCTGCACGACACGCCGCACCAGGAACTGTTCGCCAACGAGCAGCGCGCGAACAGCTCCGGCTGCATCCGGGTCGAGCGCCCGCGCGAGCTGGCCGAACTGCTGCTGGACGACCCGGCGCGCTGGGACCGGGCCGGGATCGACCGCGCGATCGACACGCTGAAGACGCAGACCGTGATGCTGCGCGAGCCGGTCACACTTCTGCTGGCGTACTGGACAGTGGACCTGCGCGAGGACGGCCGGGTCGGCTTCCGCCCCGACGTCTACCAGCGCGATCCGCCGCTGCTCGCCGGACTGGAACGCCCGCGCGTGTCGCCGTGGCTGCCGGCAGCTGTCACGGCTCCCGTGCCGGCGCAGCCCTGAGGCGAAAAAAAGCCGCGCCGGCGGGAGTGCCGGACGCGGCCAAGGGTTGAACCGATCCACTGCCAGTGCATCGGGCGCCGGCGGCGGAGGTCCGCAGCGGCCGGGGCAGTGTGCCCAGCGTGAGTCTCACCGAGCGGGATTGCCCTGATCCCGGTCAGGGCGCCCGGGCGGGTCGCCAGTCACCATCGCGCCCGGCGGATGTGCCGCCCTCAACCCTGGAGATCGTACCGATGCTGTTCCAAGTGAAGGATTTTGCCGGTGACACCGGCGCCATCGCCGCCATCCTGCGTGCCCATGACGCCACCGCGAAAGTCACCGGCGATCCCGTCGCGGGACAGATCGACGTGGCGGCACAGCTGACCTCCGGCCAGGTCATCACCGCCCTGCACGAGGCGGGTTACGAGGCCGCTCGCGTGTCCGAGCCGCGTCAGATCCACGTCAGCGGCGGCAGCACCTGCTGCGGTAGCTGCTCATGATGGGTTGACGTCGTCGTCCGTGCCGCCTGGCCGCGCCGAACGCGGCTTGCGCGGCCCGGGCGCGGAGTGCCGGCCCTGCGTCGCGTCGATCGCATCGATCCAGCCGGCGCGCGCGGTGGGAAACGCGTCCGCGTACGGCACGTACGGCTTGATGTCGAGGATCGGCGTGCCGTCGAGCAGGTCCACCCCGCGTACGCGCAACGCGCCGTCTTCGACCGCGACCAGCTCCACCGCCGACAGCCCGATCGGATTCGGTCGGTGCGGCGAGCGCGTCGCCAGCACGCTGCGCTTGCCGCCGCCGCGCGGCGGGCGCACCTCGGCCTTCCAGCCCTCGCTGCGGTGGAAGGCGAACAGCAGCCAGATCCGCTCGAAACCGGCGAGGTCGCGCCAGGCCGCCGCGGGGAAGTCCGCCACGAACTCGATCACCGCCTCGGCCGCCGCCCCCGTCTCGGTGCCGGCCACCACGGTGGGCTGGTGCGGCGCGTCGATACGCTGCGCATACGGCGAGCGCACGAACGCGATCGGATGGCAGCAGAATGCGCCGGGGGTATCGTGCACGGTGGTCATGTGCGGCATTATCCACGTTCGCACTGCTTCCCCACGGTTCCGTGAACCGTTCCCCGCCGAGGACGCCATGAAATTTCTCGTGATGATCTACTGCGACGACGCCTTGCTGGAGGCGTTGCCGGAAGGCGAATTCGACAACCTGATGCGCGGCTGCCTCCATCACGCCGACGACTTGCAGGCCGATGGCTGCCTGCTCGGCTCGCAGCAGCTGGAACACCCGGCCACGGCGCGCACCCTGCGCGTGCGCGGCCAGCGCAGCAGCGTGGTCGACGGTCCGTTCGCCGAGACCAAGGAATACCTGGGCGGCTTCAACCTGATCGAGGCTGCCGACATGGACGAGGCACTGCGCATCGCCGCGACTTTCCCGTGGGCGCGCACCGGCGCGATCGAGGTGCGCCCGGTGCGCGACATGGACCGGGTGCGGCAGCGGGTGGGCGCGTGAGCATGCGCGACGACGACGATTTCGACGACGACCGCGATGTCGACGACGAGGACGACTCGGTCGAAGCCCGGGTGTGGCAGCTGCTGCTGCTGATCAACCCCGGCGACGAGGAGACCGCGCTGCAGCAGTTCGGCGAATATCACGAGGCGCTCGCCGAAGACGGCGACGCCGAACCGGTGGCGCTGGTCGCGCGGGTGATCGACTGGCGCTCCGGCTTCATGGTCGCCGAGGATGACCTGCGCTCGCTGGTGCAGGCGCTGGACGAACTCAGCGCGCGCTGGAACCTGTCGATCGACTGGGCCGGCGATCCAGACGACGACGACTATTTCGACGATGCCGATGCCGGCAGCCTGCTCGGCATCGCCTACGATCGCCTGGCCGAATCCGGCTATACCTTGTGGACGTGGGAAACCGAGGACGACTCGTACGCCGGCTGGATCACGCTGAGCCGCGACAACGAGCCGATGCGCGAACTGGCCACCGCGTTGCACATCAACCTGCGCCTGGGCAGCGACTTCGGCTGAGCGTGACTGGTGGGTGCTTGCTGGTTGCCAGCGCCGATCCGATGCGGCACATGACAGGGGGACTCCGTGAAAATTGCCATCGCAAGCATGCTTCTGTTCCTGCTCTGCATCGACGCGGTTGCCGCGCAACAGGTGGTGCGCAGCTATCGCGCCGATGTGGCACTGGATATCGACACGCAAGGCCATGTTGCCCGGGCCACGCCACCGGATGATCTGCCTGCCATGTTTGCCGGCTCGATCCAGCAGGCGGTGGCACATTGGCAGTTCAAGCCGGTAATGAAAGACGGGGTCGCGGTCACGGCGCGTACCTACGAGCGGATCAAGTTCGAAATTCTGCAGCAGGGACCGGACAAGTACGGCGTACGTGTCGTCCCTTTATCCAACGGCCCCAGCCTGGCCTTCACGAAGGCGCTGAAATATCCGGCCGACATGATGCGCGCACGTACCGAGGCGAGCATGCGGATCGAGGCGACCGCCCAGCCGGACGGTTCAGTCACGAATGTGCGGGTTAGTGACATCAAGGTTTCAGGCAAACTCGCTGGGGGTCCCGGGCATTCGATGGCGGTCTTTGAACGGGCGGCGCGGGAGGCAATGCAGGCTCTGCAGGCGAAGCCGGAGTGGATTGATGGCCGACCAGTGGCTACGACTTTCAGCATGCCGTTTTCCTACGGCCTGATGGCGATTACTGGCGATGGTGGCTCGGCGACGGGCTCGGCGGTTGGAGCGGCACGCTGAAAGGCGAGCCGGAGGGAGTCAAGCATGCTGCAACTGATCGGTTTCGACGGCGATGACACGCTGTGGCACAGCGAGGGCTACTACCGCCAGGCCGGCGAGGCGTTCGCCGCGATCATGGCGCGCTACGTCGACTTGGGCGACCAGCACGTGCATGACAGCATGCTGGCCACCGAACAGCGCAACCTCAAGCTGTTCGGCTACGGCGCCAAGGGCATGGCGCTGTCGATGGTGGAAACCGCGATTGCGGTCAGCGATGGCCGCATCACGGCGGCCGACATCCATCGCCTGGTCGAGCTGGGCAAGTCCGTGCTGCAGCATCCGGTGGAGCTGCTGCCCGGCATCCGCGAGGCGGTCGAGGCGGTGGCGCAGCGGTACGAGGTGGTGCTGATCACCAAGGGCGACCTGTTCCACCAGGAAAAGAAGGTGGTCGAGTCCGGCCTGGCCGACCTGTTCCGCCGCATCGAGATCGTCTCGGAAAAGAACGCCGCCACCTACCGCCGCGTGCTCGGCGAATTCGATCTGCAGCCGGCGCAGTTCGCGATGGTCGGCAACTCGCTGCGCTCGGACATCGAGCCGGTGCTGCGCCTGGGCGGCTGGGGCGTGCACCTGCCGTACCACGTGACCTGGGCGCACGAACTGGAGAACGGCCTGGCTGCCGACGAGCCGCGCATGCTCACGGTGGATGCGCCGGCGGCGATCCCGGTGGCGGTGGAACGCTTGCGCGAGCTGGCGGCCTAGTCGTCGAAACCGGTGTAGCCCTCGGGGAAGATCGGTGTGCCGTCCGCTTCCAGCCCCGTTATGTCGGCCAGCGCCTTGGCGGCGGCAGCTTCGGCGATGTCCTTGTCGCGGAAGCTGCGGTTTTCGCAGATCGCGTAGTACACCGGGAAGCCGTGGCGGCGCGGGGTGATCGCCAGCCACGCGGCGTAGCGCGAGCCTTCCAGCGTGGCACCGGAGCGGGCAAGGTAATCGTTGAACTCGCGCTCGGCCATGGACGACGGTTCCGCTCGGAAAGTGTGCAGTGTATCGCGTGGCCCGCTTGACGCATCATGGCGCGATGACTGTCGACCCCTCGCCACCGCGCATCGTGCTGGACACCAACGTGTGCCTGGACATCTTCCTGTTCCGCGACGCGCAGTCCGCCGCGTTGCACGTGGCGATGCAGCGCGGCACGATCGAAGCGGTGACGCGTGCCGATTGCCGCGAGGAATGGTTGCGCGTGCTGCACTACCCGCAGCTGCCGGTCAGCGACGCCACGCGGCCGGCGATCGAGGCCGCGTTCGATGCACTGGTGCGCTGCCTGCCGGACGAACGGGCCACCGCGTCGCTCGATGTGCCGCTGCCGCGCTGCGCCGACCCGGACGACCAGAAATTCCTGGAACTGGCGCAGGCGTCGGGTGCGCGCTGGCTGGTCAGCAAGGACAACGAGCTGTTGAAACTGGCCTCGCGCTGCAAGCGCGACGCGCTGTTCTGGATCGGCCTGCCGCAGGCCTGGTCGCCGCACAAGGGGTAAGAGCCTGTGCAGGTTCTCGTCGTCGCATCGTCGCCGGTGCTGTGCTGTACTTGTGCGCCCGTCTGTCGAGACGCCCCCGTGCTCACGCCACACACCATCGACTGCCCGTATTGCGGCGAACCGATCGAAATCCTGGTCGACGCCTCGATCCCCAGCCAGCAGTACATCGAGGACTGCCAGGTGTGCTGCCGGCCGATCACGCTGACGGTGGAGATTGACGACGACGGCGAGCCGCAGGTGCGCGCCAGCGGCGAGAACGAGGCCTGACGCAGGCTCCTCCGGGAGGTTGCCGACCGCAGAGCGTCCTTCAGGTGAGGGGCGCCACGCGGGCGGCAAAGATCAAGAGCACCCCACCCCAACCCTCCCCTGCGTCGCAGGGGAGGGAGCCGGGACTTCACGTTACCCGGCGAACGCGCTGCGCCCGACGATGCCGATGTCCTGCGCCTGCAGCGCGGCACGGGTGGCCGCATCGCTGGCCGGCGTGACCGGACGGCTGAGTTCCCACAGCACGCTGGCGCGAAAGCCCAGCGCCACCGCGTCCTGCGCGGTCCACAGCACGCACACGTCGCGCGCCAGCCCGCATACCACCACTTCGTCCACGCCGCGCTCGCGCAGCCAGCCGGCCAGCCCGGTGCTGGGGCGCGCGCCGTGCGGGCCGTGGTTTTCGCGGAAGCCGCTGTAGGAATCCACGGCGGGGTCGCTGCCTTTGCGGATCACCGCATCCAGCGCCGACCAGTCGATGCCTGGATGCAGCACGGCGCCGGGCGTGTCTTGCACGCAATGCTCCGGCCACAGCGTCTGCGGCTGGTCGTACAGCGCGATCTGCTCGAACGGCGCGTGGCCGGGGTGCGCGCTGGCGAACGAGACGTGCCCGCGCGGGTGCCAGTCCTGGGTCGCCGCCACGTGGCGGAAGCGGCGTGAGCGCAGCAGCGCGTCGATGCCCGGTACGATCGCGTCACCCTCGTGGCAGGCCAGCGTGCCGCCGGGCATGAAATCCGGTTGCACGTCGACCACGATCAGCGCGGCATGGGGTGAGAGAGGCTGGCTCATGGCATGGAAGTGCGGCGAAGACCCGCCAAGTCTAGCGTGCGCGCTGTGATCCGCCGCCATGACCCATAATGTGCGCCGTAGTGGCAACACGGTTCAGGGGCGCGCGATGCAGTACGACCAGTCATGGATGGGTTACGGGATCGTCGGCGGGCTCCAGGCCGGCCTGATCGCCGCGACGGCAGCGCTGCTGCTGTTTTTCGTTTTCCACTGGCTGGGCCGGCGCAACGGCTGGGGCTGGGGCCCGCAGATCGGCTGGTCGTTCCTGCTGGCGACGGCGCTGACCGCCAGCGGCGACCTTTGGAACCTGTTCTATTTCAACTATGGCCGGCTGCAGTCGCTGCAGCTGCTCAAGGTGAAGCTCGCCGAAGTGCACGACCCGGACCACATCGGCCTGCGCGCGTTGTGCGAATTGCTCGGCGTGGCCGTCGGCATCTACGTGGGTTGGGCGTTGTGCAGTGGTGATTGGCGCCGCCGCTTCGGCGGGCGCAGGTAGCGTCGTTCCGCTCTCGTCTAAAGCAGCGGGTCGAACAAGCGTGCCACGTGCATTGCCACCCGGCGCAGGTAGGGCGCCTCGCGGTACTCGCGTTCGTCGACGGCGCGGGCGCGGCTGAAGTCCTCACTCAGCATCGCCGCCACCTCGGCGGCGAAGGCGGGGTCGACGGCCAGCGCGGCGACTTCGAAGTTGAGCCGGAACGAGCGGCTGTCCAGGTTCAGGCTGCCGATCGCCGCGGTGTCGCGGTCGATCAGCAGCGCCTTCTGGTGAAGGAAGCCGGGCTGGTAGCGGAATACCCGGATGCCGGCGCGCACCGCGGTGTAGGCGTGCAGGGTGGAGGCAAGGAACACGGTGCGGTGGTCCGGCCGCGACGGGATCAGCACGCGCACGTCCACGCCGCGCAGCACCGCCAGCTGCAGCGCCGCGCGCACCGCGTGGTCGGGCACGAAGTACGGGGTGCTCAGCCACACGCGCTGGCGCGCCGCGTTGATCGCGGCGGCGAAAAACAGCGAGCCGGTTTCCTGCGGGTCGGCCGGGCCGCTGGCCACCACCAGCGCGCTGGTGTCGCCCTCGGCGGGTGGCGCTGGTGTCAGCGGCGGCGACGCGCCGGTGATCCATTGCCAGTCCTCGGCGAACAGTCGCTGCAGGTCGGCCACCGCCGGCCCGCGCAGCTCCAGCTGGGTATCGCGCCATGGTGCCAGCGGCGGTTTCAGGCCCAGGTACTCGTCGCCCACGTTGAGCCCGCCGACGAAGCCGCGCGTGCCGTCCACCACCACGATCTTGCGGTGGTTGCGGAAGTTCAGCTGGAAGCGGTTGCGCCAGCGGTGGGTTGCGAAGCGGTGGATCGCCACGCCGCCCGCGCGCAGGGTCTCGACGTAGCGCCGCGGCAGCGCGTGGCTGCCGATGCCGTCGAACAGCACGCACACGCGCACGCCGGCCGCGGCACGTTCCAGCAGCACCTGCTGCAGGCGCCGGCCCAGCGCATCGTCGTGGATGATGAAGAACTGCACCAGCAGGCTGTGCTCGGCCGCGGCCATCGCCGCCAGCATGGCGTCGAAGGCGGCATCGCCGTCGATCAGCAGGCGCAGTCGGTGGCCGCCTCGGAACGGCCGGCCCTGCAGCGCGCTGATCGCGGCGTAGCGTTCGCAGCCCGGGTCGACTGGCGGCGCGGTGTCCATGGTCGCGGGCAGCGCGTGCGCGAGTGGCGCATGGTGTCCGGCACGATAGCCGAGGAAGCGGCTGGAACCGAGGTACAGGTACGGCAACAGCGTCACGTACGGCAGCAACAGCAGGCCGAGCGTCCAGCCGATCGCACCCTGCGGCGTACGCGCGTGCATCACCGCGTGCATCGCCGCGAACAGGCCCAGCAGGTGCAGCAGGGCGATGCAGGCGGTGAGTGCGCTGGCGTTCATCGCGGGCGCGGCGGGCCGCTCAGTCGCCCAGCAGCTGGTTGGCCAGGTGGCGAGCCTGCTGGCGGATTTCCGGCATCGCGGTGGATTCCCACAGCGTGCCGCGCAGCAGGCTGCCGATGGCGAACAGGTTCGGCCAGTACTGCTCGCCGTGGCGCAGGCGGCCGTCGCTGTCGGCCTGCACGCCGAGGCCGAGCGGATCGGCGATGACGTGCGCGTTGGTGAGCAGCTGGCTGACCAGCCGGTGGTTGCAGCGGCGCAGGTCGGTCTCCAGGCCGACGGTCTGGATCACCAGGTCGGCATCCAGCAGACGGGTCGCGCCGGCGTGGCTCACGCTCAGTTGCAGCGCATTGCCGGCAGCGTCCACCGCCTGCACGCGACCGTACCGGCGCTGTAGCCGGCCATCGCTTTCCAGCGCGGCGATCGTCTCGCACACCTGCGGTGGCATGCGATGGCGCACGCGTTCCCACGCCCAGCGCGCATGGCGCATGAAGCGCGCACGCTGCTCCGGCGACAGCTCGGCCCACAGGCCAGGCAGGTGCGGGCGCAGGCCGTCGACGACGGCGCGCCATTCGCTGCCTTCCTGCGCGATTGCCTCGCGCAACAGGCGCATCCAGCGGCGGATCTCCGGTGCGTCGTGCATCGCCTCGACCAGCGCGACACCGTCGTCGGCGGGCGCGGCGGCGGCGTGCAGGTGCGCCTCGGGAAAGCGGCCGTGGCGGGAGATCGCGACGAACTCGGCTTGCGGCCATTGCGCGGACAGTTCCAGCAACACGTCGACCGCGGTCAGCCCCAGCCCGATCAGCACCACCTTGCGTGGCGGCGGTTGCAGTGCACCGGTGTCGGCGAGCAGGCGCCACGGGTCGACCACGTAACGGCCGCTGGCGAGCGCTGCGGCGCCGACCCCGGCCAGCGGCTGCGGCGGCAGCGCGCCCAGCGCCAGCACGGCAGCGTCGGCCGGGTGGCTTTCCTCGCCGTGGATCACGGTGACGCCACCCGACTCGGGCACCAGCGCGTCGACCGCGAATGGCAGGATGTTGACGTGGTGCCCGCGCGCCTTGCCCTGCTGCAGCGCGCGCGCCACTTCCGCCTCCAGGTAGTCGCCGTAGCGGCGGCGCGGCAGGAAATCGGTGCCGGCGATGGTGGGGTCGTCGCGCTGCACGAAATCCAGGAAGCCGCGCGGCTTGCCGGCGAACATGCTCATCGAGGCCGCGCGCACGTTCAGCAGGTGGCGTTCCGAAGCGGTGCCGTAGGCCACCCCGCGCGCCGGCGTGCCGCCGCCGGTGAACCAGTCCAGTTGCAGCGGCTGCGGCGAGGTGTGCTCCAGCAGTTCGCTGAGCAGCGTGGCGGCCGCGGCACCGCCGCCGATGATGGCGACCCGTCGAAACATGGAACTCCCCGTGCGTGTGGTGGCGGGTGGATCAGCCGGGCAGGCGACCGGCGATGGCGCTGCGTCGTGGCGGCGCGACCCGGTGCCCGGCAGACTCGGCCTGCTCCCGGGCGAAGTATCCGGGCAGCTCGCCGCCGCAGACGTGCAGCGACAGCGCCGTGTCGTGCCGAGACAGGTTGCGGCAGCGGTGCGCCAGCCCGCGGTCGCCCTCGAACCAGGCGCTGTCGCCCGGGCCGAGCCAGTTGCGGCCGTGCAGGCCCAGTTCGCCGGAGTCGGTGTCGCGGCGGTAGGACTGCACTTCCAGCGCGCCGACCAGGGTCAGTTGCAGGCTCCACGGACCGGCATGGTCGTGCACCGGCGTGGCGTGGTTCGGCGGCCAGGCCAGCAGCAGCACGCTGACCGGCGGCTTGCCGCGCTCGGCCAGCAGCCAGCGTTCGAAGCCGCGCTGGCGCTGGCGCAGCCGGGCCAGCACCGAGGCATCCTGATGCACCACGCGGCCCAGATCGCGCGCCATCGTGGCGAGGTCGGGGTGTTCGACGGCGGCGTGTTCCAGCGCGATCGCGCGCAGGGTTTTCAGGAGAGGCGGGTGCTTGCCCATGCGTGGAACCTGGCAGGGTGAATGGGCGCCAGTGGAGCATGCATATCGTTAAAGCCACGTAAGCCGGCGGCATCGCTGCAGGCACTGGCGCGGGCGCGCAAAAAGGCGTCCGGCCGGCGCATCCGCCGACCGGACGCCCGCTGCGAAAGTGCTAGTCGCGCAGGTCGAACGTTACCGGCACCCGTGCCCAGGCCCGCACCGCCCGCCCGTTCACCAGCGCCGGCTGGAACTGCCAGCCGGCCAGCACCTGCTCGGCGGCGCTGCGGTCGAGCAGCAGGTAGCCACTGCCGCGTTCCACCACCACCTGCACCGGCTTGCCGGTTTCGTCCACCAGCACGCGCAGCAGCACCGTGCCCTGCATGCGCTGCTGCAGGGCGCGGGTGGGGAAGCGCAGCGGGGCCGAGCGGTAAGCCAGGCTGGCCTCGACCGGCGCCGTCAGTGCCGGCCCTGGCGCCGTGGCGCTCGGCAGCAGGGTCGGCGTGGCGACCGGCGGCGCGGCGACGTTGCCTTCGGTACTGGGCACGACCGCCGGCGGGTTGGCCGGCAACGGCGGCGTGTGCGCGACCGGCACGGCGGGCGGGTGCGGCAAGGGGGTCATCTCGACCGGTGGCGGCGGAGGCAGGGGCGGTTCCGGCTCGACGAGGCGGATCGTGGGTGCCGGACTGATCTGTTCGATCACGTGGAAAAGCGTCGGGCCGGTCGGCCGCGTGGCGATCACGATCACGGCCAGGTTGAGTGCGATCGCGGCGCTGATGGCGGCGATGCGTGTGCGGTCGGGGTGGGTACGATGAGCTACGGCCAGGCTTGCGGACGACATGGCGACCTCCTGACTTCGGTGTGGCTGGTTTTGGTAGGGGTGTCGCGGCAGCCACGCTGCGTGAGCAGGGGGATCGTGTCGCCGCGTCTGCAGCGTATGCCCATGGAATACGCTTGCGCAAGCGGACGGCTGGATGGCCAAATGCGGGATCGTGGCAGCGCGGTCGCGACGGGCAAAAAAAGCCCCGCGGGGAGGCGGGGCGGAATGTGGAACGCGGGTGGTAGGGGTCACACCCGCCAATGGATCGTGCGCTGCCGCGGCAGCGATCCGGTGTGGATTCTTCGTGAAGGCGGTTTTCACGACAGTGTTCACCGCGAACGCGGCAGTCCTGCAACAATCGACCTCCGGCAAGCAGCCGGCATGCGATGAGGAACGATGATGAACCTGATCAAGTGGACGGCCGTGGCGGGGCTGGCCTGTGCCGGCCTGCTGCCTGGCGCGCCGGTGCGGGCTGACGACATTTCCTGCAAGATGAGTTTCCAGTTGTCCGGCTGGTCGGTGTTCTACAAGACCGCCAGCGGCAGCGGCACGGTTCATTGCAGCAACGGCCAGAGCCTGCAGGTGAAGTTGCGTGCCAAGGGTGGCGGGCTGACCTTCGGCAAGACGAAGATCACCGACGGCGTGGGCAAGTTCAGCGGCGCCAGCAACGTGCGCGACGTGCTGGGCCATTACGCGAATGCCGAAGCGCATGCCGGCGCCGAGAAGTCGGCGGCGGCGCAGGTGCTGACCAAGGGCAACGTCTCGCTGGCGCTCAGCGGCAAGGGCGAGGGCTGGAACCTGGGCGTGGCGTTCGGCGCGTTCATCATCGAATGACGTGACAGGGTGCCGGGGCGACCATGCGCCACGATAGTCGGGCGCGGACACCCCGGTTAAGGTATGCCCTCGCACCTCGCATTCCCCAGGAGTCCCGCATGTCTGTCACATCCGGTGCGGTTATCCCGCGCTACAGCTTCGGCGACGAGCTTGCCAGCAGCATCATCCACGGCCTCGGCATCGTGCTCAGCATCGCCGGGCTGGCGACGCTGGTCGCGTTCGCGGCCCTGCATGGCAATGCGCTGACCGTGGTGGCCTGCGCGGTGTTCGGCACCTCGCTGGTGCTGCTGTACACCGCTTCCACGCTGTACCACTCGATTCCCGTGGCGGCCGCCAAACCGACGTTGCGCGCGCTCGACCACATCGCGATCTACGTGCTGATCGCCGGCACCTACACGCCGTTTACCCTGGTCGCCCTGCCCGGGGCATGGGGCTGGAGCCTGTTCGTGGCCGTGTGGACGCTGGCGCTGGCCGGCACCGCGCTGGAGCTGGGCCTGCTCAAGCGTTATCACAAGCTGGCGGTGCTGCTGTACGTGGGCATGGGCTGGATCGGCATGATCGCGTTCGAGCCGCTCAGCCAGCACCTGCAGACTGGCGGCACCGCACTGCTGCTCGCGGGCGGGCTGGCCTACACGCTGGGCGTGCCGTTCTACCTGTGGCGGCGACTGCCGTACCACCATGCGTTGTGGCACGTGTTCGTGCTGGCCGGCAGCGTGCTGCATTTCCTCGCCGTGCTGCTGTACGTGATTCCCGACGCGCCGGCATGAGCACGCCGGCGAGCCTCGCGCTGCTGCGCCGCGAACTGGAGGATGCGGCCACCCACCTGGGCCGACCGCACGAACTGCGCTTCAAGCCGATGTTCGGCGGGCTGATGGCGTATCTCGCCGAGAAGCCGTGCGCATGGCTGACACCAGGCGGGCTGGCGCTGAAACTGGCACCCGCCGACCAGCCAGCGCTGCTGCGGCTGGAAGGCACCGCGCGGCTGATCGCGAAACCCGGCGCGGCGCCGAGCCGGCACTACATCGTGCTGCCCGCTGCGCTCAGTCGCGACACCGTGCAGCTTGCCGGCTGGCTGGCGAAGAGCGCGCGGCGCTGACGCTCAGCGTTTCCGTTGCGCCGGCACGAACTGCGTGCGCACGGCTTCGGCCAGCTGTTCCGGCGGCAGCAGGCCCTGGCCGATCACGAAATCGTTGAACGCCAGCCGGTCGAACTTCGGACCCAGCGCCAGCTCGGTCTGCAGGCGCAGCTGTTGCAGGCGCAGGTAGCCGTAGAAATAGGCGTTGGCCTGACCGGGCGAGTCGAACGTGTAGCGGTTGATCTCCTGCTGCGCCATCGCCTCGGACAGGCCCACTTCGTGGACCAGCACCTGATGTGCACGCGCGGGCGTGATCAGGCCCAGGTTGAGCATCGGGTCGAGCCAGGCGCGAGCCGCACGCATCAACCGTGCCTGCAGCGCGGCGAACTGGCCGGCCGGCGGCTCGTACGGCAGCATCTCGGCCTCGGCATACAGCGCCCAGCCTTCCACGTTGACGCTGTTGAACGCGAACAGGCTGCGCGCCAGCGATACGCCGCGTTCGGCCATCGCCGCGAACTGCAGCTCGTGACCCGGCCGGCCCTCGTGCGCGGTGAGCGTCCATGCGGCGGCCTTGAAAGTGAAGTCGTCGTAGGCCTGGGTCGCGTCGCCGTTCTTGCCCGGGTTGCCCATGGTCAGCACGAAGGTGCCCTGCTCGCCGTGGTTGTTGATGAACGGCGGCGGGTCCATGTGCGGCGCCGGGATCTGCGCCGCCTCGGCCTCCGAGGCCAGACGAATCTGCATCTTGCGCTGCGGCAGGGTGACGATGCGTTCGCGGCGGATGGTGTCCTCGATGTGGCCGAGCACCTCGTGGTACCACGGCTCCACCTGGTCCCGGCCCAGCTGCTGTTTCTTCAGCGCCTTCAGCACGTCGCGGTAGTCGGTGGCATCGATGCCTTCGGCCTTCGCCACCACCGGCGCCAGTACCTGCATCATGCCGCGCAGCTCGACGAACTCCAGCTGCGCCTGCTCCATCAGTTGCTGTGGCGGGATGTCGATGCCGACCTGGCGCAGGTTGTATGCGTACAGCGGTTCGGGCAGACGGAAGTCGCTGCGCGCGCGTGGCAGAACGGTGCCACGCACCCAGCCGTCGTACGCCTTCAGCTGCGTGTCCAGCGCGTCCAGTGCAGCCTTGCCCTCGGCATCGTCCAGCTTGTACTTGGCGAACAACTGGCGGATGCCGTCGACATAGCGCTGGCTGTTCGCGAGTTTCTGCTCGACTTCGCCCTTGTACGGACCGAGCAGTGCCTTGTCGCCGAGCCGGGCGACGGTCTGCGCCTTCGCCAGCTCGGCGATCGGCGTGCAGCCGGGCGTTTTGCCCACGTAGCACTGCAAGCGCTGCAACGCCGAGCGGCGGCGCGCCGCGGCGACGTCGTCCTTCAGCAGGCTGAACTCGCCGCTGAAGACCAGCTGGCCCACGTCGGTGTACGGCAGCAGGTACTGACGGTTGAGGTCGATACCCTCGATCTGTTCACTGGCGGCCTTGATCAGGATCTGCAGGTCCTGCCGCACGTTGGCGTCCTGCTCCGTGGCCAGCAAGCCCTGCAGTTTCGCCTTCGCCACGACCAGCGCGGCCCGCGAGCGCTCGTCCGCGCCGGGGCGGAGGTCGGCGACCTTGTCGTCGTAGCCGGACACGCCCACCTGCGAGGCGAACTCCGGGCTGAAGCGGGCGATCTGCTCGAGCAGGATCTGCGAGTCGGCGTTGCTGCGGGCGATCCAGGCTGGCGGTGCGGTCTGGGCGTGCAGCGAAGCGGTCGTGGTCAGCACGGCGGCGAAGGCGAAGGCGAGGCGTCTGGGCATGGTGTTCTCCCTGGGGAAGTCCAGCCTAGGACGCTGCGCGTGCCGAAGGCATGTGCCGGAAGCTCAGCCGAACAGCATCGCCAGCCCGAACAGCCCGACCATCACGAACGAGAGCACCAGTTTCACCAGGGTGCCAAACAGCAGGCCCAGCCAGGTGCCGATGCCGACGTGGGTCGAGCGCAGCACGCTGGTGCCGGAGGCGAGCTCGCCGGCCAGCGCACCCAGGAACGGCCCGAACAGCAGGCCGGGGATGCCGAAGAACATGCCCAGCAGGGTGCCCAGCGACGCACCCCACAGGGCCATCTTGCTGGCACCGACGCGCTTCGCACCCAGCGTGCTGGCGACGAAGTCGACGATTACCCCGAGCGTGCCCAGCGCGCCGATGATCAACAGCCACCACAGGCCCAAATGCCGGTAGCCGTCCACCGCCGCGGCCAGCCAGATGCCGCCGAACAGCATCGGGATGCCGGGCAGCGCCGGCAGCACGGCGCCAGCCAGGCCACCGGCGATCAGCAGGGCGGCGAGTACGTACAGCGCAATATCCATCGGGCAGGTTCCATCATTGGGACACGCGACGGGCATGCCGGTCGCACAACCCATGATCGATTGAGGCACTATGACATGCAACCGCGTGCCGCCCGTGCCTGCCGGAATTTCCGTGGACGCAGCCCCTCCTCTCCTGCTCAAGGCCGACGAGCTCGGCCGCATCGAGATCATCGAACGCGCTGGCGTGCGGGTGATTCGCCGTGACGTCCGCGCCGCGCGCTGGTGGGCATGGCTGGCGGCCCACCGCGCGGCGGCACGCGAAGCCCGTGCGTTGCAGCGGCTGGCGGGGATCGATGGCGTGCCGGTACTGCTGGGCTGGGACGGGCGCGAATTGCTGCGCAGCTACATCGCCGGCATTCCGATGCAGCAGGCGCGGCCACGCGACCGCGACTACTACCGCGACGCATTGCGCCTGCTGGCACGGCTGCATCAGCGCGGCATCGTGCACAACGACCTGGCCAAGGAACCGAACTGGCTGGTGTGTGTGGACGGCCGTCCCGCGCTGGTGGATTTCCAGATCGCCTGGACCCGCGGTCGTCGCGGCCGCCTGTTCCGCCTGCTGGCACGCGAGGACCTGCGCCATCTGCTCAAGCACAAGCGCACGTATTGCGAGTCAGCGCTGAGCGCGCGTCAGCGCACGATGCTGGCCACGCCGGCGCTGCCTTCGCGGCTGTGGCGCGCCAGCGGCAAGCGGCTGTACAAGTTGGTGGCGCGGCGGGTCTTCGGCTACTGGGACAACGAGGGCAGGGGACGCATGCGCGGCTGAGCGCGGCTGGCGCCTACTTCTCCACGAAGGCCCGCTCGACCACGTAGTCGCCCGGCTCGCGCGTGCGCGGCGAAACCTGGAAGCCGCGGCCGTCGAGCAGGGCGCTGAGGTCGTCCAGCATCGCCGGACTGCCGCACAGCATCACGCGGTCGGTGGCCGCGTTCAGTGGCGGCAGGCCGGTGGCCTGGCTCATCACGCCGTCGGCGATGGCGTCGGTGATGCGGCCGCGGTTGCGGAACGGCTCGCGCGTCACCGTGGGGTAGTAGATCAGCTTCTCGCGCACGAGTTCGCCCAGGTACTCATGCTGCGGCAGCTCGTGCTCCAGGTAGTGCGCGTAGGCGAGGTCTTCGACCCGACGCACGCCGTGGGCCAGCACGATCCGGTCGAAGCGCTGGTAGGTGTCCGGGTCGCGGATGATGCTCATGAAAGGCGCCAGCCCGGTGCCGGTGCCGAGCAGGTACAGGTGCCTGCCGGGCTTGAGGTCGGTCAGCACCAGCGTGCCGGTGGGCTTGCGCGTGACGATCAGCGGGTCGCCGGGCTGCAGGTGCTGCAGACGCGAGGTGAGCGGACCGTTCGACACCTTGATCGAGAAGAACTCCAGGTGTTCCTCCCAGCTGGCGCTGGCGATCGAGTACGCGCGCAGCAGCGGACGGCCGTCCGTTTCCAGCCCGATCATCACGAACTGGCCGCTGTCGAAGCGGAAACCCGGGTCGCGCGTGGTGCGGAAGGAGAACAGGTTGTCGTTCCAGTGCTGCACGTCGATCACGTGCTCGGTTGCCATTGCCACCATGGTCGGTCGTCTCGCCTTGTTGCGCCGTCGGGGAAGTCGCACGCCATGCCATCCGGCTGGCCGGAGATGGGGACTCGCGGGGAGGGCGGCCGTGGCCACGGTGCCTTGCGAGCGCCGGGATGGGCGCGGCGACAGGCGCCTAGGATACGCGAGTGGCTGCGCCCGCGCCCGCATCCTGGCGTGATCGGCAGGGCAAATTGCCGCATCCATGCGGTGCATCGCCGGTAGCGACTGGCCGGGATAGCCGGCTTCGGGGTGCGCGATATTGTGCCGGTGGCACGCCCCTGGTTGCGATGCGGGGGTGTGTTCGAGACACGCCCCGCCGCTGGGCCGCCGTTCCATCGGCGGCCCAGCAGTCCTGCGTCGTCAGCCCTGCTTGACGGTGTTCGCGGGCACGAAGGTGTAGCCCATCGCCTGTAGGCCTTCGACGATCTGCTTCAGGTAGCTGATGCTCAGGTACGGGTGGAAGAAGAAGCTCTGCACGCCATCCTGGATCACGGTGTTGCAGTTGGCGCTGTAGAGGATGTCGGCCGGGTAGCGCGGCGGGTTGTGGTTGAACTCGGTCAGTTCGACGTTGCCGAGCTGCTCCGGGATCACCACCGAGCCGTAGATGTCGCGCACCAGGTAGGGATAGAACTCGCCGTAGATCCGGGTGTAGTCCGGGGTGCCGGTTCCGCAGGCCCCGTTCGGGCACCAGCCGGCCGCATACAGGCCGCGGTCGTAGCGTGCGGTGAACGCGGGCTGGAATACCTGGTAGTCGATCGCCGAGGCCGCGTAGTGCGGCGGCTCGAAGATGTTCGGCACGGTGAAACCCGCCTTGGCGAATTCCTGCTGGCTGCTTGCGATGCGCCCCTGCGCCCACAGTGCGGAGTCTTCGGCCACCGGCGTGTCGTAGATGACGTAGTTGTCGGTGCTGATGTGCGCGCGGTAGAACTCGAAATCGTCAGCGGTTACGCCACTGTAGGGATTGTCGACATTCGAGTACTGGTGCGTATATCCGTGCATCAGCAGTGTGCCGCCCCTCGACTGCATGTAGCGCAGTGCCTGGACCACGCCGCTGGCCTGGTAGAGGTGTGTGCTGACCGGCACGCCGTTGTTGTATACCCCGTTCGGATCCTTGTAGAACGGGATCACCGCCACGCTGAAAGGCACGTGCTTTTTGTACAGATAGTCGGCGATCGCGCGCAATTCGGTCGGGTCGGCGTCCGCGCTGACGTCCTCGATGCGCACCAGCGCGCGCTTGCGCGACGGCATGGACGGGTTGGACACCTTGCCGATCAGGTCGACGGCCGCGAGGTAGCGGTCGTTCGGCCCCGTGTAGCTGAAGGGAATCTCGCCAATGTAGGTCAGGTTGGCGCCGCGGGTGGCCCAGTTGATGGTGCCGCCGACGTCGTTGCTGGCCGTGGCGAGTACCTGCGCCCTGGTGGGGTCGTTGATCGCCGTCTGCAGCAGGCCAGTGGGCACCGCCAGCGCATTGCGCTGCAGCGCGACCCCCTTGTAGGTCACCGCCAGCGCATTGCTGAAGTCGAAGAACATCGGCGTGAAGCCGTACTGCCCGGCGAAGTTGCTTGCACGGGCGGCCAGTTGCCAGATGTTGTCGTTCATCCACAGCACCGGTTTGCTGGTCGCCAGCACGTCGTCCAGCAATGCGGTCGGCAGCGGCTCGTCGTAGGTCGAGCCGACGTAGACCAGGCCGGTATAGCCGCCGAGCTCGCCCGCGACGTAAGCCGCCGCCGGATGCAGGGTGTACTTGCTGCCGTGGGTGACCAGGTTTCCGGCCATCACGCCGTAGGCTTCACCCAGCCAGCCCCACTGGCCGGAGCTGTCGTACAACACCAGCGTGTTCTGGTTCGGGTTCGCGCCGGGCGCGCCGGCGTACTGGTTCACCGCCTGCAGCAGTGCCGGTGCCAGCAGACGGGTCGTCGTCGGGGAGACGACGGTCGACTTCTTCTCCGGCAGCGCCGCGCGCGGGGGGGGCGGTGGCGCGGGAAGCATGCGGTCGCCGGTGGTGCGCACGGCCGTCGCCGGCGTGGCGACGGTCATCGGACTGGATGCCGCAGCGAACAGCAGTGCCGCACTGATGATGACGGACTTGAAAGTCGACAGCCCGACAAGCGTTGACTTGGTCATGGGAGTTCCTCTCACGCGGTGGTTGGGCAGGCGCGCAGTCAGCGCGCTGCTGGAAGTGCAATACACATCCCGAATGCCCAGGCCCCTGTCCCGTGAAAGGGACGCCTTGCCCTCCGTTGGCAAGCTTGCTTGCAGCCGATCGCCAGCTTGGCTGGCTTGGCTATTATAAATCACACATCATGTCAAGGACACAACAAGGAGAATTCATCGAAAATTTTCGTTGATTTAACTTGCAGTTCGCAATATTGAACAACAAGGCGGTACTCGTGACCGCCGATACGGGCTCGATCGCAGGCACTCCCCCCGCCCATTGAGGCGCTTGCGGTCGGCTTTTCGCGATAGTGGGGACATGGGCAGGATGCCCGCGTAGCAGGACCGTGTTGCCGTCCTGTGGGGGAGAAAGCACATGCAGGATGCACTGATTGTCTGTGGCACACGCCCGGAGATCATCAAGCTGGCACCGCTGTATCACTGCATGCGCGCCAGCGACTGGGTGCGGCCGCACTGGTTGCATACCGGGCAGCACGACGAGATGGCGCGTCAGATGCTTGCCTGCTTCGGCATCGTTCCCGACATTTCGCTCGATCGTGTCGGCGACGGGCTGCACGAGTTCAGCGTGCGCTGCCGCGGCCTGCTCGACAGCGTGATGTCGGACGGGTCCTGGTCGCTGGTGGTGGTGCAGGGCGATACCGAGAGCACCTTCCTCGGCGCGCTGTGCGGCTTCCACCACCGCGTTCCGGTCGCGCACGTCGAGGCGGGCCTGCGCACCTATGACCTGGAGCGGCCGTTCCCCGAGGAAGGCCTGCGCCAGATGGTCAGCCGGATCACCCGGTTCCATTTCGCACCGACCGAGCGTGCGGCGCAGGCGCTGCGCGCAGAGGCGATCCCGCACGAGCATGTCTTCGTCACCGGCAATACCGTGATCGACGCGCAGCACTGGGTGGTGCGGCACCACCGGATACAGCGCCGGGTGGAGGGGCGCGGCCACCTGCTGGTCACCGCCCATCGCCGCGAGAACTGGGGCAGCGACCTGCGCGAGATCTGCCATGCGATCGCCGATGTCGCGAATCGCCACCCGGAGCTGCAGGTGCTGTTCCCGGTGCACCTCAACCCGGTGGTGGGCCAGCCCGTGCACGCCATCCTCGGCGGGCTGGCCAACGTGCACCTGAGCCTGCCGTTCGACTACCTGGACATGCAGCAGGCGCTGGTCGACTCCTGGCTGGTGCTGACCGACTCCGGCGGCCTGCAGGAAGAGGCGCCCACCTTCGGCGTGCCGCTGCTGGTGCTGCGTACCGAAACCGAGCGGCCGGAAGCGGTCGAGACTGGCTGTGCCCGGCTGGCCGGTACAAAGCGCGAGTCCATCACGAGGCAGATCGAGGCGCTTTGGTCCGACCCGGCCGCGTACCAGTCGATGGCGCGCGCAGGCAATCCATTCGGTGATGGCCAGGCCAGCATCCGGATCGTCGATGTGCTGCAGAACGCGCTGGCGTGCGGCGAACACCTGCGCACCGCGGTCTAGCAATGGAGGTGCGGCATGTGGTGGCTGGATGCATTCTCGACCTATCTCTACGGCCTGAGCGTGGCCGTCATCGCGATCGCCCTGCTGATGCTGGTCAGCGGCCTGGACGACCTGTTCATCGACATCGCCTACTGGCTGCGTCGGTTGTGGAAGTCAATGGTGGTCTACCAGCGGCACGAGCACACCAACTATCACGAGCTGTACCGTCCGGCGGAAAAACCGCTGGCGATCATGGTGCCGGCCTGGAATGAAACCGGCGTGATCGGCCACATGGCCGAGCTGGCGGCGACCACGCTGGACTACGAGAACTACCACATCTTCGTCGGCACCTATCCGAACGATCCCGATACCCAGCGCGATGTCGACGAGGTGTGTGCGCGCTTTCCCAACGTGCACAAGGTGGTGTGCGCGCGGCCGGGGCCGACCAGCAAGGCCGACTGCCTCAACAACGTGCTGGACGCCATCCTGCAGTTCGAACGGCGCGCCCGCATGACGTTCGAGGGCTTCATCCTGCACGATGCCGAGGACGTCGTGTGCGCGCACGAGCTGCGGCTGTTCAACTACCTGGTCGACCGCAAGGACCTGATCCAGCTGCCGGTCTACCCGTTTGCGCGGCAGTGGAACAACTTCACCAGCCTGCATTACCTGGACGAGTTCGCCGAGCTGCACGGCAAGGACGTGCCCATGCGCGAGGCGCTGGCCGGGCAGGTGCCCAGCGCCGGCGTCGGCACCTGCTTCAGTCGGCGCGCCGTGCTCACGCTGATCGAGGCGGGCAATGGCATCGCGTTCGACGTGCAGAGCCTGACCGAGGATTACGACATCGGCCTGCGCCTGAAGGCCAAGGGCATGGAGGAGATCTTCGTGCGCTTCCCGGTGCTGCGCTACCAGCGGCATGACGCCGGCGAGAGCCTTCTTGGCCAGAGCTGGCGCGAGTCCAACGTGATCTGCGTGCGCGAATATTTTCCCGACCGCCTGGCGACGGCGGTGCGGCAGAAGTCGCGCTGGATCATCGGCATCGTCTACCAGGGCTACCGCACCCACGGCTGGGGGCACGGCTGGGTGCTCAATTATTTCCTGTGGCGCGACCGCAAGGGCGCGATCAGCAACTTCGTCAGTTTCGCCGCGATGCTGATCCTGCTGCAGCTGGTCATGCTCTGGCTGCTGCAGCAGGTGTGGACCGAGGCGCCGCGCTTCGTGTCGATCTTCGAGGGGCAGCCGTGGTTCGATCTCGTTCTCACGGCGAACATCGCGTTGATGGGCAACCGCATGCTGCAGCGGATCATCTTCGTGTCCGGCTATTACGGCGTGAAGCAGGGGCTGTTGTCGATACCGCGACTGCTGTGGGGCAACCTGATCAATTTCCTGGCCAACTGGCGCGCGATCCGGCAGATCATCAAGTGTGGCGACCCGCGGCGCGTGGCCTGGGACAAGACCACCCACGACTTCCCCAGCATCGGCGGCGAGAACCGTGCCAAACGCTCGCTCGGCGAGATACTGGTCGCGAACGGCGTGGTCTCGGCGCAGGAATTGCGCGAGGCGGAACTGCACCGCATCGACGGCCTGCAACTGGGCAGCTCGATGGTCCACGAATCCCGGATCACCGCCGCACAACTGGCCTGCTCGATCGCCGAGCAGATTGGCGTCGGTTGCGAATCGGTGGACTTCGCCGGGTTGTCGCGCGCATTGCTGGATGTGCTGCCAGCGTGCCTGGCATTGCACTACGCCGTGTTGCCGTTGCGCCACGAAGGCCGCACGCTGGTTCTCGCCAGCGAGTCCTACATCGACCCGGTGTCGCTGGCGGCGATCGCACGCCAGCTCGACCGGCCGGTGCGTTACGTGATTGCGCACAAGGGCCAGGTCGCGGTCGGGCTGCGTTGCCGGTACGCGCACGCGTGCCGCCACGAGCGCGACCCGTACCGTCTGCTCGACGACGCGACGCGCAGCGGGCGGATCCGTGGCGACCGCGTGACATCGTTATGGGACAGCTACGTGTCGCGCCAGGTCATGCTGGGCGAAATCCTGGTGGCACAGGGGCACCTGGATGCGGTGGCCTTCAGGTCGCTGCTGCTCAGCCACGCGCGCAGCCCGCAGCCGCTGGGGAAGTTCCTGGTCGAACAGGGCGTGATCAATCAGGAAACGCTGGATCGCATGCTGGCCCTCCAGGCGACATTGCAGCCGGACATCGACCTGCTGCTCGACCTGGAGGCCGCCATGCCGGTGCGCTCGCTGGCGCCAGCGGAGGAGGCAGCATGAAACGGCCATGGCCCATCCACTGCGCGCTGGCGCTGTTCGCGCTGGCGCCGGCGTGGCCACTCCACGCGGCGGGACAGGAGCCGGCCGCCGGCGGCAGCCGCTACCGGCAGTTCCTGGTGTACCCGCATCGACAGGCCGGCTACGCGGCCATGCGTAGCGGCGACGAGCGCACCGCGGTGGCGGAGTTCGAGCGTGCGCGGACGCTGGCGCCGCAGGATATCGACACGGCACTGGACCTGGCCGGGGCCTACCGGCATTTCGGTCATGCGGTGCAGGCGAGCCAGGTGCTGGACGAACAACGCCGCTATACGCCGGATGACCCGCGGCTGCGTGTCGCCGCACCTGTTGCCACGGCAGCGGCGGTCGACTGCGCTCGCGACAACCGGCCGACATGCCGCGCCCAGCGTGGCTTCGACGACCTGCAGGTGGGCGATCTTGCCAGGGCGCAGGCGGAGCTCGATGCCCGGGATTTCGCGCGCAGCCCCGAAGGCCGCGCCTTGCGCCATGCACTGGTGCAGCGCGCGATCTACCTCGGTGATCGTCAGCGCGCTGTCGCGCAGCTGGCCGAACTCGAGACGAGCGACAAGCTCAGTGCCGACGAGCGCGGCCAGTGGTTCAACCTGCTGCTTCAGCTCGGCGAGCTGGATGCGGCGCGCCAGCTGCAAGCGCGCGGCGGGCTGGATGCGCCGGCGCAGGATCTGGCCATGGCCGCGGCCCTCGACCAGCGCGGCGACCGCAAGCGGCTGGCCGCCTACATGGCCGCCCGCCAGCCCGCATTCACCAGCGAAAAGGATGAGCGACAGTGGCTGGACCTGCTCGCGTCGGTGGCGCGAGACCGGCCGGGGTTGCTGTTTCGCTATGCCACGCGCCACCCCGCCAACGCGGTGCTGCAGGCGCGGCTTTCGGTGCCGCTGGCGATGGCGCGCGGCGACAGCACGACGGCGCAACGCATGCTGTCGCGATTGCCCGGCGGAAGCCTCCACGAAGAGCGTTTCAGCCTGGCTCTGCAGCAAGGCCGCCATGCCGAGGCCGGGCAACAGGCCGAAGCACTGATCGCGCAGCCGGAGGGCTACCGCCTGCTCGATCCGCTCAGCTATCGCCTGATCGAGGCCGGTGCACGCGGCGAGGCGAAGCATTTGTTGCTGGGTGCATATCCGTTCGCCGGTAATCCGGGCCGGGCAGCTCTGCTGTCCCGCCTGGCGGTGCTGGCCAGCGAGCAGCCGACGCTGTTTTCGCCGGACGATCGCACGCGCCTGCGGCAGCCGCTGGAAAGCGTGCCGCTGCGCGTGGCGCAGGTTCCGATCCTGGGCGCCCTGCGCGACTGCGACGGGATCCGCCAGGTGATGGCCGACCTCTCGCCGGACTACCCGGCCGGACTGTGGCGGCAACTCGGCGATTGCTACGGCAACGACCGGCCCGGCCTCGCCGAGTACGCCTACGCCGAGGCCCGCCGACGCCAGCCAGGCAGCGACATCACCCGCGCGCTGGCTTATCAGGCCTACAGCGCGCAGGACTATGCCACGGCCCTGCAAGCCTGGCGTTCGGTGCCGGCGGCGCACATGCAGCCGGCCGATCTGCTGGCCGCCGCGACCACCGCGCTCACCGTCGACGACCCGGCCGTCGCGCGTTCCTGGCTGGATACGTATGCGGTGCGGGGCGGCCGGCAGGACCACAACTACTGGTGGCTGCGCGCGCAGGCCGACGAGCCGGGCGACCCGGCGCTGGCCCGGGTCGATCTGGAAAATGCCGTGGCGATGCACGCCGATCCGCGTTACTACGCGCGCCTGGCGGCCCTGCAAAGCCGGGCGGGCGAAGCGCAGCAGGCGCTGCTTTCGCTGCAACGTGCCAGTGCGCTGGCACCCGACGACAGCCGGCTGGCCGCCTCGTTGGGCTACGCCTATCTGCAGGCGGGTGCGCCGGACGAAGCGGTGGCGCAGTTCGAGCGCGCGCACCGGGCCAATCCCGACGATCCCGGATTGACCCGGCAGTTGCTGTACGTGCACCAGCAGCTGGGCGACGACGCACAGGCGCAGGCCTATGCGGCGCAGGCGATCGACCAGCTCGGTCCCGCCGTTGCCAGCGACGCCGGGAACGACGGCACGGAGCGGGAAGACACGGAGCAGCAGCGCTACAGCCTGCGTCGCCTGCACGAGGATCTCGGCCGCAAGTGGCGCTTCAACGCGGACATGACCCTGGGCGACACCGTGTCCTCGGCGGCCAACGCGGCGGCGCCGGGCGTCTCCTATCGCAGCTACCTGCAGCTCGAGGCGCAATACCGCTTCGACCCGCATCTCACCGGCGGCGACGCCAATACGCTGGCGGCCTACGCGCGCGTCTTCGCCGGCAGCGGTGCCGCCGGCTCGGTGTGGCCGGTGCATTCGCCGATGCTCGGCGTGGGACTGCACTGGAAGCCGCTGGTCACGCAGAACGTGGTGTTGTCGATCGAGCAGCAGACGCCCGCCGGCAACAGCCGCGATACCCATAACGACACCATGCTGCGCGCCAGCGGATCGTGGTCCTTCAGCCCGCGGCTCAGCGACGATTGGCATGTGACCGGATCGGGCTGGCTCACCCAGAACTTCTATGTCGATATCGCCCGTTACCTGCGCGCCAGGCAGACCGTGTTCACTGCGGACTACCAGCTGGGCTGGCACCGCAAACTGGTCGACGGCCAGACCGTCGAACCTTATGTCCATGTGCAGTACACCGGCATCGACCGCGCGCACGGCGCGGGCTACGCGCGCGACACCCGCGCCGGCGTCGGCGTGCAGTGGAACCTGTGGTACGGCGAAACCCGCTACGACGCCTACCCGCATCGCTTCAGCATCGCGGTGGAAGGACAGCACGCCTTCACCAGCTACCTGCGCGAGAACAACGCGGTGTTCCTGATCGCGAGGACGCAGTGGTGAAGCCTGCGTTGTGCTGGCTTGCGGGGCTGGCGCTGCTGCTCTCGACGCTGCGGGCCGAGGCCGCCACGGCGATCTTCTACCAGCCCCAGCTGCGCGATCGCGAGATCGCGCAGGCACAGTGGCCGTCCGTGTTCGCGCAAGTGCGCGCGCGCGGCTTCGACACGCTGGTGGTGCAGTGGACCCGTTACGGCGATGCGTTCGGCGACCCGGCCGGACACGCCTGGTTGCTGCAGCGGGTGCGCGAGGCGCACGCTGCCGGCCTGCACATCGTGCTGGGGCTGGACAGCGACCCCGCGTTTTTCCAGCGCCAGGAAGCATCGCCGGCGGCGCTGGATGCGTACCTGCGCACGCTCTCGCGCGGCAACGCCGAGGTCGCCCGGCGCTGGGTCGGCGACCTGGGAAGTGCAGCGATTGCCGGCTGGTATCTGCCGCTCGAGATCGACGACCGGCGCTGGCGCGATCCTGCGGTGCGCAGGCAACTGCAGGATCATCTTGCCGCGGAACAGCGCGAGCTGGACGGCGTCGCGCCGCGGCCGGTCTACGTGACCTCATTCTTCGCGGGCAACATGGCACCGTCGCGCTATGCCGAGCTGCTGGCCGATGTCCAGCGCAGCGGCGTGCATGTCTGGGTGCAGGATGGCGCGGGCACCGGACGCCTCGCCGCGGGGGAGCGCGAGCTGTATCTCGGCGCGGTGGGCCACTGCAAGGAGCCGCATGCACAGGGCGTCGTCTACGAAATTTTCCGCCAGACCGGCAAGGACAGCGCCTTCACCGCCACGGCACTGCCTGCCGCCGAGGCCGGCGTGGCCCTGGCACAGCGGGCGCCGTGCGGGGGCGACAGCGTCTTCTTCGGACTGCGTTACCTGCCCGGGGTGGCACAGGTGCTGCGGCGCCAGGACGGCGCAAAATAAGGAACGCCTCCGGATGGAGGCGTTCCTTTTGGCGAGCCGTTCACGCGAGGTGGGCGCTCCGGCACGGTGGCCGCTTTACTGCGGCACCTTCAGCGGGGCGATCGTATCGTGCAACGTGGTCCAGTACGCCTTGGTGTACGGCACCATCTGCTCGGCGTAGTTCCACCAGAAGGTACCGCCGACGAACTTCGGGTTCTTGATGGTGTTGACCATCGGGTAGTAGGTCTTGATCAGGTTCGTCTGCACCGAGGTGGGTGCACTGAGGCTCGACGTGCCGATCTCGCCGAAGCCGACCTTGGCGTTCGGGAAGATGTTCACCAGCGCGCTGAAATCGGTCTCCCAGGATGGCGACAGCCCGGGGCAGTCCTGGTACGGGTAGTAGCTGAAGAACGCGTAATCGGTATTCAGCCGGACGGTGGAGGACAGGAAGGTGGTGGGCCAGGTCTTCCAGTAGTCCTGCGGCTTCGCCCAGCAATTGGTGCCCTTGCTGTCGTCGTTGTAGTAAAGCGTGATGGCGGTCTTGCCGCCGACGCCCTTCACGATCGAGTTGGCGGCGGCGACCATCTGCCCGATCGCGGTTTCCTGCGCGTTCACCGTGGCGTTGCTGCCATTCGGGTTCTGGCGCAGCCATTCGCCGTTGATCTCGTTGGCGATCTCCCACACATCGACCGTACCGTTCAGGCCGTAGACCAGCTCCTTGGTGCGTGCGGTGTAGGTGTTGATGTCGGTGGGGAAGTAGTACGAGTCCATGATCTCGCCCATCACGTAGGCCACCGTGTGCAGCTTGACCAGGGCAGGGTAGTACTCGGCGGCAGACGTGCCGGGGTCGAACACCACGCGCACCGTGGGCTTGTACGGCAGCTTGGTCAGCGAGGTGATGATGGCGTTGAGGTTGGACAGGTCGTCCAGGGTGACGCCGTAGATGGGCGTCTTGAGCGTCGCCGCCTGGGCGTGGGCGGTCGGCGCGAGGGGTGCCGATGCGGCGTAGAGGGCCAGGGATACGGCGAGCGGAGCCAGCAGGGTCTTTGCAGCAGTTGCTAGGTGGGCCATCGATGAGAGGTCTCGTGTGTGGGCGATCCTTTACCCGTATTGGGAGTAGTGGTTGTGACACGGGGGTGCCACGACATGGCGACGGCACCGTGGAAAAGCTCGCGGAGTCGGGCCAGGTCGTGCTCGTCCGGGCACCGTGAAGATCGTCCATGCAACGGCCGCCCTCCCCGTACGCCGAGGCAAGGGGGACGGCAGTGAGGCTACCGTTGGGATGCCAGTGAAAATGCCGAAACTGCCTGGACGGCCGAACCAGGTCGGAACCGTCCGTCGACACGCCGATCAGGTCAGCCTTGCTTGCAGGAACCAAGGCCGGGCAGTACTGGCCCGAGATGATCGCGCGTGGACATCACTGGTGTTGTGCAGTCTAGCAAACCGACTTTTGACGGCATCAAAATTTGGTTAGCGCGTGGTAATTTGCCGCGAGAACCGTGTGCTTTTGTGATGCGGTTGGCAGGAAGGCGGCTTGTCAACAGCCGGTGGCATCGTTCCGTGACTGTGCCGAGTGCGGTCCCGAGCCTGCGTCGTGGCGTGAACCTTTGCTCGCGGCGCAGGCGCGAGGACACTCGCCATGCCGGCCTGGCGTTACTGGCGGGTACGAGTGGATGCGAGAATGCATGGCCTGGCGTTGCGCCGGGTCGGGCGCAACGTTTGGATACTATCGGGCAACCCATTGAACACGTCAGGCTACCAAGTGTCCGTCGCCCCCATGATGGACTGGACCGATCGCCATTGCCGCTACTTCCACCGGCTGTTGTCGCTGCGGGCGCGGCTGTACACCGAGATGGTGACCAGTGCCGCGCTGGTGCGTGGCAGGCAGCTGCGCCTGCTCGAGCACAGCCAGCAGGAACATCCGCTGGCGCTGCAGCTCGGTGGCAGCGATCCGCACGAGCTGGCGCAGGCGGCACGCTTCGGCGCCGAGGCGGGCTATGACGAGATCAACCTCAACGTGGGCTGTCCGTCGGATCGGGTGCAGTCCGGTCGCTTCGGTGCCTGCCTGATGTACGAGCCGGCACTGGTGGCCGACTGCGTGAAGGCGATGCGCGATGCGGTCGGCATTCCGGTGACGGTGAAATGCCGCATTGGTGTGGACGACCAGGACGACTACGCCGACCTGCAGCACTTCACCGGGCTGATGCTGGAAGCGGGCGTCGAGGTGCTGGTGGTGCACGCGCGCAAGGCCTGGCTCAAGGGCCTGTCGCCGAAGGAGAACCGCGAGGTGCCGCCGCTGGACTACGAGCGGGTCTATCGGCTCAAGCGCGAGTTTCCCGCACTGGTGGTGGTGATCAACGGCGGCATCACCACGGTGGCGCAGGTGCAGGCGCACCTGGCGCAGCTGGACGGGGTGATGCTGGGGCGCGCGGCGTACCACGATCCGTACCTGCTGGCTCAGGTCGAGCATGCGCTGCACGGCGAGCCGCTGCCCACCCGCGAAAGCGTGCTGCAGCACCTGCGGCCCTACGTCGAGGCCGAGCTGGCGCGCGGCACCGCGCTGAAGCACATCAGCCGGCACCTGCTGGGCCTGTACCAGGGCGAGCCGGGCGCACGCGGCTTCCGCCGTATCCTCAGCGAGGGTGCGCACCTGCCGGGCGCCGGCTGGGCGTTGATCGAGCGGGCACTGGCGCCGCGCCCGCTCGCGGCGTGACAGCGCACGCCCGTCCGGTCAGTATTCAGCTGCGGTTCCCTAGGCTGAACGGCAACCGGAACCGAATCCGGATGGAATCCAGGCAACCATGTCGAAGCAATACCTCCCGCTGGTCCTGACGCTGCTGCTGATCGCAGGCGGCGGCGTGCGTGCGGCCCAGCCGGCCGTGCCGTCGCTGACCCTGGAGCAGGCGGTGGCGAAGGTGCAGCGGGAGACCGGCGGCAAGGTGCTGTCGGCGGATCCACGCAAGTTCGGCCACCATACGGAATACCGCATCAAGGTACTCGATCCGGATGGCCACGTGCGGGTGGTGGCGATACCCGCCGAGCTTCCCCGGGGTGGTCAGTCACCGGTCGAGCCGCCTCGGGGCAATCCGTCACCGGTCAACTCGAATCCGCGTCCGGCCATCATCGACTTAGGCAACAGAGGGAGACACTAATGCGCATCCTGTTGGTGGAGGACGAGGCGCCGTTGCGCGAGACGCTGGCGGCACGCTTGAAACGCGACGGCTTCGCCGTCGATGCGGCGCAGGACGGCGAGGAAGGCATCTACCTCGGCCGCGAGGTGCCCTTCGACCTGGCGATCATCGACCTGGGCCTGCCCAGGATGTCCGGCATGGATCTGGTCAAGGCACTGCGCGAGCATGGCCAGCGCTACCCGATCCTGATCCTGACCGCGCGCGGCAGCTGGCAGGACAAGGTCGAGGGGCTGAAGTACGGCGCCGACGACTACCTGGTGAAGCCGTTCCACGTCGAGGAACTGCTGGCGCGCATCAACGCGCTGGTGCGCCGGGCCAGCGGCTGGTCGAAACCGATCCTGGCCTGCGGCATGATCAAGCTGGACACCACCGCGCAGACGGTGACGGTGGAGGGCAAGCTGGTCGACCTCACCAGCTACGAGTACAAGGTGCTGGAGTACCTGATGCTGCACGCCGGCGAGCTGGTCTCCAAGGCCGATCTCACCGAACATATCTACCAGCAGGATTTCGACCGCGACTCCAACGTGCTCGAAGTGTTCATCGGCCGGTTGCGCCGCAAGCTCGATCCGGAAGGCACCCTCAAACCCATCGAGACGGTACGTGGACGCGGATACCGCTTTGCCATCCCGCGCACCGACGGCGACGACGAATGAACGCGGGTCGCCGCGCCGCCCGCTGTCGCTGGCGGCGCGCGCGGCGATCGCCACCACATTCGTGCTGGCCGGGTTTCTCGGTCTGGTCGGGCTGACCCTGACCCAGACCAACAAGGCGCGCGCACTGCGCACGCTGCACGACCGGCTCGAGAATTTCGCGATCGCGTACATCACCAATACCGACGTTAACCGGTACGGCAAGCTGTTGCCGCCGGAAACGTCGCCGAACCCGAATTTTTCGCAGCCGGGTTCCGGCCTGTACGCCGTGGCGCTGGGCGACCAGGGCTATCGCTGGGAGTCGTCCTCGGCGATCGGGCGCGACTTCAGCTTCCTGAAACCGCTGGCGCCCGGCCAGAGCCAGTTCGTGGGACCGGTCGACACCCGCATGGGCCGGCTGTACTACTACAGCTACGGCGTGGCGCTGGACACGGTGGAGAAGAAATCGGTGCGGCTCACCGTCATGGTGGCGCAGGCTGAGGACCAGCTCGAGGGCGAGAACGCGGTGTTCCGCCACACCCTGGTGGTCTGGCTGTCGATCCTCGGCGTGATGCTGATCGTGCTGCAGCTGCTGCTGTTGCGCTGGAGCCTGACCCCGCTGCGCAAGGTGGCCAGCGACATGAGCCGGGTCGAGCGCGGCGAGAGCGAACAACTGGACAGCCAGTACCCGCTGGAGCTGACCGGCCTGACCGAGCGCATCAACGCCTTCATCACCAACGAACGCGAGCAGCGCACGCGCTACCGGCACACCCTGGCCGACCTGGCGCACAGCCTGAAGACGCCGCTGGCCGTGATCCGCTCGCAGCTGGAATCGCCGACGGCAGGCGACGAGGCGGCACGGCGCAGCAGCGTGCTCGACCAGGTGCGGCGGATGAACGAGCTGGTCGCCTACCAGCTGTCGCGCGCGGCCACCTCCGGTCGGCAGACCTTCGCTAGCGCGGTGCCGATCGCCGGTCACGCCGAGGATTTGGTGCAGGGCCTGGAGAAGGTCTATGCGGCCAAAAATGTTCTGTGCGAATTCGACATCGAGGACGACGCGATGTTCTACGGCGAGCAGGGCGACCTGCTGGAACTGATGGGCAACCTGCTGGAGAACGCGTTCAAGTGGGCCGGCCATCGCGTGCTGCTGGTGGTGAAGATGCAGCCGCAATCCGGCCGCAAGCGCCCCGGCCTGTGGCTGAGCGTGGAAGACGACGGCCCGGGCATCGCCGAAGACCAGATCGAGAAGGTGCTGCAGCGTGGGGTGCGCGGCGACGAGCGGGTGCAGGGGCACGGCATCGGCCTGTCGATCGTGCAGGACATCGTGCACGCCTATCAGGGCGAGCTGGTGGTCGACCGCTCGCCGGAATTCGGCGGCGCGCGCTTCAGCGTGAAACTGGCGGCGAGCTGAGCCCTCAGCGTGCGCGACGGAGGCCGGCCGGCTCGCGCCCCTCGGCCGGCGAACGGCCGTAGTAAGTCTGCAGCAGCCTGGCGATTGCCGGCTCGGCGTCCCGCAGCAGCGCCGGTTGCGAATAATGCAACTCGCTGACCACGGCGAAGTACTCGGCGGCGCTTTCGGTGGCGTAGTGGTCGATCGGGCTGTCGCAGCTGTCCGGCGGCATCGCGACCAGGCGGTCATAGGCCTGCTGGAATTGCTCGATCCAGCGCCGCCGCGGGATGTCCACCAGCGGCGGCACGCCATCCGGCGGTCCGTCGAGCATGTCCAGTTTGTGCGCCATCTCGTGCACCACCACGTTGTAGCCGTCCCACGGCTGCTCCAGATCCAGCTGCACGTCGGCCAGCGACAGCACCAACGGACCGCGCTCCCACGCCTCGCCGATGCGGATCTCGTCGCCTTCGGTGACTACGCCGGTGCGGTCGTCGTGGTGGCTGCGGCGCACCTTGAATTCGCCCGGGTAGATCAGCACCTCGCGCCAGCCGCGCAGGCTGGCGGCGCCCTGCTGCAGCGCCGGCAGGCAGGCCTGCATGGCGATCAGCAGGCGCCAGTAGTCGTCCAGCACGGCGCCGGCCAGCGCGTGGAAACGCTTGCGCGCCAGGAACAGGGCGGATAGCCGGCGCAGCTGCTGCTGTCGTTCGGGGTCGAGCCGGCGTGCCAGCGGGCAGCCGGCCAGTGCACGTCGCCACAGTGGATCGGCGATCGGCGCCGGTTCAAAACGCGTCCGCAGCGATTGCCACCAATGCCCCGGCATGACGCCGAGCGCTTACTGGATCGACCCAGGCAGCAGCGATTGCCAGCCCAGATGCGGCCGGCGGGTTGGCGTCGGCGCGGAGGAAGCGCCGCCGGAGCGGCCACTGCCATTGCCGGAAGTGCCGCCGGAACTGTCGCTGCTGCCGGACGGCGGGCAGTCGCGGGTCAGCCCCAGCGCGTCGCCACCGCTGCTGTTGTTGCCGTCATGGGAGCTGGCGTTGTCGAGCGCGGCGTGCGAGGTGCTGTCCAGGTCCTGGGTAGTCTCCGGACTTGCCGCCGCGGCGCTGCCGATCCCGGCAAGGCACAAGACGCAACCGATAAGCCAATGGGTGGCACGCATGGCGAACGAACTCCCTGCCCCTCAGGCGAAGGCCACGATCGTCTCAGAAACCCCGGCGCCGTACCAGTGCTGTGCCGGCCGCCGGCGGATGCCGCAGGGCCGCCACCGGGCTAGAATCCGCCGATGCCCGACTTGCCCCGCCATCTCTCACTTCGCCGCCGGCCTCTCGCCGTGGCCGCTTCCGGGGCTGGCTGATGCAGCCGGCGCACTTGCTGGCCCTGCTTGCCGATGGAGAGTCGCTATCCGGCGCCGGCCTTGCCGCACGGGCCGGGGTGACCCGCGCGGCGATCTGGAAGCAGGTCGAGGTCCTGCGCGCCCGCGGCGTGCCGATCGAGGCACGCGGCGGGGCCGGCTACCGCCTGCCGTGGCCATTGCAGATGCTGGATGCGAAGCAGATCCGCGCCGCCCTGCCGCCACAGCCGGCGCGTTCGCTGGGTGCACTGGAGGTGCATTGGGAGCTCGATTCCACCTCCAGCGAACTGCAGCGTCGTGGCAGCACGGCGAAGGACTTCAGCATCGTGCTGGCCGAGACCCAGCATGCCGGTCGCGGCCGGCGTGGCCGCGAGTGGCTGTCGCCGCCGGGGCTGAACTTGTACCTGTCCTGCCTCAAGCGTTTCGAATCGGGATTCGCCGCGCTGAGCGGATTGTCGCTGGCGATCGGCGTGATCGTGCTGCGCGCGCTGGAAAATCTGGGCATCGCCGGGGCCGGCCTGAAGTGGCCGAACGACGTACTGGCCGTTACCGAGGGGCAGGCCGGTGGCAAGCTGGGCGGCATCCTGGTCGAGTTGAGCGGCGAATACCAGGGGCCGTGCGCGGCAGTCATCGGCATCGGCCTCAACCTGCGGTTGACGCCGGCATTGCACGCACAGGCCGGCCAGCCCGCCAGCGACCTGGCCACCCTGGCCGGTGGTACGCCGCCGGACCGCAACCGCGCCGCGGCGACATTGATCGCAGCGCTGGTCGATGGGCTGCAACAGTTCGAGCGCAACGGCTTCGCCGCGTTCGGCGCCGATTACGCGCGCCACGACCTACTGCGCGACCAGCCGCTGCAGCTGAGCGGGGCCCTGGGCACGTTCGACGGCGTGGGTGCCGGCGTGGATGCGCATGGCGCACTGCAGGTGCGCATGGCCGATGGCAGCGTGCGCCGGATCGACAGCGCGGATGTCACGGTGCGCCGCGCATGAGGCTGCTGCTCGACCTCGGCAACACGCGGCTGAAGTGGGCGTTGCAGGTGCAGCCGGCTGGCTGGCTGGCGCGCGGCGCGGTGGACTGGCAGGAGGATCTGGCGGCCGTGCTGGAACCGGCGTGGGCCGGTTTGCCGCGACCGGCGCAGGTGGTCGCGGCGTCGGTCGTCGATGCCGCGCGCGAAGCGCAGGTGGCGACCATGACGCAGCACCTGTTCGCCTGCACGCCGACCTGGCTGCGCACGCCGGCGCATGCCTGCGGCGTACGCAACGCGTATGCCGAGCCGCAGCGGCTGGGCGTGGATCGGTTCCTGGCGATGGTGGCGGCGCATGCCGAGGGCCACGCGCCGTGCGTGCTGGCCGGTGTCGGTACCGCACTCACGCTGGACGCCCTGGCAGCCGATGGCCAGCACCTGGGCGGCCTGATCGCACCGGGTCCGCAACTGATGCAGCAGTCGCTGCTGGGCGCCACGGTGCGGGTGCGGCCGGAGCGACCGGGCAAGCTCGTGGAGCTGGCCGACAACACCGCCGACGCGGTGGCATCGGGCTGCTGGCAGGCGGCGGCCGCGTTGGTCGAACGTTTCGCCGCGCATACCGCCGCGCGGCTCGGCGCGACGCCGGAACTGATTCTTGGCGGCGGCGACGGCGAGTCGCTGTTGCCGCTGCTGTCGCTGCCGGCCCGGCTGAGCCAGGACGGTGTGCTGCGTGGCCTGGCCGTGTGGGCCAACGCGCAATGACGCCGCCATCGTCCGTCTAGAATGACGATCGTTGCCGGTTGATGGGGGTTCGATGTTCCTGCGCCTGCTGTTCGTACTGTTGACCGCGCTCAATATCGCGGTGGGTGCCTGGCTGCTGCTGGGGCAGCCGTATGCCCGCGGCGGCACGCCCAGCGATCCCGGCGTGGCGGAATTGCGCCTGCTGTCGGAATTGCCGCAACCTGGGCCGGCAGCGACGACAGCCATCCCTGCGGCGATGACGCCGCCGCACAACCTCAGCTACAGCTGCCTCGCCCTGGGCCCGTTCGCCACCCCGCAGGACCTGCGCAACGCGCGCCAGGCCTTGTCCGCACAGGCCACGCGGATGCGCTCGCGCCAGGAACAGACCAGCCAGACCAGCGGTTGGTGGGTCTACCTGCCAGCAGCCGGCAACCGCGCGCAGGCACTGGCGGTGGCCCGCCAGCTGGCGGCGCGCGACATCAATGATTACTTCGTGGTCAGCTCCGGCGATCAGCCCAACACGATCTCGCTGGGCCTGTTCAAGGACCCGGCCAATGCGCGCAAACGCCGCGACGAAGTCATCGCGGCCGGCTTCCCCGCCCGCATGAGCGAGCGCAGCGAGAGCGTGCCCGAATACTGGCTGGACCTGGTGGTCGCCGATGGCGGCAACTTCGACTGGCGCAGTCGTGTCCACACCACGGGAATCGATGCGCACAGCACCGGCTGCTTCTGAACACGCGCTGCGAGGCGGCCTGCTAGAATCCCCCCGGCCTCGCCGGCATAGCTCAGTTGGTAGAGCAACTGATTTGTAATCAGTAGGTCGCGGGTTCGATTCCTGCTGCCGGCACCAGCTCCCCGTCATCCGCTTTGCCGCCGCGCCCGGCTTTTTCACGGTGTGCGGCCTTGCGGCATCGCCTGACCAAGCTGAACGCTTCGAACCGGTCTTAACGAAACCATCGCAATCTGTCTACTTCGGCCTGCCCACGCTCGCAGCTGCGGGGGCACGCTGCGAGGGTACGTCATGGGTACGCTTTACGTGGTGCAGGGCTTTCACGAAGAGGGCGGCGACATCGTCGCGGACAAGCCGATCCTTCACGGCATGGAACAGCTGGCACGCACGCGCGGCGAGATGTTGGCCGGGCAGCGTGACGGCGTGCTGGTTTATGCCCAGGCGGCCGACATCGACCGTGGCGAGTATTCGGAACCGGTCATCCTCGCCCGCTATGGCCAGGTACCGCATCCGGAACAACAAAGCCTTTGCCAGGCCGGCTGACCGGAACGCTGGAAGGACCGACAGGCGCCGACCCGAGGCCCTCCCGGGGCAGCTGCGCACACGTGCCGTAGGCCCGCGCCGACATACATGGCGTGTCGTGCCGGGCAAACTGGGTCATACCGGAGGCACTGGATCATCCGTCGGCAGGGGCGCGCGGATGGGCACTCCGGGTGACTCCTTTGTCCGAGGGTGCGGCGATGCGCGTGGTTTTGACGATCAGGGAAAGCCGCCACGGCCTGTGGTGCATCTGCAGCGGAGAGGTCGTGCTGTACGACGGGCTGCGCTTCGCGCATGCGATCCGTCTGGCCCGTGGACTGGCACGCGAGGAGCATGCCAATTCCGGTCGCATGGCCAAGGTCGACATGGCCTGTTCGGAATTCACCATTACCCTGGCCCACTATGCGGGGCCGATCATCCCGCAATGTGCGGCGGCCTGATTCCGTCGACCCGACACAATCTCCGGTCCTTGCCGCACAGGTCGCGCCCTGCCGTGTGGGGTGTCATCCGCATTAGCGTCCTGGCGCGGTTGCGCAAGGTGTCTCGGCCGTATGCGCTACGGCGGCCATCGGCAGGCATTCTCCGCCGGTTTGCTTGGGCCGGCCGGTACCTGGCGGTGAGTGTACACGTGGCGTGAAAGCTTGCTACGATCGGCCCGACGGCTGCACAGGGGCAGCTCGGGGTGATCGACATGCAAACGCTTCTTGCACACTCCGCCTTCTGGCGTGGAGTGTCATTGTTTGCAGGGATGCTGCTGGGAAAAATCGTTCATGGTGCCAGGCCGGAAGTTTCGCCGGTCCGCGGTACCGGGGATCTGGTGTCGTGGAGTCCTGGTGCGCGATCGCGCCGCGAGGACGAGCAGGCGCGAAGTCGCCAGACGGGATGTCACTGACGGGCGAACATGCCGGCCTCGCTGGGGTAGCGTGGTTGCAATGGATGCGATCGCCGCTGTCGTGTGTGTCGATCCGGTGACGTCACCTTGCCGGATCGTGCCGGAGAATGCCCCTGCCTGTTTCACGTCCTTTCCACGCCTGCGGTCTGTGCGCGTTCGCGCTGCTGGCCACGGCGGCACTGGCGCAGCCGGATTCCGGCAGCATGCTGAAGATGAGCGTCACCATGAAGATGCAGGTGCCGGGTGCCGGCGACCTGCCTGTGCGCACGACTACGCTGGACGTGTGCATCTCCAGTAGCCATGACATGCGCGTCATACTGCAGCGACAGCGGGGTTGCGTGGTCAGCGACTACCGGCAGGTCGGCCATGTCGTCAGTTACCACCTGGTCTGCGGCGGCGACCCGCCGAGAATGACCGGTGATGCAAGCTTTGAGCTGCTGCCCGATGGCGGTACCAATGGCAGCGTTCACGCGAACGGCTACATCGGTGGGCAGGGCGTCGTCATGGACATGACCTACGCCGGCCAGCGCACCGACAGCTGCGATTATGCCGCGAGCCGGCAGCGGCATTGAGCAGAGAGCCATCAGCGTCGACCGGGCCGTTCCGGTAAACTTCGGGGCGCTTGCGGCGAGCGTATCGCGGGCACCTTTCTCACAGGGACGGCGGTAGCTCGCTCGGGATAGTGGCAAGACGCCACCGTTCACCGGCTACCGTTCTCCTACATCGGCGGCATGCGCTGGCTCAGACCGTGCGGCTGCCGCGACGCATGGCAGGTAAACACGGATCATGGGCAAACAGACCGTTTCATTGATCGGCGTGCCAACCGACATCGGCGCCGGCCATCGTGGTGCCGCGATGGGGCCGGAAGCGTTGCGTGTGGCCAACCTGGCGGAAAAGTTGGAGCGCCGCGGGCTGAAAGTGATCGACCGGGGCAACCTGCAGGGGCCGCTCAATCCGTGGTTGCCGCCTGAACACGGCTACCGCCACCTGGACGAGGTGGTGGCCTGGAATACGGCCGTCTATACGGCTGTTCACCAGGAGCTTCAGGCCGGGCGCCTGCCAATCATGCTCGGCGGCGACCACTGCCTGGCGATCGGTTCGATTTCGGCGGTGGCGCGCCATTGCCACGACGAAGGCAAGCAGCTGCGCGTGCTGTGGCTGGATGCGCACACCGATTTCAACACGGCACAGGCCACGCCTAGCGGGAATATCCACGGCATGCCGGTGGCCTGCCTGTGCGGCATTGGCCCGAGTGAACTCACCGGGCTCAGCGGCAACACGCCGGTAACCACGCCGGATGTGTTCCGCTACATCGGCATCCGCTCGGTCGACGAGGGCGAGAAGCGGCTGGTGCGCGAGGCGAACATGCAGGTGCACGACATGCGCCACATCGACGAGATCGGCATGAAGCGCGTGATGGAAGAGGCGCTGGCCGGGATCGACGAAAACACCCACCTGCACGTGAGCTTCGACGTCGACTTCCTCGACCCCAGCATCGCGCCGGGCGTGGGCACCACCGTGCGCGGCGGCCCGAATTACCGCGAGGCGCAGTTGTGCATGGAGATGCTCGCCGACACGGGGCGCGTGGCGTCGCTGGACATCGTCGAACTGAACCCGGCCTTCGACAAGCGCAACCAGACCGCGAAGCTGGCGGTGGACCTGGTCGAGTCGCTGTTCGGCAAGTCCACGCTGCTGCGCTGAGGCGGCCGGCGGGTGCCGCCAACGGACGTTTGCGCCGCGGCCTGCAACGGCTGTCCCGCATGGGTGGGTTGTCGGCGCCGTCGGCACATCCCGCGCAGATGATGGTGCCAGCCCGGCGGTCGTCGCCAGAGGCTCGCTGGCGACCTTCGACATCGAGATGGGGGGAGAGCCGGCCGTTCGCGCGCTGGAGCGGCACAGGCAATTGACGTCCATGCGGCGGCTAGCATAGGCTGGCCCCTCCTGCCATTGCCTCGCGAGTCGTCAGCCATGAGCCTGGACATCAGCATTACCTTGACCGATTCAGACGTAAAGCTGTTTGTCGACAGTATCAAGGAGGCGCAGAAGAAGGCGGCCGCGCTGGATGCCGTGAGCATTGTAGGTGCCGCGCGCAATCTGCTGGAAGAAACCATCGGCAAGAATCTGCCCGACTTCGTGGCGATCCGTCTGAAACATCTGGACACCATGATCGCCCTGGTCGAGGACGCCGGCTTCGGCCTGCCTGAGGCGGATCGCGACAACGTACTGGCGGCGCTGGCCTATTTTTCCAGTCCGGACGACATCCTTCCGGACAATATCCCGGTGCTGGGCTTCCTTGACGACGCGATCATGATCGAGCTCTGCGTGCGCGAGCTGCAGCACGAGATCGAGGCCTACGAGGACTTCCGCCACTGGCGCGACAACGAGGCGACCCGACGCGGGGAGAGCCGGGCGGGCCTGATGCTGAACCGGGTCGAGTGGGCCGAGGCACGCCGCATCGAGACGATCGAGCGCATGCACCGCCGCCGCAACGAATCCTATGTCGGCGGCAACTGGTCACCGGTGCTGTTCAAGGTGCGTTGATTGCCAACGGATGCCGGTATTCCACACGGGGCGCTGCGGCGCCCTTGTCATTTCCGGCGGCGGCGCCCCATCGCCACGACATTGCCTTCGACAAGCGCAACCGGGCCGCGATGCTGGCGGTGGATCTGGTCGAGTCGTTGTTCGGCAAGTCCACGTTGATCCGTTGAGGTGCCAGCGAAACGCCGGTGTGGCCGTGCGGGCCGCACCGGCAGGTTTTACTCCTCGATGAGCTTCGCGTCCGCCGCATTCGCCATCACCGAGGCGATGCCAGCGTCGCGCGAGCGTTCGCTCTCGTACATCTCGCTGCTGCCGATGACCTGATGGTTGGCCGCCTTGAGGTTGAAGTGGAACTTGCCGTTGACCGAGGTCTTCTTCTCGTAGCGCGTCGCGTCTGGTGCGTTCTTGCGTATCGACGTGATGCCGTTGTGCGCACTGGCCTTGTCCTTGTAGCCCTCGCTCTTGAGAATGATCTCGCCGTTGGCGGCCTTCAGGTTGAAATAGGTTTCGCCGTTCTTGCCGGTAAACACAGTGAACTTGCCGCTCATCGGTGGATCTCCTTGCATAGGTCGGGGGCCTCGCGGAATCTGAACCGATAGGGCGTGATTTTTTTGGCAAGGGCGGCAACCCGTCCGGTCGAGTCGTTCCACCGGATGTCGTAGACTGGCGTTTTACTTGCGCGACGCAGCATGAACATCCGAGTCCTCACCGGTATCACCACCACCGGCACTCCGCACCTTGGCAATTACGTGGGCGCGATCCGGCCAGCGGTCGAGGCCAGCCGGCGCGACGACGTGGATGCGTTCTATTTCATGGCTGACTACCACGCGCTGATCAAGAGCGACGACGCAGCGCGGATCGAGCGTTCGCGGCTCGAGATCGCCGCGACGTGGCTGGCCGCCGGCCTGGATCCGCAGCGGGTCACCTTCTACCGCCAGTCGGACATCCCGGAAATCCCCGAGCTGACCTGGTTCCTGACCTGCATCGCCTCCAAGGGCATGCTCAACCGCGCGCACGCGTACAAGGCGGCGGTGGACAAGAACACTGCGGCGGGCGAGGACGCCGATGCCGGCATCACCGCCGGCCTGTACATGTACCCGGTGCTGATGGCGGCCGACATCCTGGCGTTCGACGCGAACCAGGTGCCGGTGGGGCGCGACCAGATCCAGCATATCGAGATGGCGCGCGACCTCGGCCAGCGCTTCAACCATCTGCACGGGCACGAGTTCTTCGTGCTGCCGGAGGCGCTGATCGAGGAGCAGGTGGCCACGCTGCCGGGCCTGGACGGGCGCAAGATGTCAAAGAGCTACGACAACACCATTCCGCTGTTCGCCGGCGGCAAGAAGCAGCTGCGCGAGGCAATCATGCGCATCGTCACCGACTCGCGCCTGCCCGGCGAGCCGAAGGATCCGGACGATTGCGCGCTGTTCACCATCTTCCGTGCATTCGCCAGCGAAGCCGAGACCGCGGCGTTCCGCCAGGCCCTGCTGGACGGCATCGGCTGGGGCGAGGCGAAGCAGGTGTTGTGCGAGCGGATCGAGGCCGACGTGGGGCCGATGCGCGAACGCTACGAGGCCTTGATGGCCGATCCGGCCGCGATCGAGACGATCCTGCGGCAGGGTGCGCAGAAGGCACGCGCGATCGCCACGCCGAAAGTGGCTGCGTTGCGCGAAGTGCTGGGTCTGCGCGCGATGACCACCGCGCCAACGGCGACTGCTCAGTCGAAGGGCGCGCCGAAGCCGGGCAAGATGCCGCGCTTCGCCAGTTTCCGCGACGCCGATGGCAGCTTTCGTTTTCGCCTGTTCTCTGCAGAAGGCGAGGAGCTGCTGCTGTCGAAGCCGTTCGCCGATCCGAAGGCGGCCGGTGCGCTGCAGAAGCAACTCAAGATATTGGGTGCGGCTGCGGCCGTATGGCAGATTCAGCCACTGAGCATGAGCCTGGAGCTGGACGGCGCGGCGGTCGCCAGTACGCCCGACTACCGTGACGGGCAGGCTCGCGACGAAGCGCTGGTGCAATTGCGCGAAGCGCTGGATCAACTGGCCGCGCAGGAATGATGCGCGGCGCCAAACTTTTCGGGTGATCGACTGATGCGATATCTCGCCATCCTGCTGCTTGCGCCGTGGCTGCTGATCCTGTGCTGGGGTTACTGGGCGTACCCGAAGAGCCTGCCGCGCACGTCCGGCCGGCGCGTCTTTGATTTCACCGCGCTGCTGCTGGCGCTGATCGCCGCGGCGCAGTGCGCAGTGCTCGGTTTCGACACGGTCGAGTTGCCCACGGTCGACGGCTTCGGTCGCGCCAGTGGTGCGATCTGGCAGCAGGTGCTGCCGGCGCTGTACGGCTACGGCGCGTTCACTGCGGTGCTGGTGCTGGCGATGCTGCTGCGGCATGCGCTGTGGGGGCGCCGGCGGCGATCCTGATCAGGCCCACGGGCGCCCCGCGCTGAACGCGGTGGCTGCCTGCCACAAGTCATGCCGTGACTTATGGCGGTCGAGGTGGCTAAACGCAAACGGCAAGCTGCGCATCTATCCGGTGTAGCGAATCCATCGCTCCCAGGGCGTAACCCCGCGCCGCATTCCCGTGGAAATTTCGACATGCGCATGGCATGCCTGCTGTTGCTTATTCTGGCCGCGCTGTCGGCACCGGCGCTGGCCGTCGAGATCGACGGCCACATCGGTGCCGACGAGTGGAAGGGCGCGCGGCACATCGCCGACTTCCGCCAGACCCAGCCGCTTACCGGCAAGCCGGGCTCGCTGCATACCGAGGCCTGGATCCTGGCCACACCCAAGGGCCTGGCCGTGGCGTTCCGTTGCGACCAGCCGGCGGGCGTGCCGCGCACGCACCAGCGCGTGCAGCGCGACTTCGAGGACCAGGTCGACCGGGTCAATGTGATGATCGACTTCAACGGCGACGGGCGCACCGGCTACGACTTCGTGGTCAGCTCGACCGGCGGCATCAACGACGCCGTGGTCACCAACGAAAACCAGTTCAACAAGGACTGGGACGGCAGCTGGCAGCATGCGGTGAGCGAGGATGCCGAAGGCTGGACCGTCGAGATCCTGATTCCGTGGTACATCGCGCCGATGCACACGGCCGTGGACGGCAAGCGCACCATTGGCATCTATCTCGACCGCGTGACCGGCTCGACCGGCGAACGCGACTCGTGGCCAGTGGCCAGCTTCACGCTGCCGCGCTTCCTGTCCACATTCAGCCGGGTCGAGGTGCCGCAGTACAGCCAGTCGCTGCTGGCGCTGACGCCGTACGTGTCTGGCCTGTACGACAACGTGCGCGGCCGCAGCCACTTCCAGCAAGGCGCCGACCTGCTGTGGAAGCCGAACGGTCAGTTCCAGCTGACCGCGGCGCTGAATCCGGATTTCGGCCAGGTCGAGAGCGACGACCTGGTGGTCAACTTCAGCGCCACCGAAACCTACGTCAGCGACAAGCGGCCGTTCTTCACCGAGAACCAGGGCATCTTCGACTTCAGCCTGCTCGACGACTACAGCCAGCTGGTCTATACGCGGCGTGTTGGCGGCCCGTCCGACGATGGTCACGGCGCGGCCGACATCAATGCGGCGGTGAAGCTCAATGGCAGCTTCGGCACCACCAGCTACGGCGTGCTGGCCGCCGACGAGGATGGCGAGGCGGGGCGCTTTTTCGGCGCCGCGCGGGTGACCCACGATTTCGGCGAGCAGAGCCTGGGCATGCTGCTGACCCGGGTCGACCGCCCGTGGCTGGATCGCGAGGCCACCGTGCTCGGCGTGGACCATCACTGGCGGCCCACGCCGCAGCTGACCATCGCCACCAACGTGGTCGGCAGCGACATCCTGCAGTCGGGCACGCACACGCGCGACAGCGGCGGCACCGTCATCGCGGATTACGAGATGGGCGACGGCTGGCGCCAGCAGTGGCTGGGCATGCATTTCGGCGACCAGTTGCAGGTCAACGACTTCGGCTACCTGGAGCGCAACAACTTCAACTACGGCCACTGGGAAGTGCGCAAGCGCAACACCACGCTGCCGGCCGACTCCGCCTACAGCTCGCACGAGTGGCGCTTCCGCATCGACGGACTGGACAACGACCACGGCCTGCGCCTGCGCCGCCAGTTCCGCGTCAGCCGCAACAGCAACCTGCGCAACGGCGCCACCGAAACGGTGCAGCTCAATGTCAACAGCGCCGGCTGGGACGACCTGCTCACCCGCGGCAACGGCGCATTGTTCCTGCCGCCGTCGGTGGACCTGGCCTACAAACGGATCAGCCCGCGCCATGGCGACTGGGCGTTCAAGCTGGATGCGGAGGTCGTGAGCGGTGGGCTCGGCGGCAACCGGCAGCTCGGCTACGACGTCAAGTTCATCCCGACCTATTTCGTCAGCGACGCGTTCAGCGTCTATGCCGGCCCGTACTACGAGCACCTGCCGGACTGGCTGGTGTGGCAGCACGACAACCTCATCGGCCGCTACGACGAGCACACGCTGCAGCTGGACGCCGGTTTCGACTGGACCATCGACAGCCGCCAGGAGTTGCGGGTGAAGCTGCAGGCGATCGGGCTGGACGCACGCGTGCGTGGCGGTTACCGCGTGCAGGCCAACGGTCGCGCCGTCGCCAGCAACGAGCCGGTCGACGACTTCAGCGTGCGCAACCTCGGCCTGCAGATCCGCTACCGCTACGAGCTGGCGCCGCTGTCGTACCTGTACGTGGTCTACGGCCGCGGCGGCTACGCGATGGATGGTTACGCGCGCCGTACCGCCGATGTCTTCGACCGCAGTTTCGCGCTGCGCGACGACGAACAGCTGCTGGTGAAGCTGAGCTACCGCTTCGACATCTGAGGCTCAGTCCCAGGTGTTCAGGTGCGGCCCGAACGCCTTGCGCTGCGGTCGCACCACGCAGAAACGATGCCCGCTGGGGGCTTCCAGCACCCACCAGCGTTCGCGCACGAACGCGATGCGGCGCGCCCCGAGCCGTTCCAGCCGATCCACCTCGGCGTCGAGGTCGTCGGTCTCGATGTCCAGGTGCACGCGGCTGGCGTGGTCCACCTTCTGCAGCAGGATGATCGGTTCGTCCGCGGCGGTCTGCAGCTCGGCGTACTTGCCGTCGCCGTCCTGGTCGACGCTGGCGATCGGCTTGCCCAGCGCCAGGCTCCAGAAGCGGGTCGCGGGGGCAAGGTCGTCGACCTGGCAGTCGATGACGAGGGTGCAGAGTCGGCTGTGATGCATGGCATGGCTCCGTCGGCTGGCCGCTACGCGTGCGGCGACGCAGTGCGAGAATAGCCGCATGGTTCCGTTCAAGTATCTCCAGGCTTACCCCGCCACGCTGCAGGACAAGGTGCGCGAACTGATCGCGCAGGAGCGCCTGGGCGAGCACCTGGCCAGGCGCTATCCGGCGCGCCACGACGTGCAGAGCGACAAGGCGCTGTACGCCTACGTGGCCGCGCTGAAGCAGCGACACATGAAGAATGCGCCCGGCATCGACAAGGTGCTGTACGACGCCAGGCTCGACGTGCTGCGCAACGCGCTCGGCCTGCACACCGCGGTCTCGCGCGTGCAGGGCGGCCGGCTCAAGGCGAAGAAGGAGATCCGCGTGGCCAGCCTGTTCAAGGCCGCCGCGCCGGAGTTCCTGCAGATGATCGTGGTGCACGAGCTGGCGCACCTGAAGGAAATCGAGCACAACAAGGCGTTCTACCAGCTGTGCCAGTACATGCTGCCGGACTACCATCAGCTGGAGTTCGATCTGCGCGTGTACCTGACCTGGCGCGAATTGCCGTCGGGCGACACCACCAACCTGCGGGAATGACGATGGACAGTGCGGCGCTACAGAAGTATCTGCTGCGGCTGTTCGAGCGCCACGACGTCGAACTGGACGTGGACGAGGACGGCTGGCTGGTCACCGACGGCGATTTTCCGGCGATCCGTGCCGCCTGGCACGAAGGCGCGGCCGGTGAGCCCGGCCGGCTCGACGTCGACGTGGTGCTGAGTGAGGAGCGCTATATTGAGGAGAGCTTCGCCGGCGTGGGCGGCGGCGACGCCGGCTGTCGCGATGCCTTGCGCGCGTTCGAACACGACGTGTTCCATCCCCTGCTGGCCGCGTGCTGGTACGTCACCGATGAGCGCCGGATGCGGATTACCGCGTGGGAGATCGGCGTGCGCACCTGGGACGTATTCATCGGCCCGTTCAGCGCACGCGGTGCGGATGCTGCGAGCATGCCGGCCGAGGCGCTGGCGTCGGTCGAGGCCGCGTTGAAACGCGAGGCGCTCAGCCCCGAGCTGCACTGGATTCGGCTGGTGCACAGTCACGCCGCAGATGGCGATTCACGCTGCGAGGCGCTGCTCGACAACGAACTGTGGACGGCTGGAACGCTGGCGTTGACTGCCGTCCCGTGGCCGCACAGCGGCGACTACAGCGCCCGTTGTTTCCTGTTGCTGGACGTGCGCGATTACTGAGGACTTCAATTCAGAACGATTCGATTCGATGACATTGAGTGAAAAATCCATGACGGAACGCAAAAAGAAAAATCTTTCAGACACGGAAGAAAGGGTGCCGAAGAGTCGCGCGAGTGCTTTCATTATCACGATTTCCGTGGTTCTGACGCTATTTACGATAGGCATGTTCTTTTTCTTCCAACAGTCCGGTTGGACCGGCGCAAGAATCGCTGGCGAGGCATTCTTTGCATTGCTTACGACGGGGATGATCGCTGGTTGCGTATCACACCGTATGTTGATGGTGATTTCGAGAATTGGAGCGGCTTTCGTCTTCCTGATTTATTTCTACTACATCATTCACGAATTCCTGTTTTCTGGCCAAGCTATGCGTATAAGCAGTTTTAGCGAGCCATCGCCTTACGCTTCACTGCTTGGATTCCTGTTTTGGGGAATTCCATGCCTTCTCTATGCGCTATGGGGTAGCCAGTGGGGCAGAGTTGGAGTTGTTCCGCCCGAGCAATGGTCGAACAGGGATATCGTAGTTGCCCGAATTTCAATTTTCGCTAGACGACTGTTTCTGATTTTGTTGCTTCTCGCTGTCCTGAGACAGCTTGCGATGTACTTCTACAGATAATTTTCTGAGCCTTGGTTTGATGCGGGAACGTAAAAAGAAACAGGACGCCCGAAGACGTCCTGCTTGTTTTACGTGTTGTCGTTCGCTCAGTTCGGTAAAGCCAGATCGTCGAGCATCGCTTTGAGGAAGCGTGCGGCTTCGCCGCCGGTGGCGGCGCGGTGGTCGAAGGTCAGGCTGATCGGCATGCGCCGGTGCACTTCGATGCCGCCGATCACGGCGACCACGTCGTGGCTGAGCTTGCCGGCGCCGACGATGGCGACGGTCGGCGGCACCACCACGGGCGTCGCGTAGCGGCCGGCGAACATGCCGAAGTTGGACAGGCTGATGGTGTAGCCGGATAGCTCGGAGGCCGGGATCGTGCGATCTTCCACCTGCGTGCGCAGACGCTTGATCGCGGCGCGCACGCCGGCCGCGTCGAGCACGTCGGCGTTGCGCAGCGCCGGCACGAACAGGCCGTCGTCGGTGTCCACCGCGATGCCGATGTCGACCTGCGGATGCAGCGTGCGGGTGAGGTTCTTGCCGTCGAACCAGGCGTTCAGCGCCGGCACTGCCTTGCAGGCAGCAACGATGGCGCGGATCAGGCGCGCAGTGATGTCCTGCTTGCCGATCCAGCCGTGCAGGTCGGCGTCGTCGACCAGCGTGGTCGGCACCACCTGGGCGTGGGCGTCGGCCATCACCCGGGCCATGTTGCGGCGCACGCCCTTCAGCTGCTCCGGCTGGCCGCTGGCGCTGACGCTTGGCGGCGCGGTGCGTACCGGCTTGCCGGCCAGCGAGACCGGACCGCGCTGTTGGTTTTGTGGGGCATGCTCCGGCTGCGGCAGTTCCGGCGCCAGGTGGCGGCCGGCCGAGGCGGGCACCGCGCGTGCCGGGGCGGCGCCGAGTGCGGCGCTGCCGTTGGCGGCGGCGTTCTTCACGTCCTGCATGGTCACCACGCCGTCGGCGCCGCTGGGGCGCACGCGGGCGAGATCGACCTTGAGCTTCTTCGCCAGCGCACGCACCGCCGGCACGGCTTTCACGCCACCGATGCTGGCGGCCTGTTCGACGTGCACGGTGTTGCCGCTGACCATCGCGCCGACCACGGTGCCTTCGTCCTCGCGATCGGCCTTGGCCGCGGCGGGTGCCGGTGCGGCTTCGGTCTTCTTCGGGCCGTGGTGATGGCCGGTGGCTTCGGCCTCGGCGCGCTGCTTGGCGTTCGGGTCGGGCTCGAAATCGGCCAGCGCGGCGCCGGTCTCGATGATGTCGCCGGGCGCACCATGCAGCTTGACGACCTTGCCGGTGTACGGCGAGGGCACGTCGACCACCGCCTTGGCGGTTTCCATCGAGCACAGCGGCGCGTCGAGCTTGATGGTGTCGCCCACCTTCACGTGCCACTCGACCACGGTCGCGTCGGGCAGGCCTTCGCCGAGGTCGGGGAGGTAGAACGTCTTGATATCAGCCATGAGCGGATTTCCAGGTATGAGTTTTCCGGTTTGCTCCCTCCCCTGCATGGCAGGGGAGGGTTGGGGTGGGGTGCTCTTCGCCTGAACTTCAGATCAAGAGCTTTACCCCCTCCCAGCCTCCCCCTGCAAGCAGGGGGAGGAGCAAGGGCGTCAGCTTGCTGCGAGGGTACGCTTGGCCGCGTCGACGACGCGTTCCACGCTCGGCAGGTATTTCATTTCCAGGCGGAACAGCGGGATGTGCGTGTCGAAGCCGGTGACGCGCTCGACCGGGGCGAGCAGGTCATACATGCATTCCTCGGCCAGGCGGGCGGCGATCTCGGCGCCGAAGCCGGCGGTCTTGGGCGCTTCGTGCACGATCACGCAGCGGCCGGTCTTCTGCACCGACTCGGCGATGGTGTCGAAGTCCAGCGGGGTCAGCGTGGCCACGTCGATCACCTCGGCGCTGATGCCTTCGGCGGCCAGTGCGTCGGCCGCTTCCAGCGCTTCCTTCACCTGCGCGCCCCAGCTCACCAGGGTTACGTCGGTGCCGTCGCGCAGCACAAAGCACACGTCCAGCGGCAAGGCCTCGCCGTCGTCCGGCACCTCTTCCTTGTACTGGCGGTAGATGCGCTTGGGTTCGAAGAACATCACCGGATCGGGATCGCGGATCGCGGCCAGCAGCAGACCGTAGGCACGTGCGGGCGACGAGGGCATCACCACGCGCAGGCCGGGGATGTTGGTGAACAGGTGCTCGTTCGCTTCCGAATGATGCTCCGGTGCGCGGATGCCGCCGCCCCACGGCGCACGCCACACGGCCGGCACGGTGAGGCGGCCGCGGGTGCGGTTGCGCATGCGCGCGGCGTGGCAGGCGATCTGCTCCATCATTGGGTAGATGAAGCCCTCGAACTGCGCCTCGGCCACCGGCTTCATGCCCTGCACGGCGAGGCCGACGGTGACGCCGGCGATGGTGGTTTCGTCCAGCGGCGTGTCGAGCACGCGCAGCTCGCCGAATTTTTCCTGCAGGCCCTGGGTGGCGCGGAACACGCCGCCGTTGACGCCGACGTCCTCGCCCAGCACCACGACGCTCGGGTCGTGCGCCATCTCGTAGGCGAGCGCCTGGGTAACCGCTTCGATGAGAGTGATCTGTGCCATGACTCAGTGGGCCTTGTTTTCGAGCGAGAGGACGTAGTCGCGCTGTTTCGCGAGATCGGCGGGGACTTCGGCGAAGATGTAGTCGAACATCGCCGAGACCGGCTGGGTCCTGGTCTCGAGATAGGCGTTCACCTCGTTGTCCATCCACTCGTCGCACTCGGCCTTCCAAGCTTCTTCCTTCGCGTCGTCCCACACCTTCTTCGCCACCAGCCAGTTGCGCAGGCGCTTCATCGGCTCCTTTTCCCAGCCGTCCTTCACTTCCTGCTCGCCGCGGTAGCGGCGTGCATCGTCGGCGGTGGTGTGGTCGCCGAGGCGGTAGGTGACCAGTTCGAGCACGCTGCCGCCCTGGCCGTTGCGCGCGCGCTCCAGCGCGTCCTCCATCGCCTTGCGCACGGCGATGATGTCGTTGCCGTCCACCTGGATCGAAAAGAGACCGGCGGCGATGCCCTTCTGCGCCAGCGTGGGCGCGCCGGACTGGATCTTGCGCGGCACCGAGATCGCCCACTGGTTGTTGACGATCACTGCCACCAGCGGCAGGTTCTGCGCGCCGGCGATGTTGATGGCGCCGTAGAAGTCGCCCTTGGACGAGCCGCCGTCGCCGATGGTGCATACCGCCACGCGCTTCTCGCCGCGGATCTTGAACGCCAGCGCCGAACCCGCCGCGTGCAGGCATTGCGTGGCGATCGGCACGCTCCAGGCGAAGTCGTGCCGCGCCGGTTCCTTCTGGTAGTCGTTGCCGCGCTCGTCGCCGCCCCAGTACATGTAGACCTCGCGCGGCTGCACCCCGCGATAGAGCTGGGCGCCGTATTCGCGGTAGCTCGGTGCATACACGTCCTCGGGACGCATCGCGCTGCCGATGCCGACGTGCGCCGCCTCGTGGCCGAGGCAGCTGGCATAGGTGCCCAGCTTGCCGGTGCGCTGCAGTGCGATCGACTTGGCGTCGAACACGCGAGTGGACAGCATCAGCTTGTACAGCTCGACCATGTGGCCGAGGTCTTTCGCGAACTCGGGCAGGTCATCACGTACCTGCTTGCCCTCGGCATCGAGGTATTGCAGGTATTCGATTTCAAACTTGGCGGCGATGGTCACGACTCGCTCCGGGGGTGAGGAAATGGGCTGGCGGTGGCGTGTTTCCGACGCACGAGACACACAAACAACCGCACAAGACCGCGCTTGATAGCAGGCAGGGATGTTGCGCTGCAAGGTACAGCGCAGCATGCGTGGACGTACGGAAGGAGGTCCGGAGCACCACCATGCTCGGCGCAAGCCAGCTGGCGCGCCCTGTCGTGGGTCAGGATGTGATCGCTGCCCAGCCGTTACCATGTGTGTTCCACGGAAACATGACGGACCGGCATGAGCGACAACCAGCGCGATCTCGAAGCGGGCATCCAGACCGACCTCAACGGACAGATCACCTACGGTGGCTATCTGCAGCTGGACACATTGCTGTCGGCGCAGCAGCCGCTGAGCAACCCGCCACACCACGACGAGATGCTATTCATCGTGCAGCACCACGTCTCCGAGTTGTGGATGAAGCTGCTGATCCACGAGCTGAAGGCGGCGGTGCTGCACCTGCAGGCCGACGACATCGATGCCTGCCTGAAGATCCTGGCGCGGGTGAAGCAGGTGCAGCGCCAGCTGTTCGAACAATGGGCGGTGCTGGAGACGCTGACGCCGGCGGAGTACCTGGAGTTTCGCGGCGTGCTGGGGCCGTCGTCCGGCTTCCAGTCGCTGCAATATCGCCAGATCGAATTCCTGCTGGGCAACAAGAACGCCGACATGCTCAAGGTGTTCGCGCACGACCCGGCCGCGCAGGGGGAATTGCGCGCGGTGCTGGAGGCGCCCAGCCTGTATGACGAGTTCCTGCGTTACCTGGCGCGGCGTGGCCACGCGGTGCCGGCCGAATTGCTCGATCGCGACTGGACGCAGGCCTACCGGCGCAACGAGGCGCTGCTGCCGGTGCTCAAGCGCATCTACGAGGATCGCGCGGAGTTCTGGCCCGAATACCACATGTGCGAACAGCTGGTGGACGTGGAGGAGAGCTTCCAGTTGTGGCGTTTCCGCCACATGAAAACGGTCGAACGGATCATCGGCCATCGCCGCGGCACCGGCGGTTCGTCCGGGGTGAGCTTCCTGAAGAAGGCTCTCGATCTGGAATTCTTCCCCGAACTGCTGGACGTGCGCACCGTGCTCGGCAGCTGAGCCGATCGCCCGCCGGTTGCGCAGCCTGGCATGAATCCCGTCATGATGTGCCCACCTGAAATCCGGGAGCACCCATGAACGAAGTCGTCCAGATCAGCGCCGCGCCCGAGTATCCGCAGACGCTGGGGCATCCGCGTCCGTTGTGGATGCTGTTCATGACCGAGTTCTGGGAACGCTTCGCGTTCTATAGCGTGAGCTGGGCGCTGGCGTTGTACATCGTGGCGCACTTCTACCACGGCGATGCCTCCGGCCAGGCGTGGGCCGCCAGCATCTTTGGTGCGTATACCGCGCTGATCTACGCCTCCAGCATCTTCGGCGGCTACGTGGCGGATCGGGTGATCGGCTACCAGCGCTCGATCCTGCTGGGCGCGCTGATGATGGCGCTGGGCCTGTTCGTGGTGATGCTGCCCAGCCGCGACGTCTTCCTGCTCGGCCTGGCGATGGTGATCGTGGGCAACGGGCTGTTCAAGCCGAACATCTCCACCATGGTCGGGCAGTTGTACGGGCGCGACGATCCGCGCCGCGATCGCGGCTTCACCCTGTTCTACATGGGCATCAACGGCGGCGCGCTGCTGGCGCCGCTGCTGACCGGCTGGATGGCCGCCCATTTCACCGACACGCCGATGCAGCAGAACTACCGCATCGTGTTCGGCGCGGCCGGCGTGGGCATGCTGCTCAGCCTGCTGTGGTTCTGGTTCGGCCGGCGCGGGCTGAAGGGTGTGGGCCGGCCGGCGCCTGAAGCGGCCGGCCGCATGCGCGTGGTGTGGGTGGTGCTGGGCATGGTCGTCGCCGTGCCGCTGGTGTACCTGTTGCTGGCCTTCGTCACCACCGGCTTGTCCTGGATGCTGGGTGCGCTGTTCGCCGCGGTGGCGGTGATGCTGCTGGTCGAGGCGGTCAGGCACGGTCGGGTGCAGGTCGACCGGGTGGTGGCGATGCTGATCATCTTCGCCTTCAACATCCTGTTCTGGATGTTCTACTTCCAGCTGGGCACCTCGTTCAATTTCCTCGCCGAGAACCTGGTTGACCGGCAGATGTTCGGCGGCTGGACCTTCCCGGTGGGCTGGTTCCAGTCGGTCAGTCCGCTGGCGATCATCGTGCTGGCGCCCGTGGTCACCGTGGTCTGGGCTTTCCTGGCGGCGCGCAGGAGCGAGCCGTCGATCCCGCGCAAGTTCGGCCTGGGCCTGATCTTCAACGGCCTCGGCTTTGCGGTGCTGATGTACGCGCTGTCGCGCCTGCTCGATGCGCACGGGCTGATTCCGTTCTGGCCGCTGGTGCTGTGCTACGTGCTGCAGACGGTGGGCGAGCTGTGCCTGTCGCCGATCGGCCTGTCGATGGTGACCAAGCTGGCGCCGCCGCGGCTGGTCGGCCTGGCGATGGGCGGCTGGTTCCTGTCGCTGGCGGTGGGCGGCAACCTGTCGGGCCTGCTGGCCGGCAGGATCAGCGGCGAAAGCGGGATGACCGCCGCCTCCGCACTGGGCGGCTTCACCTTCAGCTTCTGGCTGCTGGCCGGTGCCGGCGCGTTGTTGCTGCTGATCTCGCCCCTGATCAACCGGCTGATGCACGGCGTGCGCTGACGCCATCCGGTCTTGGCAGCGCGCGGTTTTCTCCCGGGCCGCGTGCTGCAGCGCATTTGACGGATGCGAGGCCGCCGGTTACATCTGGTCGTTCGCAATAACTTGCGAATCACCGATGAGCACAGGGGCTAGACATGAGTAACATCACACTCGCCGGCGACGCGAAGCCGGTACCCGACTATCCGCAAATGCTGGGGCATCCGCGTCCGCTGTGGATGCTGTTCATGTCGGAGTTCTGGGAGCGCTTCGCGTTCTACGGCATGCGCTGGGCGCTCACGCTGTACATCGTGGCGCAGTTCTTCAACGGCGACGAAGCCGGCCAGGCGTCGGCCAGCCGCACCTATGGCGCCTACCTGGCGCTGGTCTATGCCACCGCGGTGTTCGGCGGCTACGTGGCGGACAAGATCATCGGCTACCAGCGCTCGATCCTGCTGGGCGCGGTGGTGATGGCCGCGGGCCTGTTCATGGTGATGGTGCCGCAGCACGAGATCTTCATGCTGGGCCTGGCCACCGTCATCGTGGGCAATGGCCTGTTCAAGCCGAACATCTCCTCGATGGTGGGCCAGCTGTACGCCACCGGCGATTCGCGCCGCGACCGCGGCTTCACCCTGTTCTACATGGGCATCAACGCGGGTGCGCTGATCGCGCCGATCCTGACCAGCTACCTGGCCGAACGCGTCTTCGGCACGCCGCAGCACGACAACTTCCACGTGGTCTTCGCCGCGTCGGGCGTGGGCATGCTGATCAGCCTGGTGTGGTTCTGGTTCGGTCGTCGCCAGCTCGGTCCGGTCGGCAAGCCGGCGCCGGAAATCGCCAGCCCGATGCGCGTGGTGTACGTGGCCATCGGCGTGCTGGTGGCGATCCCGCTGGTCTACCTGCTGATGGACCGGGCCGGTGCGGTGGCAATCCAGTGGTTGTTGACCGCGCTGTTCATCGGCGTGGGCGCGATGCTGGTGGTAGAGGCGATCCGCACCGGCGCCGTGCAGATCCAGCGGGTGATCGCGATGCTGATCATCTTCACCTTCAACGTGCTGTTCTGGATGTTCTTCGAGCAGGCCGGCAGCTCGTTCAACTTCCTGGCCCAGCACATCGTGGATCGCAACCTGGCGGGCTGGGAATTCCCGGTCGGCTGGTTCCAGTCGGTGAACCCGGTGGCGATCGTGCTGCTGGCGCCGCTGGTGGCGATGACATGGGGCTGGCTGGACAAGCGCCGCATCGAACCGTCGATCCCGCGCAAGTTCGGGCTGGGCCTGATCGGCAACGCGCTGGGCTTCGCGGTGCTGATGTATGCGCTGTCGAGCCTGGTGGGCGGCGACGGCATGATCCCGTTGTGGACCCTGGTGCTGTGCTACGTGCTGCAGACCGCCGGCGAGCTGTGCCTGTCGCCGATCGGCCTGTCGATGGTGACCAAGCTGGCGCCGGTGCGGCTGGTGGGGCTGGGCATGGGCGGCTGGTTCCTGTCCACCGCGATCGGCAACAACCTGGCGGGGCTATTCGCCGGCCACGTCAGCGGCGAGACCGGCATGACCGTGGACTCGGCGTTGTCCGGCTACACCATGGGCTTCTGGATCCTGCTCGGCGGCGGCGTCGTGCTGTTTCTGATCGCACCGCTGATCAACCGGCTGATGCACGGGGTGCGTTGAGCCGCGTGGAAACGGAACCCGTCCGCCGCCAGCGCGGCCGGGTTGCATGAGACGGCAGCCTGCCTTTACCCGGGTTTCACGCTTTCTCTACCAGTATCTTCAGAGAGGCGTCGTCGCCCGGGCTGGTTGCTGCCAGCGACGAGTCGTCATCGATCAGCTTGATTGCCGCGTGGGCAGACGCTTCTGGCGCAACCCGCCGGGCCACTTCATCGCGGCGGGAGGGTCGCCGGTGTTGATCAAGAGCTCGAAGCAGATCTCACGCTGGCGTAGCCCCAAACGGTTTCCGGTGTCGCGCAACTCGGGCGCATCCCCTGCCTCGCGCATCGAAGCGGGCGTGACCTGGCCCGAACCTGCGGGCGCCACCCGGGTGCGGCACCTGCAGGTGTACCGCTACGACCCCGAGTCGGGACGCAATCCACGCATCGACACCTATGCCATCGACCGCGACAAGTGCGGGCCGATGCTGCTGGACGCGCTGATCAAGATCAAGTCGGCTTGCGCGTGATCGTGGAGGACTACGTGCATGCCGACCGCATGAAATTTTCGGCCCTGGTTGCGCTCGATCTGGCCTGTCTGGCGCTGATGGCCATCGGCGTGTTCACCAGCTTGTACCTGGCGTTTCGATAAGCATTCACGTGTCGCGGCGGTTCGCCGAGAGACGGGCCACGAGCGGCGGGTATCACGCTCCACGAGGAGAGTTTCATGAGCAGCGACAGCTTCGGCACGCGCGACCAGTTGACGGTCGACGACACCCGTTACCAGATTTACCGGCTCGACCGCATCAAGACCGCGCACCGACTGCCCTACAGCCTCAAGGTGCTGCTGGAAAACCTGTTGCGCAACGAGGACGGCCACCTGGTCACCCGCGAGCAGATCCAGTCGTTGGCGGACTGGCAACCGCAGGCCACTGGGCAGCAGGAGGTGCAGTACACGCCGGCGCGCGTGCTGATGCAGGATTTTACCGGCGTGCCGTGCGTGGTGGACCTGGTGGCGATGCGCGACGCGATCATCGCGCTGGGCGGCGATCCGCAGCGGATCAATCCGCTGGTGCCCAGCGAGCTGGTGATCGATCACTCCGTCATCGTCGATGCGTTCGGCCAGGGTGACGCCTTTTCCATCAACGCGCAGCTCGAGTTCGAGCGCAACGTGGAGCGCTACCAGATGCTGCGCTGGGCGCAGCATGCGTTCGACAATTTCAAGGTGGTGCCGCCGGACACTGGCATCTGCCACCAGGTCAACCTGGAGTACCTGTCGCGCGTGGTGTTCACCCGCGAGGGACCGGACGGCATGCTGGCCTACCCCGATACGCTGGTCGGCACCGACTCGCACACGCCGATGGTCAACGGGCTGGGCGTGCTGGGTTGGGGCGTGGGCGGCATCGAGGCTGAGGCGGCCATGCTGGGACAGCCGATGAGCATGCTGATTCCGCAGGTGGTCGGCATCAAGCTGACCGGCGAGTTTCCGCCCGGCACCACCGCCACCGATCTGGTGCTGACCGTCGCCGAGCTGCTGCGCAAGACGGGCGTGGTCGGCAAGTTCGTCGATTTCTACGGGCCGGGCGTGGCCCGCATCCCGCTGGCCAATCGCGCCACGCTGGGCAACATGAGCCCGGAATATGGCGCCACCTGCGCGATCTTCCCGATCGACGACGAAACCCTCGCCTACCTGCGCCTGACCGGCCGTTCCGAACATCAGGTGCGCCTGGTCGAGGCCTACGCCAAGGCCCAGGGCCTGTGGCACGACCCCGCTGACGAAGCCGAGTATTCGCAGACGCTCGAACTGGATCTGGCCACGCTGGAGCCTTCCATTGCCGGGCCCAAGCGGCCGCAGGACCGCATCCCGGTGCGGATTGCGCCCGGTGCCGTCGGCGCGCTGCTCGGCGGGCAGCCCTACGAGAAGGCGATCCTTGGAAGTCTGGACGAGGCCATCGACGAATCGTTTCCCGCCAGCGACCCGGTGTCGATCGTGCGCGGCAGCGCCAGCGATGCGCCGCATGTCCCCGGCCATTGCGATATCGGTCACGACTGGCCGCACGCGCCGGTGGAGATCGCCATGGCCAACGGCGGCAGCGCCCGACTGGACAACGGACACGTGGTCATCGCCGCCATCACCTCGTGCACCAACACCTCCAATCCGCTGGTGATGATCGGCGCCGGCCTGCTGGCCAAACGTGCGGTGGAGAAGGGCCTGAGCCGCAAGCCCTGGGTCAAGACCTCGCTGGCGCCGGGTTCGCGCGTGGTCACGGATTACTACGACCGGGCCGGGCTCACGCCGTACCTGGACCAGCTCGGCTTCAACCTGGTCGGCTACGGCTGCACCACCTGCATCGGCAACTCCGGCCCGCTGATTCCCGAAGTGGCCACGGCGGTGGCCGAGCACGACCTCAACGTGTGTTCGGTGCTCTCGGGCAATCGCAATTTCGAGGGGCGCATCCACCCGCAGTCGCAGATGAACTTCCTGGCGTCGCCGCTGCTGGTGGTGGCCTATGCGCTGGTGGGCACGATGCACACCAACCTGCTCAAGGACCCGCTGGGCACCGGCAGTGACGGCAAGCCGGTGTACCTGCGCGACATCTGGCCGTCGAACCGCGAGATCCAGGATGTCATCGATGCCTGCGTGAAAGCCGACATGTTCGCCAACGGTTATGCCGACGTGTTCGCCGGCGACGACAACTGGCGCAGCCTGCAGGTGCCCGAGGGGAACGCCTTCCAGTGGGATGCCGATTCCACCTACGTGCGCCAGCCGCCGTACTTCGATGGCGTGGGACGCGAACCGGCGCCGTTGACCGACATTCGCGGCGCGCGCGTGCTGGCCCGGCTGGGTGATTCGGTGACCACCGACCACATCAGTCCGGCCGGCGCGATCAAGGTGGATTCGCCGGCCGGCAAATACCTCGCCGGACACGGCGTGGAGCGCAAGGATTTCAATTCCTACGGTTCGCGTCGCGGCAACCACGAGGTGATGATCCGCGGCACCTTCGCCAACATCCGCCTGCGCAACCAGCTGGCGCCAGGGACGGAGGGCGGCTTCACCCGCGACTTCACCCGGCAGGGCGGCCCGGTGAGCACGATCTTCGACGCCTCGGTCAGCTACCTTGCCGCCGGCACGCCGCTGGTGATCCTGGCCGGCAAGGAATACGGCTCCGGCTCGTCGCGCGACTGGGCGGCGAAAGGCACCGCGCTGCTCGGTGTGCGGGCGGTGATCGCGCAGTCCTACGAACGCATCCACCGCTCCAACCTGATCGGCATGGGCGTGCTGCCGCTGCAGTTCCAGGAGGGCCAGAATGCGGACACGCTGGGCCTGTCCGGCGAGGAGACTTTCGAGATTGCCGGCCTGGCCGGCCGCGAGGCGCCCGCGCCCACGGTCAAGGTGGAGGCCACCGATGCGCAGGGCAGGAAGACCGTGTTCGAGGCGCGGGTGCGCATCGACACGCCCGCGGAGGCGGCCTATTACCGCCACGGCGGCATCCTGCCGTACATGCTGCGCCAGCTGCTGGGTGCCGCGCCGGGCACCGCTGCGGCGTAAGCCGGCACCCGTGCTGCGCAGCGGGTGGCCTGTCAGCTGTCCGCCGCCAGCAGCTTGTCCAGTATCCGTACCAGCCACTGGCGTTCGTCGGCATCGAGCCTGGCCAGCACTTCGCGTTCGCGGGTGCGGGCCATCGGGGCGACCTCGTCGTGGATGACCCAGCCGGCGGCGCTGAGCTTGAGCACCGAGCGGCGCCTGTCGTTGTCGTGGGTGCTGCGGTCGACCCGGCCGGCGGCGACCAGGCGCGCCAGCGCGCGACTCACCGCCACCTTGTCCATCGCCGTGCGCTCGGCCACCTCGCGCGCGGACAGCCCCTCGAAGCGGGCCAGCACCGCCATCACCCGCCACTCCGTCACCGAGAGGTCATGGCGGCGCTGGTAGTCGTCGGCGATCGTCTGGCTGATCGTGTTGGACAGGATCGACAGCCGGTACGGCAGGAAATGCTCCAGTTGCAACGGTGCGTGCTCGGCGCTGGCCGGGGCGCTCTTGTGGCGGGAGGACATGGGACGAGTTCCTTGCAACTGGTTTCAATTGTAACTATAACGAAGGATTACCAGCGATGGTGGCACGCTCGTGAGCGGCCATCGTGCACCGACACACAGGAGAGCGCCATGAACGCCCAGCCGAACCTTGGCATGCAGGTCACCACGTTCGAGAACCCGATGGGGATCGACGGCTTCGAATTCGTCGAGTTCGCCGCCCCGGCCGGTCGCGCCGGCGAGCTGCACGCGCTGTTCCGGCGGATGGGCTTCAGCGCCGTGCTGAAACACGTCTCGCGCCCGATCACGGTCTACCGCCAGAACGGCGTGAACTTCCTGGTCAACGAGGACCCGGACTCGTTCGCCGCCGACTTCGCCGCGAAGCACGGCCCCAGTGCCTGCGGCTTCGCGATCCGCTTCAAGAAGCCGGTGGCCGAGGTGGCGGCGAAGGTGCTCGCCAACGGCGGCGAAGCGGTGGCGCACAAGGCGGCCAGCCGCGCGATCGACGTGCCGGTGGTCAAGGGCATCGGCGACTGCATGTTGTACCTGGTGCCGCGCGAAGGCGATGCCTATGCGGCCGACTACGTGGCGATCGCCGGTGCCGCGCCGAACCCGGCCGGCTTCGGCCTGACCTTCATCGACCACCTCACCCACAACCTGCATTTCGGCAACATGCAGAAGTGGTCGGACTACTACGAGAAGCTGTTCAACTTCCGCGAGATCCGCTACTTCGACATCAAGGGCGCCAAGACCGGCCTGGTGTCCAAGGCGATGACCGCGCCGGACGGCATCGTGCGCATCCCGCTGAACGAGTCGAGCGACCCGAAGAGCCAGATCAACGAATACCTCGACGCCTACCACGGCGAAGGCATCCAGCACATTGCCTGCTTCACCGACGACATCTACACCACGGTGGAGCGGATGCGCGAAGCCGGCGTGGAGTTCCTCGACACGCCGGATGCGTACTTCGAGGTAATCGACGTGCGCGTGCCGAACCATGGCGAGGACGTGCCGCGGCTGGCGAAGAACAGGATCCTGATCGACGCCGATCCGGAAACCCACCAGCGCAAGCTGCTGCAGATCTTCACCCAGAATGCGATCGGCCCGATCTTCTTCGAGATCATCCAGCGCAAGGGCAACGAGGGTTTCGGCGAAGGCAACTTCCAGGCGCTGTTCGAGTCGATCGAGCGTGACCAGATGAAACGCGGGTTCCTCTGAAGGAGCGGTGCATGGCAACGATCGTGGACAAGGGCTACCAATCCGGCTTCGGCAACGAGTTCGCCAGCGAGGCGATCCCCGGCGTGCTGCCGGTCGGCCAGAACTCGCCGCAGCGGGTGGCGCACGGGCTGTACGCGGAGCAGCTGTCCGGCACCGCATTCACCGCACCGCGCCACCAGAACCGGCGCAGCTGGCTGTACCGGATCCGTCCGGCCGCGGTGCATGAGCCGTTCCGGCCGCTGGCACATGCCACCTTCCACAACCGTTTCGACGAGGCGCCGGCCACGCCGAACCAGCTGCGCTGGGACCCACTGCCGCTGCCAGCCGCGCTGACCGACTTCGTCGACGGCCTGGTGACGATCGCCGGCAATGGCGGCCCGGCCGAGCAGGGCGGCATCGGCATCCACCTCTACGCGGCGAACCGCTCGATGCAGGGGCGCTTCTTCTATGACGCCGATGGCGAGCTGCTGATCGTGCCGCAGCACGGCCGGTTGCATCTGGCCACCGAGCTGGGCGTGATCGAGCTCGAGCCGCAGGAGATCGCGGTGATTCCGCGCGGCGTGCGCTTCCGCGTGGACCTTCCCGATGGCGAGGCGCGTGGCTACGTCTGCGAGAACTTCGGCGCGCTGCTGCGCCTGCCGGAGCTGGGCCCGATCGGTTCGAACGGCCTAGCCAATGCGCGCGATTTCCTCACGCCGGTGGCGGCCTGGGAGGACGCCGAGGGCGCGTTCGAGCTGGTGGCGAAATTCCAGGGTGCGCTGTGGACCGCGAACATCGGCCACTCGCCGCTGGACGTGGTCGGCTGGCACGGCAACTACGCGCCGTACAAGTACGACCTGCGCCGCTTCAACACGATCGGCTCGATCAGCGTCGACCATCCCGATCCGTGCATCTTCACCGTGCTGACCTCGGCCAGCGACACGCCCGGCACGGCCAACATGGATTTCGCGATCTTCCCGCCGCGCTGGCTGGTGGCGCAGCACACCTTCCGGCCGCCGTGGTTCCATCGCAACGTGGCCAGCGAATTCATGGGCCTGATCACTGGCGTGTACGACGCCAAGGCCGAGGGCTTCGTGCCCGGCGGCGCCTCGCTGCACAACTGCATGAGCGCCCACGGTCCGGACGCAGCCACCTTCGAGAAGGCCTCGCACGCGGACCTGTCGAAGCCGGACGTGATCGGCGGCACCATGGCCTTCATGTTCGAGACGCGCAAGGTGATCCGCCCCACGCAGCAGGCGCTGGATGCGCCGCAGTTGCAGCACGACTACTACCGATGCTGGCAGGATATCGGCAAGCACTTCGCGCCGTGACGGCGATCCATCCACGCATCTGACACAAGGCAGCACGATGAAACTCGGATCTCTCAAGGAAGGCGGCCGCGACGGCACGCTGGTGGTGGTCAGCCGCGATCTCTCCCGCGCGGTGACGGCGGGCAGCATCGCGCCGACGCTGCAGGCGGCGCTGGACGACTGGTCGAACGCGGCGCCGCGGCTGAACGCGCTGTCGGACGAATTGAACGCGGGCCGCGCCGCCGGCGCGTTCGTGCTGGAGATGGCCGCGCTGGCCTCGCCGCTGCCGCGCGCCTACGAATTCGTCGACGGCTCGGCCTACCTGCCGCACGTGGAACGCGTGCGTCGCGCGCGCGGCGCCGAGGTGCCGGCCAGTTTCTACACCGACCCGCTGATGTACCAGGCCACCAGCGCCGGTTTCCTCGGGCCGCGCGATCCGGTCGTCGTACCCAGCGAGGATTACGGCATCGACCTGGAAGCCGAGGTGGTGGTGGTCACCGACGACGTGCCGATGGCGGTCACGCCGGGCGAGGCTTCTGCGCACATCCAGATGGTCGGCCTGGTCAACGACGTGAGCCTGCGCGGGCTGATCCCGGGTGAGCTGGCCAAGGGCTTCGGTTTCCTGCAGTCCAAGCCGCGTTCGGCGCTGTCGCCGGTGCTGGTGACGCCGGACGAACTGGGCGAGGCCTGGGCTGGCGACAAACTGCACCTGCCGATGCGCACCTGGCTCAACGGCGCCTGGTTCGGCGAGGCCGAATGCGGCGTCGACATGCAGTTCAGCTTCGCCGAGCTGGTCGCCCACGTGGCGAAGACGCGGCCGTTGACCGCCGGCACCATCGTTGGCTCCGGCACCATCGCCAACCAGGACACCGGCAAGGGCGCCTCCTGCCTGGCCGAGCAGCGCACGGTGGAGACCCTGCGCGACGGCCAGCCGAGCACGCCGTTCCTGAAGTTCGGCGACCGCCTGAAGATCGACGTCACCGACGCCGCCGGCGCCTCGATCTTCGGCGCCATCGAGCAGCAGGTCGAGCCGTACCGGCGATGACGCGGGCCGCCACGCCGGTGCTGCGGCAGGTCGCCGCGACCGGCGTGCGAATTGACCCGGATCAAGGCATGCCGGCAGGTCTCCCGACAGACTCGGCAACATGGCCATTCCCATCACTCCTCCCGAATTCGACCCGGCGCTGATCGCCCGCTACGACGTGGCCGGGCCGCGCTACACCAGCTACCCGACGGCGCCGCATTTCAAGGCCGAGTTCGACGAGGTGGCGTTGCGCGGGGCGATCCGCGCCTCCAACGAGGAGCCGATCCCGCGCCCGCTGTCGGTGTACGTGCACGTGCCGTTCTGCATGAGCCCGTGCTTCTACTGCGGCTGCAACCGGGTGATCACCCGCGACGTGACCCAGGCCGACCGCTACCTGGAGCGGCTGTACCGCGAGATCGAGCTGATCGCGCCGCTGTTCGACCGCGACCGGCCGGTGCGCCAGCTGCACTTCGGCGGCGGCACGCCGAACTTCCTCGACACCGCGCACATGGGCGAGCTGCTGGAGTCGCTGGCACGGCATTTCAGCTTCAGCCACGCGGCGGACCGCGAGTACGGCATCGAGATCGACCCGCGCTTCGCCGACGGCGCCTACATCCGCGCCATGGGCGAGCTGGGCTTCAACCGCCTCTCGGTGGGCATCCAGGATTTCGATCCGGTGGTGCAGAAGGCAGTCAACCGGATCCAGAGCTTCGAGCAGACCCGCGAGGTGATCGAGGCGGCGCGGGCTTCGGGCTTCCGCTCGGCCAGCGTCGACCTGATCTACGGCCTGCCGTTCCAGAGCGTGGACGGCTTCAGCCGCACGCTGGACCAGGTGGTGGCGCTGAACCCGGACCGCGTGGCGGTCTACGGCTACGCCCACCTGCCGGAGATGTTCAAGGCGCAGCGGCAGATCGAGGCTGCGGACCTGCCCGACGCGGCCACCCGGCTGGCGCTGTTCGGCCGCGCGCTGGAGCACCTGTCGGCGGCCGGCTACGTCTACATCGGCATGGATCACTTCGCCAAGGCCAGCGACGAGCTGGTGCTGGCGCAGCGCGCCGGCACGCTGCAGCGCAACTTCCAGGGTTACTCGACGCACGGCGACTGCGACATCGTCGGCCTCGGCGTCAGCGCGATCGGCCGCATCGGCGACAGCTACAGCCAGAACGCGCGCGACCTGATCGGCTACTACGCGGCGCTGGACGCCGGCCGCCTGCCGCTGATGCGCGGGCTGCAGCTGGACGAGGACGACCTGATCCGGCGCGAGCTGATCAACGAGCTGATGTGCCACGGCACGCTGGACAAGCAGGCGTTCGGCGCGCGCCACCGGCTGCTGTTCGACGAGTACTTCACGCGCGAGCGGCAGCGCCTGCAGCCGCTGATCGAGGACGGGCTGGTCACGGAAAGCCCACGCGAGATCCGGGTCACCTCGCGGGGACGGCTGCTGTTGCGTATCATCGCCATGTGCTTCGACGCCTATCTTGACGACGCGGCACAGGCCCCACGCTACTCGCGCGTGATCTGATCCACGCAGCCCCGACCCGGCAGCCCATCACCATCATGCAATCCAAGCCCCTGGCAGGTCGTCTGCCCGAGCCGCCCAGCCCGATTGCCGACGACGGCGACGAGACGCGCTTCTGCGGCACCTGCGCGTTCTCCAGCGCGTGCATCGCGGCCGGCTACGACAAGCCGGAGCTGGCCGAGCTGCAGTGCCTGGTCGAGCACGTCGGCCCGTTCCGTGCCGGCGAACAGATATTCCGTACCGGTGACCCGTTCCGCGCGATCTTTGCGGTGCGTTCGGGCACCGTGAAGACCCGCATGGTCGACAAGGAAGGGCGCGAGCAGGTACTGGGTTTCTATCTGCCCGGCGAGGTGATCGGTCTCAACGCGATCTACCCCGAGCATTTCCCGTGCGATGCGGTGGCGCTGGACACCGCCTATTTCTGCCGCTTCTCGTTCCCCGCGATGAGTGCGCTGGCCTCGCGCGTGCCGGCGGTGCAGCAGCACCTGTTCCGCATGCTGAGCAAGGAGCTGGGCACCGCCAGCCTGCTCGCCGGGGACCACAGCGCCGACGAACGCGTCGCCGCGTTCCTGATGGACCTGGCCGGCCGCTACGCCGTGCGTGGCTTTTCCGGCACGCGCTTCCATCTCAGCATGTCGCGCGGCGACATCGCCAACTACCTGCGCCTGGCCGCGGAAACCGTCAGCCGCGTGCTCAGCCGCTTCCGCAGTCAGCGGCTGATCGAGATCGAAGGGCGCGAACTGGAACTGCTGAATCCAAAGAAGCTGCGCGAGATCGGCCAGGCGCTGCTGCCGGAATGAACGCCGCGGGGTGCCCCGGGTGACTGACCCAGATCAGTGCCCGCGCTGGTGCTAACCTGCCACGATGGCGAATCATTCTCGTTCGAGTTGGCATCGGCATGGCTGAATCACGATCTCCCGCGGCGACAGCGGTCGCGCCGGCGCAGCTGACGGCGCTGCTGGCCTCCGCGCCGCACCGGCCGTTGTTCCTGGCCGGCACCGTCGCGGTGCTGCTCAGCATGACGTGGTGGGCGGTGGAGTTGACCTGGATGCGCTTTGGCCTGGCCGGCTGGCCGCAGCCGTCGATCCCGCCGGGCTGGGCGCACGCGATGCTGATCCAGTACGGCCTGTTCCCGCTGTTCATGTTCGGCTTCCTGCTGACCACGTTCCCGCGCTGGCTGGGCCGGCCGGACCTGCCGAAGACGCGTTACCTGCCGGTGGCCGGCTGCGTGTTCGGCGGCTACGTGCTGGCGAACGTCGGCCTGCTCAACCTGCCGTGGCTGCTGAAGCTCGGTATCAGCGTGATGCTGGTCGGCTATCTGATCGGCGTGTGGACGCTGGCCGGGGTGCTGCGTGCGTCGGTGGCCGAGCGCAAGGGACATGCGCGCTCCTGCCTGGCGGCGTTGAGCCTGGGTTGCGTGGGGCTGGCGGTGTTCCTGGCCTACCTGTTCGGCGCGCCGGAGGATTGCGCCTGGCTGGCGATCAAGCTGGGTACCTTCGGACTGCTGCTGCCTATCTATTTCTCGGTGATGCATCGCATGCTGCCGTTCTTCACCGGCAACATGGTGAAAGGCTACGAGGTGATCCGGCCGGACTGGAGCATGCCGCTGGTGTGGGCGTTGCTGCTGGCGCATTTGCTGCTGGACTGGCGCGGCGTGACCGGCTGGCTGTGGCTGGTCGACGTGCCGCTGGCGCTGGTGTTTGCGTGGCACTCGCTGACCTGGCAGCCATGGAAAGCCATGCACCCGGGCATCCTGGCCGTGCTGCACCTGGCGTTCGCGTGGCTGCCGGTGGCGTTCGTGCTGTACGCGGTGCAGGACGTGGTGTATGCGGCCAGCGGGCACCTCATCCTCGGTCGTGCGCCGCTGCATGCGTTGGGCATCGGCTTCTTCGGCTCGATGCTGGTGGCGATGGTGACCCGGGTGACCCAGGGCCATTCCGGCCGGCCACTGCAGATGGGCGCGGTGGCCTGGCTGTGCTTTGCCCTGCTGCAGGTGGTGGCGCTGCTGCGCATCCGCGCCGAGCTGGGTGGCGATGTCTACCTGTGGCTGGTGATCGCCGCCTACGGCTGGCTGCTGGCATTCCTGCCGTGGGTGTTGCGCTCGGCGTGGATCTACCTGACCCCGCGGGCGGACGGCAAGCCGGGTTGAGGGGCGCGGGCCGTGGCAGGGTGACGCAGTGCGGTTCCGGAAGAGTTCGAATTGACCCAGGTCAGTAGCGCGGTCGGGCGATCGCCTAGGCTAGGACGCGCAAGAACTCACGGAGATCGCTCATGCCACGTCCACCGTTTTTCGCCGCCGCCGCGGCGGCCCTGCTGACACTGGCGGCCTGCTCCGGCAAGCCGTCCGCGATATCGCCGGTGGGGGAGGCTGACGCCAGCCCTGCCGCGATCGCCGCGACCCACGGCGACTTCGGCCCGCCGCAGGGCGAGCCGATCCACGCGGTGCTGACCGGCCCGCCGCACGTGCCGCCGCCGGTCAACCGCAACTACCCGGCGAAAGTCATCGTCGAGCTGGAAGTGATCGAGAAGGAGATGCCGATCTCCGAAGGCGTCAGTTACACGTTCTGGACCTTCGGCGGCACGGTA
>NZ_JADBJR010000010.1:0-1001 GCF_018101315.1 Rhodanobacter sp. B2A1Ga4 | reverse complement strand
CCGGGCAGCTTCATCCGGGTGCGCCAGGGCGACACGGTGGAGTTCCACCTGAAGAACGCGCCGGACAGCAAGATGCCGCACAACATCGACCTGCACGGGGTGACCGGCCCGGGCGGCGGGGCGGCGTCCAGCTTCACCGCGCCGGGGCATGAATCGCGGTTCACCTTCAAGGCGCTGAACCAGGGCATCTACGTCTACCACTGCGCCACCGCGCCGGTGGGCATGCACATCGCCAACGGCATGTACGGGCTGATCCTGGTCGAGCCGCCGGAAGGGTTGCCGAAGGTCGACCACGAGTACTACGTGATGCAGGGCGACTTCTACACCACCGGCAAATACCGGCAGAAGGGCCACCAGCCGTTCGACATGGAGAAGGCGATCGACGAGCACCCGACCTATGTGCTGTTCAACGGCAAGGAAGGCGCGCTGACCGGTGACAACGCACTGACCGCCAAGACCAACCAGACGGTGCGGCTGTTCGTGGGCAACGGCGGACCGAACCTGGTGTCGAGCTTCCATGTGATCGGCGAGATCTTCGACAAGGTGCAGCCCGAAGGCGGCACGGTGGCGCAGCACAACGTACAGACCACGCTGATCCCGTCCGGCGGTGCGGCGATGGTGGAATTCCACACCGATGTGCCGGGTAGCTACGTGCTGGTCGACCACTCGATCTTCCGCGCGTTCAACAAGGGCGCGCTGGGCATCCTGAAGGTGGACGGTCCGGAGGACAAGTCGATCTACTCGGGCAAGGAAGTGGATTCGGTCTACCTGGGCGACCGCTCGGAGCCGAACCTGAAGGCGGTGACCACGGCGGCGACGGCGCATGCGGCCGGCACGCTGACCAAGGCCGAGCAGATCGCGGCGGGCAAGCAGCTGTTCACCGGCACCTGCTCGGTGTGCCACCAGGCGAACGGCGAGGGCCTGCCGAACGTGTTCCCGCCGCTGGCGAAGTCGGACTTCCTGGCGGCGGACCCGAAGCGGGCGATGACGATCGTGACGCA